>NZ_DAMCCR010000187.1:0-2810 GCF_032058845.1 Pseudomonas sp. | reverse complement strand
GACCCCCACCATGTCAAGGTGGTGCTCTAACCAACTGAGCTATGTGCCTGTCGTGTGGGGCGCATATTAGAGGGGAGTCAGTTCCCTGTAAAGCGCTTTTTCTTCAAATTAATCAAAAATTTGCGTGAAGTGCGGTGCAGCTCGATTCAACGCATTGCGGCAACACGAAGCGCCGCACAAACAAAAAAGGCGACCCGGTGGGGTCGCCCTTCTCATCGATTTGGTAGGCACAATTGGACTCGAACCAACGACCCCCACCATGTCAAGGTGGTGCTCTAACCAACTGAGCTATGTGCCTGTCGTGGGGCCGCATTCTACGGAATAGATAAGCGGTGTCAACTCTTTTTTTCGCGCTAACTCCCTGAATCCTAATAAATTTATAGCCGGATCCTGGTGCAGGCCCGCGCAACATGAATTTTCAGCGGCGACTAGCCGGTGTTTATTATTATTGATAGCATCCGCTGAACCGTTAAAAATATAGAACACGAGGGCTTCTCCGCCATGGCCAACATCCCCTACCCGCAGTCCTACTACGCCGACTCGGCCAACCCGGTGCCTGCACGTCCGGCGCTGCAGGGTGAGGTGGAAACCGATGTCTGCATCATTGGCGCTGGCTATACCGGCCTGTCCAGTGCGCTGTTCCTGCTGGAAAACGGCTTCAAGGTGCGCATCGTCGAAGCGGCCAAGGTCGGCTTCGGCGCCTCGGGCCGTAATGGCGGCCAGATCGTCAACAGCTACAGCCGCGACATCGATGTCATCGAGCGCAGCGTCGGCCAGCAGCAGGCACAACTGCTGGGCCAGATGGCGTTCGAAGGTGGCCGGATCATCCGCGAGCGGGTCGCCACCTATGGCATTGACTGCGCGCTGAAAAACGGCGGCGTTTTCGCAGCGCTGAAACCCAAGCAGATGGAGCACCTCGAAGCCCAGAAGCGCCTGTGGGAACGCTATGGCAACACTCAGCTGGAGCTGATGGACCGCAGCCGCATCCGTGAAGTGGTGGGTTGCGAGAACTACATCGGCGGCCTGCTCGACATGAGCGGCGGCCACATTCACCCGCTCAACCTGGCACTGGGTGAAGCGGCTGCGGTGGAATCGCTTGGCGGCATCATCTACGAGCAAACCCCGGCCATTCGCATCGAGCGCGGCGCCAACCCCGTGGTGCATACGCCCCAAGGCAAGATTCGCAGCAAGTTCATCATCGTTGCCGGCAACGCCTACCTGGGCAACCTGGTGCCGGAGCTTGCCGCCAAATCGATGCCATGCGGCACTCAGGTCATCACCACCGAGCCCTTGGGCGACGCGCTGGCCAAGAGCTTGCTGCCGCAGGACTACTGTGTGGAAGACTGCAACTACCTGCTCGACTACTACCGCCTCACCGAAGACAAGCGGCTGATCTTCGGCGGTGGTGTGGTGTATGGCGCGCGCGACCCGCAGAACATCGAAGCGATCATCCGGCCAAAGCTACTCAAGGCCTTCCCGCAGTTGCAGAACGTCAAGATCGACTACGCCTGGACCGGCAACTTCCTGCTGACGCTTTCACGCCTGCCGCAGGTAGGGCGCATTGGCGACAACATCTATTACTCGCAAGGCTGCTCGGGCCACGGGGTGACCTACACGCACCTGGCCGGCAAGGTGCTGGCCGAAGCCTTGCGCGGCCAGGCGGAACGCTTCGATGCCTTCGCTGGCCTGCCGCACTACCCGTTCCCGGGCGGCCAGTTGCTGCGTGTACCGTTCAGCGCACTGGGTGCGTGGTACTACAGCTTGCGCGATCGCCTGGGCTTCTGAGTCATTGTGGGGCGCCCTGCCCCGCGCAACCGTCTACTCCTGCAAGCGATCGATTGCCTGGCGCGCCGCCACTTCCTGACCGGCCTGCGCCAGCGCCTCGGCGGCCTGCCGCCAGCGCTGATGGTCCACCTCGGCCGGCAACTGCCGTGGCGGTTGAACCAGTACCGCCCAACTGCCTTCCTGCTGCCATGCCTGTTCAAAATCACTGAAGTCGACCAGACGGCGCCGATCCATGCCGGCGCGCAACAACATCCGCTGCTTGTAGCGGTCGTAGCCAATCACCACCGCGTAGCGCGGCTCGGCCCAGAAACTCGAGCCTTCGCGGTATCGCACCAGCACCGGATTGCCCGCCGCCAGTTGCACCAGCAAAGCCTGCAGACGTTTGTCCAATGGGTACACGACCATGCCGTACTCACGCGCTACACGGGGAATCGAGGTGTCCAGACGGTCGGCCTGCTGCGGCAACTTCAACGGCTCATCCAGCAGCCCCGGGGTGATGCTCACCCCTTGTTGAGACAGCAGCGCTGCCAGCGCCAAGGCGCCTCCGTGGTTGGCGTTGCCGCGAAAGAACGGCACGCTGCTGATTTCAACCCGCTGCGCCAACCCCTGGGGCAGCGGCGGCGGCGCGCTGGCGCAACCGGACAGGCTGGCGATCATCAGGCAAACGGCAAGCCAGCGGCGCCGGTTCAGGGCATAGGTCGGGGAAGAAGGCTGCGACATGATCTCTCGCTTGTCAGTGCCAGGCGGAGCGGGCCTGGCTGGGCCAACGATCATAGGCCGCGCGCCAGCCTCGGTACAGCCCGGCGCCATGCCCGGGTACTGGACCATCGGTCAATTGAACGTCCTCGACTTGCGGCTAGACTTCACAGCGTAGGGCCGGAGCGAACATTCACTCCGGCCAAGGAGCTGACCATGAGCCTGATAATGGCGATCTGCTTGCTGGTGCTGATGTGGACCAGCGTGGCCCTGGCCATGCTGTGGGGCGTGCTGCGCATCCTGCGCCGGCACGCACCCGCCTCGCCGCC
>NZ_DAMCCR010000186.1:0-3120 GCF_032058845.1 Pseudomonas sp. | reverse complement strand
CGCTTCGCCGAGGTGATGACCGCCGCGCTGGGCACGTCGCTGCGCTGCAACAGCCGCATCCGCGAGCTCGACGCCAGCGGCGTCACCCTCGACAACGGCGAGCGCCTGCACGCCCGCGCCGTGATCGACGGGCGCGGCCCGCAAGCCAGCCCGCACAGGGTCCTGGGCCAGCAAGCCTTCCTCGGCCAGGTGCTGAAGCTGCGCCGACCTCATGGCCTGGCGGTGCCCATCGTCATGGATGCACGCGTGCCACAAGGTGACGGCTACCGTTTCGTCTACGTGCTGCCGTTCAGCACCGACACGCTGTTGATCGAAGATACCCATTACGTCGAACGTGACGCGCCAGACGCCGTGCAGCTGCGTGAGCACATCGGGCACTACCTGCAACAGCACGGTTGGCAGGCCGAGCAGGTGCTGCGCGAAGAGCACGGCGTGCTGCCGATTACCCTGGCCGGCGATTTCGACGCCTGGCGTACCGAGCAAGACGGCCAGCTGCAGTCAGGCCTGCGCGCCGGACTGTTCCACTGCACCACCGGTTACTCCCTGCCTGAAGCGGTGCGCCTGGCCGATTGGCTGGCACGCCAGCCGCGCCTGGATCACGCCAGCCTGGCGCCGGCAATGGCTGCCTATCAGCGCCAGCGCTGGCAGGCGCAGGGCTTTTATCGATTGCTCAACCGCATGCTGTTCCTGGCTGGCAAACCGCACCAGCGCTGGCAGGTCATGCAACGTTTCTACCGGCTGTCCGAGCCGCTGATTGCCCGCTTCTATGCCGGGCAGAGCACCTGGGCCGATCGCCTGCGTGTGCTCAGCGGCAAACCGCCGGTGCCTGTTGGTCAAGCGCTGCGCGCCGCGTTGCGTCATTCCCCCCGCCATTTCGAGGAACATTCATGACCCCTGGTAAAACGGCTGTCGTCATCGGCGCCGGCCTCGGCGGCCTGGCCCTGGCCATCCGCCTGCAGTCTGCCGGCGTTGCCACCACCTTGCTGGAGCGCCGCGACCTGCCAGGCGGGCGAGCCTATGTGTACAAGGATGAGGGCTTCACCTTCGACGCCGGCCCTACGGTGATCACCGACCCGTCGGCCATCGAAGCCTTGTTCGAGGCGGCCGGCAAGCCCATGCGCGACTACGTCGAGCTGTTGCCGGTGACCCCCTTCTACCGTCTGTGCTGGGAAGATGGCACGCAGTTCGACTATGGCAATGACCAGGCCGATCTCGAGCGCCAGATCCATGCGCTGGAGCCGGCTGACGTCGAAGGCTATCGCCGCTTCCTGGCCTATTCCAAAGAGGTGCTCGCCGAGGGCTACATCAAGCTTGGCGCGGTACCTTTCCTGTCGTTTCGCGACATGCTCTCGGCCGGTCCGCAGCTGGCGCGCCTGCAAGCCTGGCGCAGCGTGTACGGTATGGTGGCGAAATTCATCCGCAACGACAAACTGCGCCAGGCGTTCTCGTTCCATGCCTTGCTGGTGGGCGGCAACCCGTTTTCCACCTCGTCGATCTACACCCTGATCCACGCGCTGGAGCGCGAATGGGGCGTGTGGTTCCCACGCGGCGGTACCGGCGCCCTGGTGGCCGGCATGGCCAAGCTGTTCGAGGACATCGGCGGGCGCCTGGTGCTCAATGCCGAGGTCAGCGGCTTCGATACCGAAGGTGATCGGGTCACCGCAGCGCGCACTGCCGATGGTCAGCGCTGGCCGGCTGACGTGATCGCCTCCAACGCGGATGTGGTGCACACCTACAGCGACCTGCTCGGTGCCCATCCACGCGGGCGCAGCGAGGGCGAACGGCTCAAGACCAAACGCTTCAGCAACTCGCTGTTCGTGGTGCATTTCGGCCTCAAGCGCGAGCAGCCGCAGCTGCGCCATCACACCGTGTGTTTTGGCGCGCGCTACAAGCCGCTGATCAAGGAAATCTTCGCCGGCCCGCACCTGCCCGAGGATTTCTCGCTGTACCTGCACACCCCGTGCGCCACCGACCCAAGCCTGGCGCCGCCTGGCTGCTCCAGCCACTACGTTCTGGCGCCGGTGCCGCACATGGGCAATGTCGACATCGACTGGCGTGAAGAAGCCCCGCGCTACCGCGACCGCATCTTCAGCTACCTGGAGCAGCACTACATGCCAGGCCTGCGCGAAGACCTGGTGACCTGCCGGACCTTCACCCCGATGGACTTCAAGGAGCAGCTCAATGCCCACCTGGGTTCGGCGTTCTCGCTGGAGCCGGTCTTGCAGCAAAGCGCCTGGTTCCGCCCGCACAACCGCGACGGCCAGATCAGCAACCTCTACCTGGTGGGGGCTGGCACCCACCCGGGCGCGGGCGTACCAGGGGTGATCGGCTCGGCCAAGGCCACTGCCGGCCTGATGCTGGAGGACCTGCACGGATGAGCGACGCCGCTGCCGATCCGCTGCTGCACCATGCGCTGAACAGCATCGCGGTGGGTTCGAAGAGTTTCGCCAGCGCCTCGCGCCTGTTCGACCCGGCAACGCGCCGCAGCGCGGTGTTGCTGTACGCCTGGTGCCGGCATTGCGACGACGTCATCGATGGTCAGGAGGCCGGCCACAACGCCGTGCCGCTGAGCCCGGCAGAGGCGCAGGTGCGCCTGGCCGAGCTGCGCGCCCGGACCCACACTGCCTACCTTGGCGCACCGCTCGAAGACCCCGCATTCGCCGCCCTGCAGGCGGTGGTGCAACGCCATGGCATCGCCCGCGAAGAAGCGCTGGACCTGTTGCAGGGGTTTGCCATGGATGTGGAGGAGCAGCAGTACCAGACACTCGCCGACACCCTGCAGTACTGCTACCACGTGGCCGGTGTGGTCGGGCTGATGATGGCGCGGATCATGGGCACCCAGGACCCGCAGGTACTCGACCGCGCCTGCGACTTGGGCCTGGCCATGCAACTGACCAACATCGCCCGCGACATCGTCGATGATGCCAAGGTGGGTCGTTGTTACCTGCCGCGGCAGTGGCTGGAGGAATTCGGCATGACGCCCGCGACCCTGGGCGAGCCTCGGCACCGCGCAGCCGTGGCGCTGCTCGCGCAACGCTTGATCGACGCCGCCGAACCGTATTACGCCAGCGCCGAGGCGGGCCTGGCCGCCCTGCCCTGGCGCTCGGCATGGGCCGTGGC
>NZ_DAMCCR010000185.1:0-3280 GCF_032058845.1 Pseudomonas sp. | reverse complement strand
GCGTTGATCGAGGTGTAGCCGCTGACGATGATCAGCGCGGCCATGATCAGGAAGAACGCGCCCCACCAGCTCTGAATGGTGTGCAGGGTGGTGAGGATCGGCACGGTGAAGATCGTGCCCAGCACGCCGAAGGCGATCAGGATCGGACGGCGGCCGATCTTGTCCGACAGCGCGCCGATCACCGGTTGCAGGCACATGAACAGGAACAGCGTGGCGGCCGAAATGGTGGTCGAGTCACTGATGCTCATGCCCACCGTGTTGACCAGGTATTTCTGCATGTAGGTGGTGTAGGTGTAGAAGGCCAGGGTGCCGCCCATGGTCAGGCCGACCACGGTGAGCAGCTCCTTGGGATGACGCATCAGGGTGCGCATCAGGCTTTCCTTGGCCTTTTCCTTCTTGGTGAACGATGCGGTCTCTTCCATGCCGCGGCGCAGCCACAGTGCGACCACTGCGCACAGCGCGCCGATCACGAAGGGTACACGCCAGCCCCAGGCGTACAGCTCTTCGGTGGTCAGGGTGTTCTGCAGGATGATCAGCACGGCCAGGGCAATGAGCTGCCCGGAAATCAGCGTCACGTACTGGAAACTGGAGAAGAAGCCGCGACGCTCCTTGCTCGCCATCTCGCTGAGGTAGGTGGCGGACGTACCGTACTCGCCGCCCACCGACAGGCCCTGCATCAGCCGCGCGATCACCAGCAGTACCGGCGCTGCCACGCCAATGGTTTCGTAACCGGGCGTCAGGGCAATCACCAGGGAACCCGCGCACATCAGCAGCACCGAGGCCATGAGCGCGGCCTTGCGGCCTTTACGGTCAGCGTACAGCCCCATCAGCCAGCCGCCGATGGGGCGCATCAGGAAGCCGACGGCGAAGATCGCGGCGGTGTTGAGCAGCTGTGCGGTGGTGTCGCCAGCAGGGAAGAAGGCCTTGGCGAAATACAGCGAGAAGGCGGCATAGACATACCAGTCATACCACTCGACCATATTGCCGATAGAACCGCTGAAGATTGATTTGAGCCGGCTGGAGGTGCTGCGCGCAGTGCTTGGCGCAGACGCTGCACCGGCGGGCAGGGGCGTGGTGTTATCCATCAGGGAGACCTTCTCGTTGTTTTTTTAGGAGGCTCGCCGAAGCGGGCAGGCTCAGGCGATTGCAGAAGGTGTGCCAAACGGGTGCGCGAAGGGTTCAGAAAGGTGCGCATTGGCGCGTCATGCACAGAACAGGCCCCAGTCTACAGGCGTTGCACGGTGCGGCATGACGCTCACTCCTGGGGCAGGGGGTGAATGCTTGCGCAGCCTGACACTGACGCGATAAGCGGAAATCCGCCGATGCAATGCCTGTAGTGAGCAAGAATCCGCCTATCGGCGCTCTATGAAGTCTTCACGAACCAGGCCATGGCGCTGCATTTTTTCGTTCAAGGTACGCCGCGGCAGTTGCAGTGCTTCCATCACCGATTTGATTTCGCCCTGATGCTGGCGAAGGGCGGCACGCAGGCACTGCGCCTCGAACGCTTCCAGTTGCTCGGCCAGTGATGGGCTGACGGCATCGGCGTGCAGTTCTGGATCGTCGAGGCCCAGCGCGTGCCGCTCGGCCGCGTTGGCCAGCTCGCGCACATTGCCGGGCCAGTCATGGGCCAGCAGTTGCGTGAGCTGAGCACCGGAAATGGGCGGCGCGGGGCGGCCCAGGCGCTCGGCACAGTGGCGGGCGAAATGCTCGAAGAGCAAGGGAATGTCTTCGCGGCGCTCGCGCAGTGGCGCCAGGCGCAGCTCGGCCACATTCAGGCGATAGGCGAGGTCTTCGCGGAAACGCCCCGCGCGCGCCTCTTCAAGCAGGTCCGGCTTGGTGGCGGCGATCACCCGTACATCGACGCGGATGCTCTGGTTGGCCCCCAGGCGCTCCAGCGTCTGCTCCTGAATCACGCGCAGCAGCTTGGCCTGCTGGGCCAGCGGCATGCTCTCGATCTCGTCGAGAAACACAGTGCCGCCATCGGCGTATTCGAGCTTGCCGATGCGTTTGCCCTGGGCGCCGGTAAAGGCGCCGCTTTCATGGCCGAACAGCTCGGCCTCGAACAGCGCTTCGGGAATCGCGGCGCAGTTGAGCGCCACGAACGGCTTGCCGGCGCGCGGGCCGAAGTCGTGCAGGCAGCGTGCCACGCGCTCCTTGCCGCTGCCGGTTTCACCGCGAATCAGCACATTGACCGGCAGCGCGGCCAGTTCCAGCACCTGCCGACGCAGCTGCTGCAGGCCCTGGGACATGCCCAGCAAGGCGCCCTCAAGACGTGACTTGAGGTCAGCCTGCTCGTGCAGCCGGCGGTTCTCCAGCACCAACTGACGTTTTTCCAGGGCGCGGCGCAGGCTGCCCAGCAGGTGCTGCGGGGTGAAGGGCTTTTCCAGGAAGTCGTAGGCGCCGCGGCGCATGGCATCCACCGCCATCGGCACGTCGCCATGGCCGGTGAGCAGGATCATCGGCAGGTCCGGGTCCTGCTGCTGCACCGCTTCGAGCAGTTGCAGACCGTCCATGCCCGGCATGCGCACGTCACTGATGATCACCCCGGGAAAGTGTGCGGGCAGCTGCGCCAGGCAGGCGTGCGCGCGATCGAACAGCTGCACCTCGAAGCCCGACAGGCTCAGCCATTGCTCGACGGCACTGCGGATGCTCGCTTCATCGTCGACGACGATTACCGAATTCAACATACAGGCTCCAGGTCACGGGGCAGGGACAAGGTGAAACAGGCGCCACCGGCAAGGTTCTCGACCCGCAACTGGCCACCGGCCTCGTGCACGATACCGTAGGAAATCGCCAGGCCCAGGCCCAGCCCGTCGCCCACTGCCTTGGTGGTGAAGAAGGGATCGAAGACTTTGCCGAGGTCCGCGTTGGCAATGCCGCCACCCGAATCCAGCACGCTGAGGCGCCAGTCGGCCTCGGCGTGTTCGATGCGGATCTCCAGGCGTTTGAAGCGCTTGTCGGCCATGGCGTCGAGGGCATTGTGCAACAGGTTGATCAGCACCTGTTCCAGGCGGATGGCATCGCCCCGTACCCAGGCAGGCCGAGCCAGGTACAGCGCCAGGTCGATGCCGTCGCTGCGCAGGCGGGTGTCGAGCAGTTGCAGGGCCTGGTCGACCACGCGGGCAAGGTCCAGGCGCTCGCGCAGCCCGCCGGGGCTGTTGCGGGCGAAGGTCTTCAGGTGGCCGGTGAGCGAGGCCATGCGGGCGAGCATCTGCTCCAGCGGCTCGAGCGCCTGGCGGGCTTCGTCATGGCGGCCGTGGTCGAGCAGCAGGCGCAGGGT
>NZ_DAMCCR010000184.1:0-3382 GCF_032058845.1 Pseudomonas sp. | reverse complement strand
CGTCCACCACCTTCAGCACCGGCTCGGCCACGTTCAGCAGGCCAGGCAAGCTGGGCGGCGCGGGCGGCTCGGCAAAAGGCCGGCTCGGCATCCGGTGCAGCACGGCGGGCTGCCGGCTGGCGTCACGCTGCTGCTCTTCGCGTACGGCCTGGGCAAATTCGTCGGCATCGCTGCCGGCGGCGGCGGGCAGTTCGCTATCGAGCAGGTCAGTGGCGTCCTGCAACAGCCCATCGAGGTAGGACTGCAGCGCCAGCTGCGGCTTGCTGGCAAGCGGTCGGGGTGCGTTCATCAGGCCACCTGCAATGCGTTACGGTAGGTCAACAGGTGCTTGAGCAGCGCGCGATACGCTACCAGGCCGCGGCTCTTGGGATCATGCTGGCTGGGGGTGACCCCGGCACGGCTGGCATCGCGCAAGCGCGTGTCGACCGGAATGTAGCCCTGCCAGACGTGTTCGGGATAACTGTCGCGCAGCAGCTTGAGCGTGCTCATCGAGGCCTGCGTACGACGGTCGAACAGCGTCGGCACGATCTGGAACGGCAGCGCTTGCTTGCGCGAGCGGTTGATCATGGTCAGCGTGCTGATCATGCGCTCCAGGCCCTTCACGGCGAGGAACTCGGTCTGCACGGGAATCACCAGCTGCTGGCTCGCAGCCAGCGCGTTGACCATCAGCACGCCCAACAGCGGCGGGCTGTCGATCAAGGCGAAATCATAATCCTGCCACAGCTGCGCCAGACTCTTGGCGATCACCAGGCCCAGGCCATTCTGGCCAGGCGACTGACGCTCCAGCACCGCCAGCGCGGTACTCGATGGCAACAGGGAAATACGCTCGTCACTGGTGGGCAGCAGCAACTGCCCGGGCAGGCCATCGGGGACCGCGCCCTTGTGCTGGAACAGGTCGTAGCAACTGTGCTCGAGCGCATCGGGGTTGTGCCCGAAATAGCTGGTCATCGAGCCGTGCGGATCGAGGTCGACGACGATCACGCGCTTGCCCGCCTCGGCCAGCAAGCCTGCCAGGGCGATGGTGGTGGTGGTCTTGCCGACCCCACCCTTTTGATTGGCGACTGCCCAGACTCTCATGGTGCCTTGCTTCCTCCCGGGTGGCCGACAGCCATGCCGGGAACGGTATTTTGATTCGGTGACGGAGAATTGACGTGATCAGCTGTCATTCGCCGCCGCTCCGCTCGCAGGTGCACTTTGTGTGCCAGCCCGGCGCAAGGCCGCGTCTGGCGTAGCGTTGGCGCTGCCCGTGGCGGTCAGGCTGCGGCGCACTTCAAGGTTGCGTGAAATCACCAGCACCACCCGGCGGTTCTTGGCGCGCCCGGCCGGCGTGTCGTTCGCCGCCACCGGTTGATATTCGCCATAGCCCACCGAGGCCATGCGTCCGGGGTTGACGCCATCGAGTGCAAGCAGGCGCACGATGCTCGCCGCGCGCGCCGAGGACAGCTCCCAGTTGGTCGGGTACTGCGCCGTGCGAATCGGTTGGTTGTCGGTGAAGCCTTCGACGTGCACCGGGTTGGCAAAAGGTTTCAGAATGCCCGCCACACGGTCGATGATCGAGAACGCCGCATCGCTTGGCATCGCGTCGCCACTGCCGAACAGCAGCGAGGAATTGAGTTCGATCTCGACCCACAGCTCGTTGCCGCGCACCGTCATCTGGTTGCCCGAAATCAGATCGCCGAACGCTGCCGTGACCTCGTCGGTAATGGTCTTGAGCGGGTCATTGCTGGCCTGCCCGAGCCCGGCGTCAGTCTGTTCGCTGTCCTTGACCAGCGGCTGGGCCGGCCGCACGCTGAGCGGCCGTTCCTCACCAATGGGGATGGCCCGCACGCTGCGCTCCGGGTCGTTGAACACGCCCAGCAGGGCTTCGGACACCACCTTGTACTTGCCTTCGTTGACCGAGGAAATCGAGTACATCACCACGAAAAAGGCGAACAGCAAGGTGATGAAGTCCGCGTAGGACACCAACCAGCGTTCGTGATTTTCCGGTTCTTCAACGTGGCGACGACGGCGCATGCCCTACTCCATGAAGCCTTGCAGCTTCAACTCGATCGAGCGTGGATTTTCCCCTTCGGCAATCGACAGCAACCCTTCCAGCAGCATTTCCCGGTAACGCGACTGGCGCATCACCAGCGCCTTGAGCTTGTTCGCCACCGGCAACAGGATCAGGTTGGCGCTGGCCACCCCATAGATGGTGGCGACGAAGGCCACGGCGATACCGCTGCCCAACTGCGCCGGATCGGCCAGGTTGCCCATCACGTGGATCAAGCCCATCACCGCACCGATGATACCGATGGTCGGCGCGTAGCCGCCCATGCACTCGAACACCTTGGCCGCTTGCAGGTCGCGGCTTTCCTGGGTGAGAAAATCCACTTCGAGAATGCTGCGCACCGCCTCCGGCTCTGCGCCATCGACCAGCAGCTGCAAGCCCTTGCGCGCATACGGGTCAGGTTCGATGTCGGCGACGCTTTCCAGGCCCAGCAGGCCTTCCTTGCGCGCCGTCAGGCTCCAGTTCACCACCCGGTCGATGCCGCCGGCCAGGTCGATGCGCGGCGGAAAGAGGATCCAGCGCAGGATCTGCATGGCCCGCTTGAAGGCCGACAGGGGTGACTGCAGCAAGGCCGCGGCCAAGGTGCCGCCCAGCACGATCAAGGCTGCCGGGCCGTTGATCAGCGCACCGGCATGACCGCCTTCGAGGAAGTTGCCGCCCACGATAGCCACGAACGCCAGGATCAGGCCGATCAGGCTCAGCACATCCATCAGACGCAGGCCTCGACCAGGTGCCGGCCAATGTCGTCAAGGCTGTACACCGCATCGGCCAGGTTGGCTTTGACGATGGCCATGGGCATGCCATAGATCACGCAGCTGGCTTCATCCTGGGCCCACACCGTGCTGCCGCTCTGCTTGAGCAAGCGCGCACCTTCGCGGCCGTCGGCGCCCATGCCGGTGAGGACCACCGAGAGCACCTTGTCGCCATAGGACTTGGCGGCCGAGCCGAAGGTGATGTCCACGCACGGCTTGTAGTTGAGGCGCTCGTCACCGGGAAGGATCTTCACCGTGCCGCGCGCATCGACCATCATCTGCTTGCCGCCAGGGGCCAGCAGGGCCAGGCCCGGACGCAGGATGTCGCCGTCTTCGGCTTCCTTGACGTTGATGCGGCAGAGCTTGTCGAGGCGCTCGGCGAAGGCCTTGGTGAAGGCTGCCGGCATGTGCTGGATCAGCACGATGGGCGCCGGGAAGCCAGCCGGCAGCTGCGTCAGTACCCGCTGCAGCGCCACCGGGCCACCAGTGGACGTGCCGATGGCGACCAGCTTGTAAGGCTTGCGCCGTGGCGCAGGCGTGCTGGACGCGGCCGGCGCGGCAGCACTGCGCGATGGCAACGGGC
>NZ_DAMCCR010000183.1:0-3463 GCF_032058845.1 Pseudomonas sp. | reverse complement strand
TCAGGTCGACGTAGCGCTGGCGGTAGCGCTGCTCGGTGTCGGTCAGGCCGTGGTGCTTGTCGGGCAGCGGGCGCAGGGACTTGGTGAGCAGGCGCACCTGGGTCATCTCGACGTACAGGTCGCCCTTGCCGGAACGGGCCAGGGTGCCTTCGGCGCTGATGATGTCGCCCAGGTCCCAGGTTTTCACCTCGGCCAGGGTTTCGGCTGGCAGGGTCTTGCGGTTGACATAGACCTGGATGCGCCCGGTCATGTCCTGAATGACCATGAACGAGCCACGGTTGAGCATGATGCGGCCAGCGACCTTGACCGGAATCGCTGCAGCTTCCAGGGCTTCCTTGGTCTGGTCGACGTACTGCTTCTGCAGATCGTTGCAGTAGCTGTCGCGGCGGAAGTCGTTGGGGAAGGCCTGGCCCTTGGCACGTTCGGCTGCCAGCTTTTCCTTGCGCAGGGCGATCAGGGTGTTTTCTTCCTGTTGCAGGTCTTGCGCTTCGGTCTTGAGGTCGCTCATGTCGTCATTCTTTCCATCAGTGTTCGGTGCCCCTGTCGGGCAGGCGCGCGGTGCGGCTCGGGGGCCGGCACCGCGACGAAGGTGTACCGCTTACAGCCCCTGCTTGAGGCTCGCTTCGAGGTACTGGTCGATGTCACCGTCCAGCACCTTGTTGCAGTCGCTGCGCTCGACGCCGGTGCGCAGGTCCTTGATGCGCGAGTCATCGAGCACGTAGGAGCGGATCTGGTGACCCCAGCCGATGTCCGACTTGGTGTCTTCCAGTGCCTGGGACGCGGCGTTGCGCTTCTGCATCTCCAGCTCGTACAACTTGGCCCGCAGCATCTTCATGGCGGTGTCCTTGTTGGCGTGCTGGGAACGTTCGTTCTGGCAGGCCACCACGGTGTTGGTCGGCACGTGAGTGATACGTACCGCCGAGTCGGTGGTGTTGACGTGCTGACCACCGGCACCGGAGGAGCGGTAGGTGTCGATGCGCAGGTCGGCCGGGTTGATCTCGATCTCCACCTTGTCGTCGATCTCGGGCGACACGAACACCGCCGAGAACGAGGTGTGGCGACGGGCGCCGGAGTCGAACGGGCTCTTGCGAACCAGGCGGTGCACGCCGATCTCGGTGCGCAGCCAGCCAAAGGCGTACTCGCCCTTGATGTGCACGGTGGCGCCCTTGATACCGGCGACCTCACCTTCGGACAGCTCGACGATCTCGGCACTGAAGCCGCGCTTGTCAGCCCAGCGCAGGTACATGCGCAGCAGGATGTTGGCCCAGTCCTGCGCTTCGGTGCCGCCGGAGCCGGCCTGGATGTCGACGTAGGCGTTGTTCATGTCCATTTCGCCGCTGAACATGCGACGGAATTCGAGCTGGGCCAGGGCGTCTTCGAGGCCCTGCAGCTCGGTTTCGACATCGTTGGCGGTGCCTTCGTCATCTTCCTCGACCGCCATCTCGAGCAAGGCTTCGCAGTCGGCCAGGCCGTTGGCAAGGGTGTCGAGGGTGTTGACCACCTGTTCGAGCATGGCGCGCTCGCGGCCCAGTGCCTGGGCATATTCAGGCTTGCTCCAGACGTTGGCGTCTTCCAGCTCGCGGTTGACTTCGGTCAGACGATCATGCTTGTGATCGTAGTCAAAGATACCCCCGAATCGACTGGGACCGCTCGGTGAGGTCCTTGATGGTGTTACGGATCGGTTGGATTTCCATGGTCGGGGACTCTCGCGCTGGATTCGGTGAAAAGCCGACGAGTATAAACCAGTCTGCTGGCGGACGGCAGGCCGTCTGACGGTGCGCGTCAAGCGCACGCCCGTCCCACTGGCCCTGCCCCTTCACGTCTGCCTCAGGCCACCACCACCCGATTGCGCCCCTCGTTCTTGGCCGTATACAGCCCTTTGTCCGCAGCGGAAATCAGTTGTCGGCACGGGCTGCCGATGGCCGGCGTATGCGTGGCCAGGCCAATGCTCACGGTCAGGCGCGAGTCGGGCTGCGGCGTGGTGTGGGCGATGTCCAGCGCGAGCACGGTCTGACGCAGCTTTTCGGCCACCAGGCGCGCGCCGCCGGGCGAGGTATTGGGCAGCACCAGGGCGAACTCCTCGCCGCCGTAACGCGCCGGCAGGTCGCTGGGCCGGGCACAGGAGCGGCGGATCGCGTCGGCCACCTGGCGCAGCGCTTCGTCGCCGGCCAGGTGGCCGAAGGTGTCGTTGAAGGCCTTGAAGTAGTCGACATCGATCATCAGCAGCGACAGCTGATTCTGCTCGCGCATGGCGCGGCGCCATTCCAGCTCCAGGTACTCGTCGAAGTGGCGGCGGTTGGACAGCCCGGTCAGCCCGTCAGAGTTCATCAGGCGCTGCAGCATCAGGTTGGTGTCGAGCAACTGCTGCTGGCTCACGCGCAGGGCACGGTAGGCCTCGTCGCGTTGCAGCAGGGTCAGGTAGGAGCGCGAGTGATAACGAATGCGCGCGACCAGTTCGATGTTGTCGGGCAGCTTGACCAGGTAGTCGTTGGCCCCGGCGGCGAAGGCCGCGCTCTTGACCAGCGGGTCTTCCTTGGTCGACAGGACGATGATCGGGATGTCCTGGGTGGCCGGGTTGTTGCGGTACTCGCGCACCAGGGTCAGGCCGTCCAGGCCAGGCATGATCAGGTCCTGCAGGATCACCGTCGGCTTGATGCGAATGGCCTGAGCCACCGCCTGGTGCGGGTCGGCGCAGAAATGGAAGTCGATGTTGTCTTCATTGGCCAGCCCGCGGCGCACCGCTTCGCCGATCATTGCCTGGTCATCGACCAGCAGGACCATCGCCGAATTCTCATCGGCCGCGTTGAAGCCCTCCAGCAGTAAATCATTCATGCCTGTTCACCCGGTCGCTGCCGATCACACGGCAAGACTCAACTATCGTCATTTCGAAAAGATTTCCGTCAGGCGCCCGGCGATACGTTCCAGCGGGCGGATTTCCACGGCAGCGTCGATCGCCGCCGCAGCCTTGGGCATGCCATACACCGCGCAGCTCTGCTGGTCCTGGGCGAGGGTCAGAAAACCTTGCTCGCGCATCAGTTTCAGCCCTTGGGCGCCGTCGCGGCCCATGCCGGTGAGCAGCACCCCGACCGCGTCACCGTTCCAGTAGCGCGCCACGCTCTCGAAGAACACATCGATCGAGGGTCGGTAGATTTCATTGACCGGCTCGGGCGTGTAGGCCAGCGTGCCGTTCTGCAACAGCCGCAGATGGTGGTTGGTCCCGGCCAGCAGTACCTGCCCAGGCTGCGGCGCCTCGCCCTCCTGGGCCAGGCGCACTGGCAGGCCCGAGGCACTGGCCAGCCAGTCGGCCATGCCGCTGGCGAACACCTGATCCACGTGCTGGACCAGCACGATGGCGGCAGGGAAATCCTTGGGCAGCCCCTTGAGCAGCAGCTCCAGCGCCGCCGGCCCACCGGCCGAAGAACCGATCGCGACCAGCGCGCGGCGCTGCGTGCCCTGGCGCGAC
>NZ_DAMCCR010000182.1:0-3909 GCF_032058845.1 Pseudomonas sp. | reverse complement strand
CGGCGGCATTGCCCAGCGCGCCTCCGACACACAGCAGGTCGCCCGGCTGGGCGCCACGGCGGCGCAGCGCCTGGCCTGCCGGAACACGGCCAAACACGGTCAAGGTCAGACTGAGGGGGCCGCGCGTGGTATCCCCACCCACCAGGGTCAGGCCGCATTGGCTGGCCATGCGCTGCAGGCCCTGGGCGTAGCCTTCGAGCCAGGCGGCGCCGACATCGGGCAGGGTCAATGCCAGGGTGAATGCCAGCGGCTGAGCGCCCATGGCCGCCAGGTCACTGGCCGCGACCGCCAGCGAGCGCTGACCGAGCAGAAAGGGGTCGCAGACCGCCGGAAAATGCACCCCGGCCACCAGCGTATCGGTAGACACCGCCAGCTGTTCGCCGGGCGGCAGGTCAAGCAGGGCGCAGTCGTCACCGATGCCCAGCGCCACACCCTCGCCGCCTTGCGCACAGGGCGCGGCAGCGAAGTAGTGATTGATCAGCTCGAACTCACCCATCACACGACAGCGCCAGGATCAGCGCTTGTTGGCCTTGACTTCGGCTTCACGCAGGCTCGGCGCCAGCTTGTCGAGCACACCGTTGACGAACTTGTGCCCGTCGGTGGCACCAAACACCTTGGCCAGCTCGACGCCTTCGTTGATCACCACGCGGTACGGCACGTCGACGCGCTTGATGAACTCCCAGGTGGACAGCCGCAGCACCGCCAGCTCAACCGGATCGAGCTCTTCCAGGGCCATGTCCATGCAGGGCACCAGGGCTTTGTCGATTTCGCCACTGATCGCCGGAACGCCGTGCAGGATTTCGCGGAAATAGGCGCCATCGATGTCGGTGAAATCGTTGTCGACCCGGAACTGCGCTTCGATTTCATTCAGCGAGTGCTTGGCCATGTGCCACTGGTACAGCGCTTGCGTCGCGAGCTTGCGGGCTTCGCGGCGCTTGACGCTTTTCGAAGGCTTGCCGGCGTCCGCAGGTTGCGGATCGCGCGGGTTGAAACGATCGCTTTCGTCGCTGATCACTTGGCCTCCAGCTGCGACAGCAGGCTCACCATTTCCAGGGCCGACAGTGCAGCCTCGGCGCCTTTGTTGCCGGCCTTGGTGCCGGAACGCTCGATGGCCTGCTCGATGGAATCGACGGTCAGCACGCCGAACGCAACCGGTACGCCGAACTCCATCGACACCTGAGCCAGGCCCTTGGTGCACTCACCGGCCACGTACTCGAAGTGTGGGGTGCCGCCACGGATCACGGCGCCCAGGGCGATGATCGCGTCGTACTCGCCTTGCTGGGCAACCTTCTGCGCCACCAGCGGGATCTCGAACGCGCCCGGGGCACGGATGAGGGTGATGTCGCTGTCGCTCACGCCGTGACGGACCAGGGCGTCAACGGCGCCGCTGACCAGGCTTTCGACGACGAAGCTGTTGAAACGGCCAACCACCAAGGCATAGCGACCTTTGGGGGCGATGAAGGTACCTTCGATGGTCTTCAGGTTCATTCGGGGAATCTCACATTCGATAACGAGGCCGCACAGGGCGGCCTCGGCAGGGTTCGGACTCGAGCTTCAGGGCGTTGCCGGCACCTGGTGTTACTCGGAGGGCACGTATTCTACAACTTCCAGATCGAATCCGGATATCGCATTGAACTTCATCGGCGAACTCATCAGGCGCATCTTGCGCACGCCCAGGTCACGCAGGATCTGCGAACCGGCGCCGACGGTGCTGTAGGTGGTCGGCACCTTGGTCGGCAGCTCGCCGGCGCTTTCGCGGATGTGCGAGAGCAGCACGTCGCCATCCAGCGGATGGCCAAGCAGCAGGACCACACCGCTGCCGGCGTCTGCCACGGCGCTCATGGCCGCGCGCAGGCTCCAGCGGTGCGGTTGCTTGACCAGCAGCAGGTCGCGCAGCGGGTCCATGTTGTGCACGCGCACCAGGGTCGGCTCGTCGCCGCTGATGGTGCCCAGGGTCAGGGCCATGTGCACATCGCCTTCCACGGCGTCGCGGTAGGTGACCAGCTCGAACGGGCCCAGCTCGGTGTCGAGCGGCTGCTCGGCGACCCGCTGAACGGTGCGTTCGTGGATCATGCGGTAGTGGATCAGGTCGGCGATGGTGCCGATCTTGATGCCGTGCTCGGCGGCGAACAGTTCCAGCTCGGCGCGGCGCGACATGGTGCCGTCGTCGTTCATCACTTCGCAGATCACGCCGCTCGGCTCGAACCCGGCCATGCGTGCCAGGTCGCAGGCCGCTTCCGTGTGCCCGGCGCGGGCCAGGGTGCCGCCTGGCTGGGCCATCAGCGGGAAGATGTGGCCGGGGCTGACGATGTCATCGGCCTTGGCGTCGCGGGCGGCCGCTGCCTGCACCGTGCGTGCGCGGTCGGCGGCGGAGATACCGGTGGTGACGCCCTCGGCGGCTTCGATCGACACGGTGAACTTGGTGCCGAAACCCGAACCGTTGCGCGGGGCCATCAGCGGCAGCTTGAGGGTCTCGCAGCGCTCGCGGGTCATCGGCATGCAGATCAGGCCGCGAGCGTGCTTGGCCATGAAATTGATGTGCTCGGCCTGGCAGCACTCGGCGGCCATGATGATGTCGCCTTCGTTCTCGCGGTCTTCGTCATCCATGAGGATGACCATTTTGCCCTGGCGGATGTCTTCGACCAGTTCTTCGATGCTGTTGAGCGCCACGCGGCACCCCCTTCTCAATTCATTCAGGATTTCAAGAAGCCATTGGCGGCCAGGAAGCTTTCGGTGATGCCACTGCCCTTGCTCGGTTCGGCGGCCTTGTCGCCCAGCAGCAGACGCTCCAGGTAACGGGCCAGCAGGTCGACCTCAAGGTTGACCCGACGCCCGGGGCGGTAGTCGGCCATGATGGTTTCGGACAGGGTGTGCGGGACGATGGTCAGCTCGAATTCGGCGCCGTCGACCTCATTGACCGTGAGGCTGGTGCCATCGACGGTGATCGAGCCCTTGTGGGCGATGTACTTGGCCAGGTCCTTGGGCGCTCGCACGCGGAACTGGATCGCGCGGGCGTTATCGCTGCGCGAGATGATTTCGCCGACGCCATCGATGTGGCCGCTGACCAGGTGACCGCCCAGGCGGGTGGTCGGGGTCAGGGCTTTTTCCAGGTTGACCGGGCTGCCCGCCTTGAGGTCGACGAATGCGGTGCAGGCCAGGGTCTCGCGGCTGACGTCAGCCCAGAAGCCGTCGCCCGGCAGTTCCACGGCGGTCAGGCACACGCCGTTGACCGCGATGCTGTCGCCGAGCTTGACGTCGCCCAGGTCGAGCTTGCCGGTCTGCACGTAGACCCGCACGTCACCGCCCTTGGGGGTCAGGCTGCGGATGGAGCCGATCGATTCGATGATACCGGTGAACATGGTGTCCTCCTCGGGAACAGGGCTGCGCGGGGCAAGCCGGGCATTATACGTCGCTGGCCGGCTGCGGTACGGCGATGATGCGCCAGTCGTCGCCGACTGCGCGCATGCCAGTGATCTTCAGGCGCGGTGCCTGGCTCATCTGACTCAGTGGCCAGTCAAGCAAGGGTCGGGCACTCGAGCCCAGGAAGGTGCCGGCGACGAACAGTTGGTATTCGTCGATCAGGCCTTGCTGGGCAAAGGCACCGACCAGTGTCGGGCCGGCCTCCAGCAGGATCTCGTTGACGCCCTGCGCGGCCAGTTCGCCGAGCAACGCGCGCAGATCGACCTGGCCCGCCTCGCCTGGCACCCGCAGCAGGCGATGACCGGCCTCGGCGTAACGTGGATCGCTTTGCGCCGCTGTGGCCACCAGCGCACCCCCGGCCTGGAAGAACGGTGCGCTCAGCGGCACGCGCAAACGCCCATCGATCAGCACCCGCAGCGGCGGGCGCGACAGCGCCAGGGCGGTAAGCTCCTCGTCCAGGCCCAGTTCGGCGCCACGCACGGTCATGCG
>NZ_DAMCCR010000181.1:0-4060 GCF_032058845.1 Pseudomonas sp. | reverse complement strand
GCAGCGCCGCAGGCACGACCCAGGCGGCCAGGCGCGGGCTGCGCAACAGCAGGCACAGGCCGATGAATAGCAGCCCGTGCAGCACCATCAACGCCCGCCCCGCTGGCCAACCGAACGCAGCCTGCAAGACGCAGGGCAACGCCAGGGCCAGCAAGGCGGCCCAGAACAGCGGCAGGTAGGCGTAGTCATCGGCGCGACGGGCCAGTACAGCCATCAGCACAGTGCCCGTGCGCCGCTCGGCGCAGGCGATGGCCTCGACGATCTGGCGCTGGTGATAAGGGTTGAGCGGTGTCATGCCCAGGGTCTCGGAGCGTTCTTATAGTTGTGGGTGCATCGTGGTTCTGGAGCCTGCGCCAGAATCAGGCATAATTCGCCGCGGCCACCGGCAGACCGGCACGCCGTGGCCCGACGCACTGTACAACAATAGCCGCCTGAACACTTCGGTTGCCCGTATCAGCCTTGATACGCCCCGCGCCTCGACGATGGAATCGACCATGAAATTGCCTTTGCTGGGCCTGGCCTTCGGCCTTGTCAGTCAGGCGGCCCTTGCCGCCAACGCCGCCCCCGCCCTGCAAGACAAGCAGGCCTTCATCGACCACCTGCTGAGCCAGATGACCGAGGCGGAAAAGATCGGTCAGCTGCGCCTGATCAGCATCGGCGGCCCGGAGATGACCCGCGAGAAGATTCGCGAGGAAATCGCCGCAGGTCGCATCGGCGGCACTTTCAACTCGCGTACCGCCGCCGAGAACCGGCCCATGCAGGACGCTGCCATGCGCAGCCGGCTGAAGATCCCGATGTTCTTCGCCTACGACACCATCCACGGCGAACGCACCATCTTCCCCATCAGCCTGGGCCTGGCGGCCAGCTGGGACTTGAACGCCATCACCCAGGCCGGCCGTACATCGGCCATCGAGGCCTCGGCCGATGCCCTGGACATGACCTTCGCGCCGATGGTCGACATCGCCCGCGATCCGCGCTGGGGCCGCACCAGCGAAGGCTTCGGTGAAGACACCTACCTCACCTCACGGATCAGCGAGACCATGGTCCGCGCCTTCCAGGGCAAGAGCCCGGCCGAGCGCGACAGCATCATGGCCATCGTCAAGCACTTCGCCCTGTACGGCGCCGTGGAGGGCGGGCGCGACTACAACACGGTCGATATGAGCCTGCCGAAAATGTACAACGACTACCTGCCGCCCTACCGCGCCGGCATCGACGCCGGTGCAGGCGGGGTGATGGTCGCGCTGAACTCGATCAACGGCATACCGGCCACCGCCAATACCTGGCTGATGAACGACCTGCTGCGCAAGGACTGGGGCTTCAAGGGCGTGACCATCAGCGACCACGGCGCGATCAAGGAGCTGATCCGCCATGGTGTCGCGCGCGACGGCCGCGAGGCGGCCAAGCTGGCGATCAAGGCCGGTATCGACATGAGCATGAACGACTCGCTGTACGGCGAAGAGCTGCCGGGCCTGCTGAAATCGGGCGAAGTGACCACGGGCGAACTGGACCATGCGGTGCGCGAGGTGCTTGGCGCCAAGTACGAGATGGGCCTGTTCAAGGACCCCTACGTGCGCATCGGCAAGCCGGAGAACGACCCCAAGGACACCTACGCCGAGTCCCGCCTGCACCGCGAGGCCGCGCGTGACGTGGCGCGCCGCAGCCTGGTACTGCTGGAAAACCGCGAACAGACCCTGCCGTTGAACAAATCCGCTGCCGTGGCCGTGGTCGGCCCGCTGGCCGATGCGCCCATCGACATGATGGGCAGCTGGGCTGCCGATGGCCGGCCGCAGCACTCGGTGACCGTGCGCGAAGGGCTGCGCCGCGCCCTCGATGGCAAGGGCAAGCTGGTCTACGCCAAGGGCGCCAATGTGACGGGCGACAAGGCCGTGCTCGATTACCTCAATTTCCTCAACTTCGATGCCCCGGAAATCGTCGACGACCCGCGCCCTGCCGGCGTGCTGATCGATGAAGCGGTGAAAGCCGCACAACAGTCCGACGTGGTGGTCGCGGTGGTCGGTGAATCACGCGGCATGTCCCATGAGTCCTCGAGCCGCACCACCCTGGAAATTCCGGCCACCCAGCGCGCCTTGATCGACGCCCTCAAGGCTACCGGCAAGCCGCTGGTGCTGGTGCTGATGAACGGCCGGCCGTTGTCGATCGTCAGGGAGCGTGAGCAGGCCGACGCCATTCTGGAAACCTGGTTCAGCGGCACCGAAGGCGGCAATGCCATTGCCGACGTGCTGTTCGGCGACTACAACCCCTCCGGCAAGCTGCCGATCACCTTCCCACGTTCGGTGGGGCAGATTCCGATGTACTACAACCACCTGAGCATTGGCCGGCCTTACACCCCGGGCCAGCCCGGCAACTACACCTCGCAGTACTTCGAAGAACCCAATGGCCCGCTGTATCCGTTTGGCTACGGCCTGAGCTACAGCACCTTCGCGCTGTCGGAACTGACCCTGTCCAGCACCGAGCTGCAACGCGGCGAGCCTCTGGAGGCCAAGGTCACCGTGCAGAACACCGGCAAGCTCGATGGCGAAACCGTGGTGCAGCTCTACCTGCAGGATGTGGCCGGTTCCATGAGCCGGCCGGTCAAGGAGCTGCGTCGTTTCGAGAAGCTGATGCTCAAAGCCGGCGAGTCGCGGACCCTCACCTTCACCCTGGGCGAGGATGACCTGAAGTTCTACAACACCCAGCTGCAACATGTGGCAGAAGCCGGGACATTCAACGTGCAAGTGGGGCTGGATTCCCAGGACGTTCAGCAGCAGGCGTTCGAGCTGCGCTGAACCCGGGGGCTGACGGTGCGTGTGGCCCCCTGCACGCGCACTACGGGCGTTGCTCACAGGACGGACAATGCCCCTCAGGAGACCGGGTTCGCCAGCGGCGCCCCGTGTTCGGCTACTTCTCAGAGCGGATCACTCCATGCCTTTGTCCTACCGTGCCCTGCGTCTGGGGCTGATGATTCTGGTCATTCTTGCCGGCACCGTGCTCAGCTCCGGCTGGGCCCTGCACCACGCCAAACGCGATGCCATGCAGGCCGACGCACGCCGCGCCAGTGAACAACTGGGGCTGTATGCCACCTCCCTGCATACCCTGATCGAACGCTACCGCGCCCTGCCGGCGGTACTGGCACTGGACCCGGAACTGATCGCCGCCCTGCACGGCCCGGTCGATCAGGCCACCCAGGCCGCCCTCAACCACAAGCTCGAGCGCATCAACGGCGCCGCCCAGTCCTCGACCCTGGAGCTGCTGGACCACACGGGGCTGGCGGTGGCGGCCAGCAACTGGCGCCTGCCGACCAGCTACGTGGGCTCGAACTACGGGTTTCGCCCGTACTTCAAGCAAGCGCGCGGTGAGGGCAGCGGCCGCTTCTTCGCAGTCGGGGTCACCAGCGGCGTCCCAGGCTATTTCCTCGCCAGCTCGGTGAATGACGCCCGTGAGCGTTTTCTCGGCGCCATGGTGGTCAAGCTGGAGTTTCCCGAACTGGAACGCGACTGGCGCCAAGGCAACGACGTGGTGCTGGTGAGTGATGCCCGCGGGGTCATCTTCATTGCCAATCAGGAAGGCTGGCGCTACCGCGAGCTGCGCACCCTCAGCCGCGAAGACCGCGCCGTGCTGGCCGAAACCCGGCAGTACGACAAACAGCCGCTGCGCCCCTTGCAGCACCAGGTGCTGACCCGCTTCGGCGACAACAGCCGTCTGAGCCGGGTCAAGGGCCCCGAAGGCACTGTCGACTATCTGTGGGAAAGCCTGCCCCTGGACAGCGAGGGCTGGACCCTGCACCTGCTGCGCCAGCCGCAGGTCGCCGAAGACGGGCGCAATGCGGCACTGGGCGCGGCGGCGGTGTGGTTGAGCCTGGTCTTCGCGGCGCTGTTCCTCAGCCAGCGCCTGCGCCTGGCGCGCTTGCGCCAACGCAGCCGCGAAGCGCTGGAACGCGAGGTCGAAGAGCGCACCCGCGAGCTGCGCACCGCCCAGGAAGGCCTGGTACAGACCGCCAAGCTGGCCGCCCTGGGGCAGATGTCGGCGGCCCTGGCCCACGAGATCAACCAGCCGCTGACCA
>NZ_DAMCCR010000180.1:0-4098 GCF_032058845.1 Pseudomonas sp. | reverse complement strand
GCCGCAGGCGCTGGCGGTCAGCGGCGAAGAAGCGCGCCTGATCGATGCGGTCAATGCCTGGCGCAGCCAGGCCCAGCCGTGCGGTGGCGAGGCCTCGCTGGAACTGCCGCCGCTCAACAGCGACACTCGCCTGGCGCTGTCCCCCGAGGGCACCCGCGATCTGCAGCAGGCCATGAGCCGCGCCGCCTACCCGATGGTCAACGTGCAGGCCATCAGCCTCTCCGGGCCGCGTGATGCAACCGCCGCCATGAACGTGATCAAGGAAAGCTTCTGCCAGGTGGTGCTCGACCCGCAATTCGTCGACATCGGCGTCAGCCAGGAGGGCCGCGACTGGCGTATCGTCCTGGCCAGGCCCCTGCTCACCGGCCGCCTGGGCGACTGGCAGGCCGAAGGCCAGAAGTTGCTGCAGGAGATCAATGCCGCGCGCAAGCTGCCGCGCGAATGTGGCGGGCAACCGTTCGCCCAAGCGCCACCTTTGACGTGGAACAGCGTGCTCGCCGGTGCGGCCGTAAGCCATACCCGGGCCATGGCCAACCAGAATTTCTTCGACCACATCGACCGCGACGGTCGCACCCCAGGTGATCGCGCGGAACTGGCCGGCTACCTGTACCAGCAGATTGGCGAAAACATTGCAGCTGGGCGAGACACGCCGCGCAAGGTAGTGGACGGCTGGCTGGCCAGCCCGGGGCACTGCGCGACATTGATGAACCCCGAGTTCAGCGACCTGGGCGCGGCCTACGCGGTAGATCCGAAAAGCGATGCGGGGATCTACTGGACCGGGATGTTCGGCAAGGCGCAATAGCGCCGCCGCTTTGTCCCGTGCCTGGCAGAGCTTACCTGACGAATCGCCTCCCCCTGCCGCACCGCCCCCCGGCATGACTCACGCTCGCTCCGTCGAAGGGCGTCTGTCACCTGCGACAATTCGTCACCAAATTTTATGTACCAACTTGTTAATTAGCTTGCTAAGCGCTTAGACTCTCGCCCATTCCACCTGCGAGAATTCCGGCATGAAACACACACCGCGCCTGTCGCGCGCCTCCCTCTCCATTCTGATCGGCCTGGGCGTGATCATCGCCCTGCTCGGCCTGCTCCTGGCCGCTGGCGGCATCAAGTTGCTCAGTCGCGGCGGTTCCTGGTACTTCCTCATCGGCGGCGCGGCCATGGCCCTGGCCGGCGTGCTGATTGCCCTGCGCAAGCCGCTCGGCGCCTGGCTGTTCGCTGCATTTCTGCTCGCCACCGCCGTGTGGGCCGTGGCCGATGCAGGCTGGGTGTTCTGGCCGCTGTTCTCACGCCTGTTCATGTTCAGCACCATTGGCCTGGTGGTCACGCTGGTCTACCCACTGCTGGTGCGCGCCCACGGCGGCACGCCAGGGCGCAGCGCCTACGGCCTTGCCGGCGTGATGGCAATCCTTCTGGCCATCACCGTCGGCAACATGTTCGTCGCCCACCCCAGCGTTGCCCCGACCGGCAACGGTCCTGGCCTCACCCCAGTCGACCCGGCCAAGGCGCAGAAAGATTGGGCGCACTACGGCAACACCGTGGGCGGCAGCCGCTTCGCGGCGCTCGACCAGATCAACCGCGACACGGTCAACCAGTTGCAGGTGGCCTGGACCTACCACACCGGCGATGTCGCACTCAGCGACGGCAACGGCGCTGAAGACCAGCTCACCCCGCTGCAGATCGGCAACAAGGTGTTCCTCTGCACCCCACACAACAACCTGATCGCACTGGACGCCGACACCGGCAAGGAGCTGTGGAAAAACGCCATCAACGCCCAGTCCAAGGTCTGGCAGCGTTGCCGCGGCCTGGCGTACTTCGACGCCACCGCACCCCTGGCTCAGCCGAGTCAGCCCGGCAGCTCACCGGTCACCGTCGCCAGCATCGCGCCAGGCGCCAACTGCCAGCGCCGCCTGCTGACCAACACCATCGATGGCCGCCTGATTGCCGTGGATGCGGACACCGGCCAGTTCTGCGAAGGCTTCGGCGACAACGGCCAGGTGAACTTGATGGCCGGCCTGGGCGATGTGCCGGACTCCTATTATCAGCTGTCGTCCGCGCCGCTGATGGCCGGCACCACCGTAGTGGTCGGCGGGCGTGTTGCGGATAACGTGCAGACCGACATGCCGGGAGGTGTGCTGCGCGGCTTCGACGTGATGACCGGCCAGATGCGCTGGGCGTTCGACCCGGGCAACCCGCAAAAGCGTGATGCGCCACAAGACGGCAGCACCTATATGCGCAGCACCCCGAACAGCTGGGCGCCGATGTCCTACGACCCGGCGATGAACACCGTGTTCCTGCCAATGGGCTCGTCCTCCACCGACATCTACGGCGTGGAGCGCACCCAGCTCGACCACACCTACGGCGCCTCCGTACTGGCCCTCGACGCCACCACCGGCAACCAGAAGTGGGTCTACCAGACCGTCCACAACGACCTCTGGGACTTCGACCTGCCGATGCAGCCGAGCCTGATCGACTTCACCCGCGACGACGGCAAGACCGTGCCTGCGGTGGTGATCGGCACCAAGGCCGGGCAGATCTACGTGCTCGACCGTGCCACCGGCCAGCCGCTGACCGACGTCAAGGACGTTGCGGTCAAGCCGAGCAACATCCCCAACGAGCCGTATTCGCCCACCCAGCCCAAGTCGGTCGGCATGCCGCAGATCGGCGCGCAGACTCTGACCGAGTCAGACATGTGGGGCGCCACGCCATATGACCAGTTGCTGTGCCGCATCGACTTCAAGGGCATGCGCTACGACGGCCTGTACACCGCACCCGGCACCGACCGCTCGCTGAGCTTCCCAGGGTCGTTGGGTGGCATGAACTGGGGCAGCCTGTCGACCGACCCGGTACACGGCTTCATCTTCGTCAACGACATGCGTCTGGGCCTGTGGATTCAGATGATCCCGTCGCAGAACAAGGCAGCGACCTCGTCCGGTGGTGAATCGTTGAACACCGGCATGGGCGCCGTGCCGCTCAAGGGCACACCTTATGCGGTGAACAAGAACCGCTTCCTGTCGATCGCCGGCATTCCGTGCCAGGCACCGCCGTTCGGCACGCTGACGGCCATCGACATGAAGACCCGTCAAGTGGCCTGGCAAGTACCGGTCGGTACGGTGGAAGACACCGGCCCCTTGGGAATTCGCATGCACCTGCCGATCAAGATCGGCCTGCCGACCCTGGGCGGCACCCTCTCGACCCAAGGCGGCCTGGTGTTCATTGCCGGCACGCAGGACTTCTACCTGCGCGCCTACAACAGCGCCAATGGTGACGAAATCTGGAAAGCCCGCTTGCCCGTTGGCAGCCAGGGTGGCCCGATGACCTACGTGTCGCCCAAGACGGGCAAGCAGTATGTGGTGATCACCGCCGGTGGCGCGCGTCAGTCGACTGACCGTGGCGACTATGTGATTGCCTATGCGCTGCCGGACGAGAAGCAGTAGGAGTTCAGCATCGGTTCAAAGTTGAACGCGGGCCCCGGCACAGCAGTGACTGTGCCGGGGCCCGCTTTGCTGTATTACGCCCGCTCCGCGTCATTTCCCGTAACGGGTTGTAAGCACACGCTTCCCCTATCCGCCCACCCCCTGCTCCCCGGCCTGTTATCATCGCGCCCACTTTTGTGACCGTCCGATGACAACAAGGAATTCTTTTGGTGAGCAACTCCCCCGTGCCTGGGCGTATCGGCGTCCGCACCTGTTCCCTGATCGCCCTGGTGCTGCTCATTCCGCTACTCAGCCGGGCGCTGCTGGGCTGGTCGAACCCGGCCGGCTATCTCTCGGACCTGGCCATCGGCAGCACCTTGTTGCTGTTGCTGCAACGCCGTGCCTGGTGGCTGGCGCTGCCCGTGTTGCTGTTCTGGGCGGGCCTGTGGGTGGCCTCGGCCGAGCTGGTCAGCGCCGTCGGGCGCCTGCCGACCAGCGCTGATCTGAGCTACCTGTTCGATCCGCAGTTCGTCGAGAATTCCACCGGGGGCGCCCTCGCCCACGGCTGGCTGCCTGCCCTGATGGGTGCCGGGCTGCTGGGCTGGCTGCGGCGTGGACGTGCGGTTCCCGTGCCAGTGCAGGCGGTGGAGGAGGCGCATCGCCCGGCCTGATGAAGTGCCGG
>NZ_DAMCCR010000179.1:0-4153 GCF_032058845.1 Pseudomonas sp. | reverse complement strand
GACCGCGATGACGCGCACGCGCCCCTGGTTCTGATCACCGGCCCGTTACAGCGCCGCGTGTTGCAGGCGGTCAACCCGGCTGCGGCCCGCCTGGGCTTGCGTGCCGGGCAGAGCCTGACCGCCGCACGCGCCCTGGCGCAAGGCTTCACCTGCGTCGAGGCCGACCCTGCGCGCATTGAGCAGGTCCAGCAACTGCTGGCGGCCTGGGCCTACGGCTACAGCGCTCAGGTGAGCCTGCACTATCCTCGTGCACTACTGCTGGAAGTGGGCTCGAGCCTGCAATTGTTCGGGCCGTGGTCGGCGTTACAGGCGCGCATGCGCGAGCAACTCGATGCGATGGGCTTGCGCCAGCGTATCGTCCTGGCCACCAGCCCTGCGGCGGCGCGCATGCTGGCCAATGTCCATGATGGCCTGGCCCTGAACAGCTTGGAACAGACCCGCGCGGCCCTTGCGCAGCTGCCCATCGAGCGCATCGGCCTGCCCACAGACGCCGTACAAGCCTTCAGCCGCATGGGGCTTCGCCGCCTCGACCAGGTCCTGGCGCTGCCTCGGGCTGCGCTGGCGCGTCGCTTTGCAGCCAGCGTGCAGCTGCATCTGGATCAATTACTGGGGTTACGCAGTGTGCCCTTGGCGTTCTATCAGCCGCCGGAGCGTTTCGAGTCGCGCCTGGAACTGAATTTCGACGTCGAGTCGCATCAGGCGCTGCTGTTTCCCGTGCGCCGTTTGATCAACGACCTCGCCGTGTTCCTGGCCGCGCGCGACAGCGCTGTACAGCGCCTTGACCTGTACCTGGAGCACGCCGGCGGTGAAAGCACGCTGCTCAAGGTCGGGCTGCTCAGCGCCGAACGCGAGGCCGCGTTGCTGTTCGAGCTCACGCGTGGACGCCTGGAAGCCCTGCAGCTGCCCGCGCCGGTGCGCAGCCTGCGCCTGCAGGTGAATGATCTGCCGGCCTTCGTGCCCACCCACCAGAGCCTGTTCGATGCACGCCCGGCGCAGAGCCAATCCTGGGATCAACTGCGCGAGCGCTTGCGGGCGCGACTGGGCGATACGGCGGTCATGGGCCTCAGTGCCCAGGCCGACCACCGCCCGGAACAGGCCTGGCGTGCAGTGGCCAACCCCGCAAGCGGGGCTGTCGCAGGCGCCGTTGCGCTGCGCCCTGGCTGGTTGTTGGCCGAACCCCAGGCATTGCCGCCCAGCTCCTTCACCTTGCTCGGCCAGGCCGAACGCATCGAGTCTGGCTGGTGGGATGGCGGCGACGTACGCCGCGATTACTTTCGCATCGAAACCCGCGAGGGCTTGCGCGGCTGGGCCTACCAGGACCTCGGCCAGCCGGGGCCGGTGTGGCTGCAAGGCTGGTTTGCATGAGCCAGCTGGAGTACGCCGAGCTGCATTGCCTGTCCAATTTCAGCTTCCAGCGCGGGGCCTCGAGCGCCGATGAGCTGATGGGCCGTGCGCGGCAACAAGGCTATCGTGCGCTGGCCATTACCGACGAGTGCACCCTGGCCGGTATCGTGCGCGCCTGGCAGGCGGCGAAAAACCAGGGTGTCGCGCTGATCGTCGGCAGCGAAGTGCGACTGCATGACGGCCCCAGGCTGGTGCTGCTGGTCGAGAACCTGCAGGGCTACCAGAACCTCTGCGCGCTGATCACCCTGGCCCGGCGCCGGGCGGGCAAAGGGCACTACCGTTTGCTGGCCGAAGACCTGCCGGCACATGCGCAGGGGCTGATGGCCCTCTGGCTGCCGGAACCGGTGTCCGACCCTGCGGCGGGCCATGCGCTGCATGCCGTGTTCGGCAGCCAGCTGTGGCTCGGCGTGCACCTGCACCGCGGCAGTGACGATGGCGCGCGCACCGCCCAGCTGCGCAGCCTCGCCCAGGCGGTGGGTATCCCTGCGGTGGCCTGTGGCGATGTGCACATGCATGTGCGCGGTCGGCGGGCCCTGCAGGATTGCCTCACGGCCATCGGCCAGCGCTGTACCGTGGCCGAGGCCGGGGCGTCGCTGTTCGCCAACGGTGAGCGGCACCTGCGCAGCCTGGCGCAACTGATCGAGCTGTATCCTGCACAGTGGCTGAGCGAAACCCTGGTCATCGCCCAGCGCTGCCGCTTCGATCTGAGCGAGTTGAGTTACCAGTACCCGCGCGAACTGGTGCCCGAGGGCCAGACCCCGGCCAGCTGGCTGCGCAGCCTGTGCGAGGCGCGGCTGATCCGGCGCTGGCCGTCGGGTCCGAGCCAGGCCGTGCTCGACGCGCTGGAGCGGGAATTGGCGCTGATCGAAGAGCTGGGCTACGACAGCTATTTCCTCACCGTGCACGACATCGTCGCCTTTGCCCGCAGCCAGCACATTCTTTGCCAGGGGCGTGGCTCTGCGGCCAACTCGGTGGTGTGCTTCGTGCTGGGCATTACCGAGCTCGATCCCATGCAGCACCGCCTGCTGTTCGAGCGGTTCCTGTCGCGCGAACGCAACGAGCCACCCGATATCGATGTGGATTTCGAGCACCATCGCCGCGAAGAAGTCATCCAGTACGTGTTCCGCCGCTATGGCCGCCAGCGCGCAGCGCTGACGGCGGTGGTCAGCACCTACCATGCCGCCGGCGCGGTGCGCGATGTCGCCCGGGTGCTGGGCTTGCCAGGCGAGCAGATCGACGCGCTGGCCAAATGCTGTGGCCGCTGGAGTGACCGTATTCCCGATGCTCAGCGCCTGGCCGAAGCCGGCTTCGAGGCAGACAGCCCCTGGCTGCGGCGCATTCTGGTGCTGGCTGGCGAATTGATCGGCTTCCCGCGCCACCTGTCGCAGCACCCCGGGGGTTTCGTCATCAGCGAGCAGCCGTTGCATCAGCTGGTGCCGGTGGAAAATGCCGCGATGGCCGAGCGCACGGTCATCCAGTGGGACAAGGACGACCTCGACATGGTCGGCCTGCTCAAGGTCGATATTCTCGCCCTGGGCATGCTCAGCGCCCTGCGCCGCTGTTTCGACCTGCTGCAACTGCACCGTGGTCGGCACCTGACCCTGGCCACCATTCCGCCAGAGGACCCGGCCACCTACGCCATGATCAGCCGCGCCGAGACCATGGGCGTTTTCCAGATCGAATCGCGCGCGCAGATGGCCATGTTGCCGCGGCTCAAACCGAGCACCTTCTACGACCTGGTGATCGAGGTTGCCATCGTCCGACCGGGGCCGATTCAGGGCGACATGGTCCACCCGTTTCTGCGCAGGCGCATGGGCGAAGAACCCATCAGCTATCCGTCGCCCGCACTCAAGGAGGTGTTCGCCCGCACCTTGGGCGTGCCGTTGTTTCAGGAACAGGTCATGGAGCTGGCCATGGTCGCCGCCGACTACACCCCCGGTGAAGCCGACCAGCTGCGCCGCAGCATGGCCGCCTGGAAGCGCCACGGCGGGTTGGAGCCGCACCGCGAGCGGCTGCTGCAGGGCATGCTGCGCAACGGCTATGAAGCGGCCTTTGCCGAGCGCGTGTTCGAGCAGATCAAGGGTTTTGGCAGCTATGGTTTCCCCGAATCGCACGCGGCCAGTTTCGCGTTGCTCTGCTATGCCAGCAGTTGGCTGAAATGCCACGAGCCGGCGATCTTCACCTGCGCGCTGATCAATAGCTGGCCGATGGGTTTCTACAGCCCCGACCAGCTGCTGCAGGAGGCGCGGCGCCAAGGTATCGAAGTGCGTCCGGTGGATGTGCAGCACAGTCACTGGGATTGCACGCTGGAGCCGCTGCACGGCGGGGCGCTGGCCATTCGCCTGGGATTACGGCAGATCCGCGGCTTCGTCGAGGCCGATGCGCAGCGCCTGGTGCAGGCCCGCCTGCAACGGCCCTGGCGTGATGTCGAAGACGTGTGCCTGCGCAGTGGCCTGGACACCCGTGCGCGTGCCCAGTTGGCCGATGCTGGCGCCTTGCAAGCGTTGGTCAGCCATCGGCATCAGGCGCGTTGGGCCGTGGCGGCGGTGCAGGCCCAGTTGCCATTGTTCGCTGACGTGGAACCGCAGACAGAAGCTGCCGTGGCGTTGCCGGCGCCGACCGTGGCCGAGGATGTGGCGGCTGACTACCAGGTGCTGGGTACCACGCTTGGGCCGCACCCGCTGGCGCTGCTCAGGCCCCGCCTGCGTGCACTGGGCTGTCGCAGCGCCGCCGAGCTGGGCAGTCTGGC
>NZ_DAMCCR010000178.1:0-4524 GCF_032058845.1 Pseudomonas sp. | reverse complement strand
AATCATACAGCGTTACAAACCGCTGTCAACCACCTTTTTCACCGCTGCCGATCAGTAGATCGAAGCACTTCCAACATCGAAGAAACATCCAACTCGTTGAATTTCAAGGAGTTTTTCGTTCCGTTTGCCCTGGAAGTGGTGCGCATTATAAAGACATTCGCCGAGGGGTCAAGCACTTATTTCAAGAAAGTTTCAGACCGCCCTACTACGGGTTCTTTTGATGCGCCTGGAGACCGCCGGTACGCGTAAAGCCATTAGCAGCGCTGCAGCGGCGGCGTAGATCGACCACTCCGCAAGATCGGAGCGGACGATCCAGAGGAAATGCAAAAGTCCCAACCCCAGAATCGGGTAGATCAGCTTATGCAGCTTTCTCCAACGTGCGCCGAGGCGCTTTTGACTATAGCGATTGGAAGTGACTGCCAGCGACAGCAACCCGACAAAGGCCAGCGCACCCACAATGATGTAGGGCCGCTTCTGCAACTCTACCGCCAGCTGCGCGAAATCCAGGCCCAGGATGAACACCATGTACGCCGTCATGTGCATGCCTATATAAGCAAAACACCACAAGCCGATCTGCCGGCGAGCGACGAGCCACCCCGCCCAACTGGTGACCCGCTGCAAAGGCGTCATGGCCAGGGTAATCAACAGCAGGATCAGCCCTCCCAGACCCAATCGATCCACAAGGATTTTTCCGGGATCCGGGCCCAGCAGATTCATCGCCGCTTCATAGAGCCACCACAGCGGAAACAGGCTCGCGAGTACAAAAATAGCCAAACGAAAACCGGGATAGCGCATCAGTAGTTCTTCCGCAAGTCCATGCCCTGGTAGAGCGAAGCCACTTCGTCCGCATAGCCATTGAACATTCCGGTACTGCGCACGTTGGGGCTGAACAGGCCGCTCGGAAGCCTTCGCTCACGGGCCTGGCTCCAACGAGGATGATCGACCGTCGGATTGACATTGGCATAGAAGCCGTACTCGGTAGGTGCAAGCCCCTGCCAGGTGGTTTGCGGCTGCTGCTCAACCAGGCTGATACGTACGATCGACTTGATGCTCTTGAAGCCATACTTCCAAGGCAAGACCAAACGCAGCGGGGCGCCGTTCTGGTTGGCCAGCTCACGGCCATACATGCCTACCGCTAAGAGGGCCAGTGGATTCATGGCCTCATCCAGGCGCACCCCTTCGACATAAGGCCAGTTGATCAATGCGAATCCGGACCGTTGTCCAGGCATGCTTTCAGGATCCTGCAGGGTTTCAAAGCGGACATAACGGGCTTTCGATGTCGGCTCCACGCGCTTGAGCACGTCAGCCAACGGGAAGCCCAGCCAAGGGATCACCATGGACCAGGCCTCTACGCAACGCAGGCGGTACACCCGCTCCTCGAACTGGCTCGGCTTGACGAGATCTTCCAATGCATACCGCCCAGGCTTGGACACCTCGCCATCGATGACCACGCTCCAGGGCTCGGTTTTCAGGCTCCCCGCGTTGGCAGCCGGATCGCCCTTGTCGGGACCGAACTCGTAGAAGTTGTTGTAGTGGGTAGCGTCTTTATAAGGCGTGATGGCCTCATCCTTGACGGTAACCGCTCCCCAGTGCGTACCAGGCAGCTTGCTGGTGAACCACTCAGGGGCTTTGCCGGGATCGACATCGGCATAGCGCGGCGCTTCGCTGGCTGCGCTGATCCGGGGCAAGCCGGCCACGGCCAGCGCCGCAAGGGAACCGCCCAACAACGAGCGGCGGGACAGGTAGATGGACTCGGGGGTGATCTCTGATGACACGCAGTCCGAAGACTTGGGGATCTTGATGAGCATGAGGGCTCCATAGCACAGGTAGCGGATACACCTGTAAGACTATGGAGCCTGCGGGTTATTCCCGCACGCCCTAGATTATGAGCGTTTGAGACGGCGATTGCGCAGCAGGTACTGCACGGGACCGGATGCCGCATAGCCAAGGAAAATCAAGAGGAGAATTCGCGGCGGATCACTGAATATGACCGCGAACACCAGTACAACGGCCAGAATTGCTACAAAAGGTACGCGCCCCTTCAGATCCAGCTCTTTGAAACTGTTGTACTTGATGTTGCTGACCATCAGCATTCCGGCTGCCGCGACGATCAGGGCGACCAGGAATGACAGTTTGGAGCCTTGAATCCCGTAGTCGCTGAACGCCCACACGATGCCAGCGACCACACCTGCCGCAGCAGGACTGGCAAGGCCGATGAAGTAGCGCTTGTCGGCCGTGCCGACCTGGGTATTGAAGCGGGCCAGACGCAATGCGGCGCCGGCCACATAGATGAAGGCGACCATCCAGCCGACCTTGCCCATGTCCCCCAGCGCCCAGACGAAGGCCAGCAACGCAGGCGCGACACCAAACGCCACCATGTCGGACAACGAGTCGTATTCGGCGCCGAACGCGCTCTGGGTGTTGGTCATGCGGGCCACACGCCCATCCAGGCCATCAAGCACCATTGCCACGAAGATCGCGATGGCCGCGGAGGCAAAATACTTGACCGCTTCGACCGAGTTGCCCGCGCTCATGTAGCCGTGGGCACTGATGGAACAGACGATCGAGTAGAACCCGGCAAACAGGTTTGCGGTAGTGAACAGATTTGGCAGCAGATAAATGCCGCGATGACGAACCTTGCGCCCTTCAGCATCGTGCCCTTCTTCAACATGTTCATCGACAGGCAACAGGCTTTCAGCGTCGGAGGGCGTATTCGGCTCTGCGGGACGTTCGCTCATGAAAAGTACCTTGCAACAGGGTGGAAAACGTTCGATATGGGCGTGCGCAACAGGTTTGGATACGCACCCCAACGGTCAGCTTTATACCAGATGCTGGCCCTGGAACGAAAAAACGCGGCCGAGGCCGCGTTTTCTATCTGACCAGAACGGCTTAGTTCTTGGACTTGTCGACGATCTTGTTCGCCGAGATCCACGGCATCATCGAGCGCAGTTGCTCGCCGATGACTTCGATGCCATGAGCAGCGTTGTTGCGGCGCTTGGCGGTCATCGATGGGTAGTTGGTAGCACCTTCGCTGATGAACATCTTCGCGTACTCACCGTCCTGGATGCGCTTGAGAGCGTTGCGCATGGCCTTGCGGGATTCTTCGTTGATGACTTCCGGGCCAGTGACGTACTCACCGTATTCGGCGTTGTTGGAGATCGAGTAGTTCATGTTGGCGATGCCGCCTTCGTACATGAGGTCAACGATCAGCTTCAGCTCGTGCAGGCACTCGAAGTAGGCCATTTCCGGCGCGTAGCCAGCTTCGACCAGGGTTTCGAAGCCGGCTTTGACCAGTTCGACAGTACCGCCACAGAGAACGGCTTGCTCGCCGAACAGGTCGGTTTCGGTCTCGTCCTTGAAGGTGGTTTCGATGATGCCGGTACGGCCGCCGCCAACGCCCGAGGCGTAGGACAGGGCAACGTTCTTGGCGTTGCCGGAAGCATCCTGATAAACGGCGATCAGGTCAGGGATACCGCCGCCTTTGACGAACTCGGTACGAACGGTGTGGCCTGGAGCCTTCGGCGCGATCATGATCACGTCGAGATCAGCACGCGGAACGACCTGGTTGTAGTGAATCGCGAAGCCGTGGGAGAAGGCCAGAGTGGCGCCCTTCTTGATGTTCGGCTCGATCTCGTTCTTGTACAGAGCGCCCTGGAACTCGTCCGGGGTCAGGATCATGATCAGGTCGGCGGCAGCAACGGCGCTGGCAACGTCAGCGACTTTCAGGCCGTGGGCTTCGGCTTTTGCGACAGTGGCCGAACCCTTGCGCAGACCGACGGTGACATCAACACCGGAATCCTTGAGGTTGCACGCTTGGGCGTGGCCCTGCGAGCCGTAGCCGATGATGGCCACTTTCTTACCTTGGATGATCGAAATGTCACAGTCTTTATCGTAGAAAACTTTCATGCACATACCCCTGGTTATATCTCGGCTCCAGTGGAGCCATCGCTAATTGTATTGAGTCAGATGCTCAGGACTTTGTCGCCGCGGGCGATACCGGTCACACCGCTACGCACCGTTTCGATGATCGATGCCGTGCCGATGGCCTGGATGAAACTGTCCAGCTTGTCGCTGGTGCCGCTCAATTGCACGGTGTAGACACTGGCAGTGACGTCGACGATCTGCCCACGGAAAATATCCGTGGTGCGCTTGATCTCAGCGCGCTGTGCGCCGGTAGCCTTGATCTTGACCAGCATCAGTTCGCGCTCGATATGAGCGCTCTCCGACAGATCGACCAACTTCACCACCTCGACCAGCTTGTTGAGGTTCTTGGTGATCTGCTCGATCACCTCATCATGACCGACGGTGGTCAGCGTGAGACGCGAAAGGCTCGGGTCTTCGGTCGGCGCCACGGTCAGGCTTTCGATGTTGTAGTTGCGTTGGGAAAACAGGCCGACCACGCGAGACAAGGCACCGGGTTCGTTTTCCATCAGCAGGGAAATGATGTGCCGCATATCAGGTACGCTCCGTCTTGCTCAGCCACATGTCACGCATCGAACCATCCTTGATCTGCATCGGATAGAC
>NZ_DAMCCR010000177.1:0-4812 GCF_032058845.1 Pseudomonas sp. | reverse complement strand
GACGCCTGGCAGCAACAGGCCGGGCAGTTTGCCGGCAACGACCCCGGCGGTGATGCCCGCCAGGTGCTGCAAAGCGCCGACCTCAGCATCGGCCAGATCAAGGCCTCTGGCCTGACCCTGAACCAGGCGGTGGTGCGGCTGGCGCGCAGTGGCGGTGCCTGGGATCTGCGCCTGGACAGCCGCGAGGTGATCGGCGATGCCCGCCTGCCCGATGCCAAGGCAGCGCCGTTGGTGGTGCGCCTGCAGACCCTGCGCCTGCCGCCTGCAGACCCCAGCCAGGCCGACGACCCCAAGGGCGCGGACCCACTGGCGAAGAACGACCCCCGCAAAACGCCGGCCCTGGACCTGAGCATCGACAAGCTGTATCGCGGCGATGACCTGTATGGCCGTGTTGCGCTGAAGCTGCGGCCCAACGCCAAGGGCCTTGCAGTAAACGACATCGATGTCGACATGAAGGGCCTGCAAGCCAACGGCAGCGCGGCCTGGGAGGGCGTCCCCGGCGCCACCAGCAGTGCCTACAAGGGCCGGTTATCTGGCAAGAACCTTGCCGATATTCTCCAGGCCTGGGGCTTTGCGCCGTCGGTGAGCAGCCGCGACTTCCATGCGGACATCGATGCGCGCTGGCCAGGCTCGCCGGCCTCGGTGGGGCTGGATCGGCTATCTGGCAGCCTGGATGCTTCGATGCGCGACGGTCAGTTCAAGGAGGTGGAGGGCGGTGCGCAAGCACTCCGGGTGTTCGGCTTGCTGAACTTCGACGCCCTGGGCCGCCGCCTGCGCCTGGACTTCTCCGACCTGTTCGGCAAAGGCCTGGCCTACGACCGGGTCAAGGGCCTGCTGGCGGTTAGCCGCGGCATCTACGTGACCCGTGAACCCATTCGTATCACCGGCCCGTCGAGCGATATCGAGATCGACGGCACCCTGGACATGCGCCGCGAGCGCGTGGCGGCCAACGTCAATGTGTCGCTGCCGGTGACCAACAACTTGCCATTGGCGGCGCTGATCGTCGGGGCGCCGGCCATCGGCGGGGCGCTGTTCATAGTCGATCGGCTGCTCGGTGACCGGGTGTCGCGCTTTGCCAGCGTGAATTATCGCGTCGAAGGCCCGTACAAAGCGCCTAAGATCACCTTTGTGAAACCGTTTGAGCGCAAGTGAGAGGAGCGTGCCCATGAACGTGGCGGTGATTCAGATGGTCAGCCAGGATGACCTGCTGGCCAACCTGCAGCAGGCCCGCCGCTTGCTGGAACAGGCGGCGCTGGGCGGCGCACGCCTGGCGGTGCTGCCGGAAAACTTCGCCGCCATGGGCCGGCGCGACGCCGCGCAGATCGGTCTTCGCGAAGCCATGGGCGATGGCCCGATCCTGCCCTGGTTGAAACGCACCGCCCGCGACCTCAAGTTATGGATAGTGGCGGGTACGTTGCCATTGCCGCCGGTCGATCAGCCGCAGGACAAGGCGTGCGCCTGCTCGCTACTGGTCGATGATGAAGGTGAAGTGGTTGCGCGCTACGACAAGCTGCACCTGTTCGATGTGCAGGTCAGTGATCAGCGCGGTCAGTACCGCGAATCGGACGATTACGCCGCAGGCAACCAAGTGGTGGTGGTCGATACGCCGGTGGGGCGCCTGGGCCTGACGGTCTGCTACGACCTGCGCTTTCCCGAGTTGTACAGCGCGCTGCGCGCCGCCGGGGCCGAGCTGATCAGCGCGCCGTCGGCCTTCACTGCGGTGACCGGTGCGGCGCACTGGGAAGTGCTGATCCGCGCGCGGGCCATCGAAACGCAATGCTATGTACTGGCGGCGGCCCAGGGCGGACTGCATCCAGGCCCGCGTGAAACCCATGGCCATGCCGCGATCGTCGACCCCTGGGGGCGGATCGTGGCCCAACAGGCGCGCGCAGAGGCCGTGCTACTGGCCACCCGCGATGCCGAAGAACAAGCGTCCATCCGGACGCGCATGCCGGTGTTCAACCATCGGCGCTTTTTATCGCAGGACGCCGTGCGGCCTGCGCACACCTTGTTGGAGTGACTATGAGCCAGATGTTATCCACCGTCAGTGAGCACTTGCTGGCCCCGGGCGGCTTGACCCTAGACAGCCTGCAGAGCGTGCTGGGCGGGCTGGCGGGTCCGGGTATCGATGCCGCCGACCTGTACTTCCAGGGCCAGGTCTCGGAAACCTGGGCGCTGGAAGACGGCATCGTCAAGGAAGGCAGCTTCAACCTCGACCAAGGCGTGGGCGTACGCGCCCAGTCTGGCGAAAAAACCGGCTTTGCCTACAGCAATGCCATCAACCTCGAAGCGCTGACCTCGGCGGCCACCGCCGCGCGGTCGATTTCCCGTGCAGGCCAGAACGGTCGCGTGCAGGCGTTCCGCACGCAAGACGTGCCCGCGCTGTACATCGGTGACAATCCGCTGGACGTGCTCAGCCGCGCCGAGAAAGTCGAGCTGCTCAAGCGCGTCGATGCCGCCACCCGCGCGCTGGATCCGCGCATCCAGCAGGTCAGCGTCAGCCTGGCCGGGGTCTGGGAGCGCATCCTGGTCGCCGCCACCGACGGCAGCCTGGCCGCCGACGTGCGGCCGCTGGTGCGCTTCAACGTCAGTGTGATCGTGGAAAGCAACGGCCGCCGCGAACGCGGTGGGCAAGGCGGCGGCGGACGCACCGACTACCGCTTCTTCAGCGAGGAGCGGGTCATGGGTTATGCCCGCGAGGCCTTGCGCCAGGCGCTGGTCAACCTTGAAGCGGTGCCGGCGCCAGCGGGCACCTTGCCCGTGGTTCTGGGCTCGGGTTGGTCCGGGGTACTGCTGCACGAGGCGGTAGGCCATGGCCTGGAAGGCGACTTCAACCGCAAGGGCAGCTCGGCATTCAGTGGGCGTCTGGGTGAGCAGGTGGCCTCCAGCCTGTGCACCATCGTCGATGACGGCACCCTGGAAGGCCGTCGCGGCTCGCTCAGCGTCGATGACGAGGGCACGCCCACCGAGTGCACCACGCTGATCGAGAACGGCGTGCTCAAGGGCTACATGCAGGACAAGCTCAATGCGCGGCTGATGGGCATGGCGGTCACGGGCAATGGGCGTCGCGAGTCTTACGCGCACCTGCCGATGCCGCGCATGACCAACACCTACATGCGTGCCGGTGAAAGCGACCCCGAAGAGATCATTCGCTCGGTCAAGCGCGGGCTGTACTGCGCCAACCTCGGCGGCGGTCAGGTCGACATCACCAGCGGCAAATTCGTGTTCTCCACCAGTGAGGCCTACCTGATCGAAGACGGCAAGATCACCGCTCCGGTCAAGGGCGCAACGCTGATTGGCAACGGCCCCGAGGCCATGCGTGGGGTGTCGATGGTGGGCAATGACCTGGCGCTGGACAGCGGCGTGGGTACCTGCGGCAAGGACGGTCAGTCGGTGCCGGTCGGGGTTGGCCAGCCGACCTTGAAGCTCGATGCGATCACCGTGGGCGGAACCGGGGCGTGAAGCCTGCCATCGAGGGGCTGCGCGTGAACACGGCATGCCCCGCGATGGGCGATGGACCAGGCTTCAGCGCAGGCCGCGCTGCAGCTCGTCGAGGTCGCGGATGTACTTGAACACCTTGCGTGCGGCGGCCGGCGGCTTGTTGCGCGCTTTTTCATGCTGGGCATGGCGGATCAGCGAGCGCAGTTGCTGGCGGTCGGTGTCGGGATACTCGTTGACGAAGCGTTCGAGGTCTTCGTCAGTGCCGTCGACCAACCGGTCGCGCCAGCGCTCGAGGCTGTGGAAGCGCTCGTTGTACTGGCGGCTTGACGTATCGACCTGCTCGAACACCGCGTTGATCGCTTCCAGGTCCTGGTCGCGCATCAGTTTGCCGACGAACGACATGTGCCGTTTGCGCGCAATGTGCGAGGTGTGTTTGCTGGCGTCGGCCAGCGCCTTGCGCAGCGCATCGGTCAGCGGCAGGCGGGCGAGGGTATCGGCCTTGAGGGTGGTCAGGCGTTCGCCCAGTTCGACCAGCGCAAGCAGTTCGCGCTTGATCTGGGTTTTGCTTTTTTCGCCGTCGAAGGCGTCGTCGTATGAATCAACCATGGTGGCAGTCCGCAGGAAATCGCCGCCATGATAACCAGTCGGGGGCCGCTTGTCCGGCCCGGTCGTAGCATGACCCGTGCCGAACGCAGAATTTGATGGGAGAGAACCATGAGTGCAGTCCAGAGCGTAGGCCCGAAGGACCTGCCGGTGTTGCAGGAGCAGGTCGAAGCGATCGTCGCCGAAGCGCGGCGCCAGGGCGCCAGCGCCTGTGAAGTGGCGGTATCGCTGGAGCAGGGGCTGTCCACCACGGTGCGTCAGCGCGAGGTGGAAACGGTCGAGTTCAATCGCGACCAGGGGTTTGGCATCACTCTGTACCTGGGTCAGCGCAAGGGCTCGGCGAGCACCTCGGCCAGTGGTCCGGAGGCCATCCGGGAAACGGTCGCCGCCGCGTTGGCCATCGCCAGACACACCTCCGAGGATGACTGTTCCGGCTTGGCCGATGCGGCGTTGATGGCACGCGAGGTCCCGGAGCTGGACCTCTATCACCACTGGGACATCAGCCCTGAACAGGCGATCGAGCAGGCATTGGTCTGTGAAGCGGCCGCGTTCGATGCCGATTCGCGCATCGTCAATGCCGATGGCACCTCGCTGAACACTCACCAGGGCGTGCGTGTGTACGGCAACAGCCACGGTTTCATCGGCGGCTACGCCTCGACCCGGCACAGTCTGAGCTGCGTGATGATCGCCGAGGGGGGCGGGCAGATGCAGCGTGACTACTGGTACGACGTCAACCGCCAGGGCCCGCTGCTGGCCGATCCGCGCAGC
>NZ_DAMCCR010000176.1:0-4856 GCF_032058845.1 Pseudomonas sp. | reverse complement strand
CAAGCGGGTTGCGCTTGCGCGCGACGCGCCATGCCTGGCGCACCATGAAAAAGGGAGGCCACCAGGGCCTCCCTCTCGAATGGTTGTCCGTGCTCGGCGTGGGTAACGCCGGCTCACCTCACCGGGTCTTCTGGACTCGGTGTAGCCCGGGGGCCTGGTGCATCCTGTTGGATGGCCTGGCCGCGAGCACCCGTCTGGGGCGCATCGCTGTGGACTGTTGTCCGGGCAGTGATTCTGTTGATAACGATAGAGCAGGCGAACCGGCAGAGGATTGCTAATATTGCTGACCCAAATACTGCTTGCGCAATTTTTACCCATTAATTGATAATTCGCCGCAATCCGAAAAGAAAAGGCCCCTGACATGAGCAAGCTCGACCGCTACGACCTGAGCATCCTCGCTGAATTGCAGCGTGATGCGCGCATTTCCAACCAGGAACTGGCCGAGCGCATCGGCCTTTCGCCATCACCGTGTTCGCGCCGGGTCAAGCAGCTCGAAGACGACGGCTACATCTCGCGCCAGGTCGCACTGCTCGATCGCAAGAAGCTCGGCCTGAGCCTCACCGCCTATGTGCTGATCGGCATGGACCGCCACACCCCGGAACGCTTCGAGACCTTCGAGGCGGTCATCCGCAGCCTGCCCCAGGTGCTCGAATGCAGCCTGGTCACCGGCATGGACGCCGACTACCAGCTCAAGGTCGTGGTGCCCGACATGGACCATTACCAGAAACTGCTGCTCGGCAGCCTGACGCGGATCGAAGGCGTCACCAGCGTGCGCTCGAGCTTCGTGCTCAACCAGGTGCTGGCCAGCACCGAGATGCCGCTGACCCACCTGCGCTGAGCGCCATCTGCCTGGCGTATACTCGCCGGCCGACCCAGCCTGACGGAGCGTTGCGATGGACCCGGCAGTATTCGAAGAGTGGATGATGATCAGCCTGGTCAGCCTGCTGATCGGCTTCATGGGGTTCATCGTCTGGGACCTGGCGAAGAAGTCCAAGGCCGGACGCTTCGGCACGCTGATCCTGTTCGTCGTGCTGGGGCTCGGGGTGATGGCGTTCGTCATCAAGAGCGTGGCGGTGGCAGTGATCGAAGGTGTCTGACGCTGCGCTCAGGCAGGGTGAATCTGTGTGCAAGGCCTAGTGACGTCAGGCAAGGCACGACCACAGCCTGAACCCGCCCCGAGGCTGCGCACGCAGCGCCGAGCACGCAGGCGGGTCAATGCACAAGCAGCTGGGAAGCCTCACGCAAAGCCGCCAGGGTCGCGGCAGACGCCAACCGAGCCGGTCCCCTAGCGCGGGGCAGGCACTTCACGCCACGCGCCTGGCGGCAACCCCTCCAGCGCCCAATCGCCGATGCGTACCCGCACCAACCGCAGGGTGGGCAACCCTACTGCTGCCGTCATGCGCCGCACCTGGCGGTTGCGCCCTTCGCGGATGATCAGTTCCAGCCAGCAGGTCGGCACGCTTTTGCGAAAGCGCACGGGCGGGGTGCGCGGCCAGAGTTCAGGTTCGTCGAGCTGGCGGGCCTGGGCCGGCAAGGTCGGCCCATCATTGAGCTGCACGCCGTCGCGCAGTTGCTGCAACTGCGCGTCGCTGACCTCCCCTTCCACTTGCACCCAGTAGGTTTTCGGCAGCTTGTGTTTGGGGTCGGCAATGCGTGCCTGCAAGCGGCCGTCGTTGGTCAGCAGCAGCAGGCCTTCGCTGTCTCGGTCCAGGCGCCCGGCGGGGTAGATGCCGGGGATGTCGATGAAGTCCTTGAGGGTCGCGCGGCCCTGGTCGTCGCTGAACTGGGTCAGTACGTCGAACGGCTTGTTGAACAGGATCAGCCGGGGCTCGGCTGGCGGCGCCTTGGGCGGGCGCCGTACGGGAGCAGGCCGCGCCGCCTGACGGCGCGGGGTGGAACGGGGTGGCAAGGGCATGAAACCTCAGCGGAACGGCGGCTCGTCGAAGCTGCGCAGTTTACGCGAGTGCAGCGAGTTGAGCTGGGTACGCAACAGGTCCAGGGCGGCAATGCCGATCTTCAGGTGCTGGCTCACGGCGCGGTTATAGAAGGCATTGGCCGAGCCGGGCAGCTTGATCTCGCTGTGCAGGGGTTTGTCGGACACGCAGAGCAAAGTGCCGTAGGGCACCCGCAGGCGATAACCCTGGGCGGCGATGGTGCCGCTTTCCATGTCCACCGCCACGGCGCGTGAGAGGTTGATCAGCGGCCGTTCCTGCGCCCAGCGCAGCTCCCAGTTGCGATCGTCGTAGGTCAGCACGGTGCCGGTGCGCAGGCGTTTTTTCAGCTCATCGCCATGCTCGCCGGTGATGGTTGCAGCCGCCTCCTGCAAGGCCATCTGCACTTCGGCCAGCGCTGGTATGGGGATGTTCGGCGGCACCACACGATCAAGAATGCCGTCGCGGCGCATGTAGGCGTGGGCCAGTACGTAGTCACCGATGGTCTGCGACTGGCGCAGGCCGCCGCAGTGGCCGATCATCAGCCAGCAGTGCGGGCGCAGGACGGCCAGGTGATCGGTGATGTTCTTGGCATTGGACGGGCCGACCCCGATGTTGACCAGGGTGATGCCGTCGCCATCGGCGGCGATCAGGTGGTAGGCCGGCATCTGGTAACGGTGCCAGACCACGCTGGCCACCAGCGCCTGGGTCTGCACTTCGTCCATGGCCTTGTCGATGATCACGTTGCCGGGCAGCACCATGCGCACGAAGCGCGCATCCTCGCGCAGCTGCTCCAGGCCGTGGGCAATGAACTGGTCGACGTAGCGGTGGTAGTTGGTCAGCAGAATCCACGGCTGCACGTGGCGCCAGTCGCTGCCGGTGTAATGCACCAGGCGGCGCAGGGAAAAGTCGACGCGGGCGGCGTCGAACAGCGCCAGCGGCAAGGCCTCGGCGTTGCCCCAGTCCCACAGGCCGTCGGCGATGTCATCGGTGGCGGCGGACAGGTCGGTACTGGGGAAGACCCGCGCCAGCGCCGCAGCCGTGATGCCGCTACCGGCCAGTTCATCGCCCTGGTCGACGACGTAGGGGTACGGAATGCTCTGCTCGCTCATGCCGACTTCAACGGTCACCGTGTAGTCGTTCATCAGCGGTTGCAGCTGGTCGAGCAGGTAACTGCGAAACGCTTCGGGCTGGGTCACGGTCACGCTGTACACGCCGTCCACCTGGACCTTGGCGTAGGCGCGGGTGGTGGCGGCCACTTCACCCTGGCTGGCGTAGGTCAGGCGGATGACCGGATAGCGATACAGCGCGCGTTCACTGGCGCTCGGTTCGGTACGGTCCTTGAGGTAGCGCTTGAGGGCCTGGCTGAGGGCCCCGGTGGCCTGTTGGTGCAGGGCCGCCAGACGCTCGACGGCCTGTTCGGGAGTATCTACGACTTCAAACGCGTGGCTCACACTGTGCTTCCTGTCTGGACATGCAGGGGAAACATCTTGCCTCGGTTGAGCGGGAAATACATCCCCGTGTCTGGGTGGCGATCGGTCGAGCGTTGGGGACACTGCCTCTGCCACACACACGCCCAGCGCGTCGTCTGCGGCGCTGGCCGCGAGGGGGACGCAAGCAGTACCCGGTGGTATTGACGCCCTTCGAGCAAGCGGACTCAAGCCGGATCCCAGCCTACTCGCCCAGCGCCAGCGGCGTGGCCCGGGCCACCAGCGCTGCGGCATCGACCGCCTTGGGCAGCGTGCCGTAGACGCGTCCGACAGCGCCCAGGCGGCTGGCGATGAAAGCATCGCTGACCACGGCCTCGCCGCTTTCCAGCAGCAGCCTGGCCTGCACGGCCAGGGCGATGTCTTCGGTCAGCTGGCGGGCGCGACAGGGCAGATCGTCAGGGTCGGCAACTGCGTGCTTGAGGCGTTCGATGTGCGCCTTGAGGCTGGAACTGCCATGGCCATCGCCCAGCTCGGCGAACAGCGCATCCTGCACACCCTGTTCCCTGGACAGCGCACGCAGCACGTCCAGGCACTGCACGTTGCCAGACCCTTCCCAAATGGAGTTGACCGGCGCCTCGCGGTACAGCCGCGGCATGATGCTGTCTTCTATATAACCTGCCCCGCCCAGACACTCGGCGGCTTCGTTGATCATCGCCGGCGCCCGTTTGCAGATCCAGTACTTGCCCACGGCCGTCATCAGCCGGGCGAAGGTAGCCTGCTGCGCATCGCCTGGCCGATCCAGCGCCTGGGCCATGCACAGGCTCAGGGCCAGCGCGGCTTCACTTTCCAGCGCCAGATCCGCCAGCACGTTCTGCATCAGCGGTTGCTCGTTGAGCAGCCTTGCGCTCACACGGCGGTGTGCACAGTGATGGGTGGCTTGGGTGAGGGCCTGGCGCATCAGGGCGCTGGAGCCGACCATGCAGTCGAAGCGGGTCAGGGCGACCATCTCGAGAATCGTGGCGATGCCGCGCCCCTCTTCACCGAGCATCCAGGCCAGCGCGCCGCGAAACTCGACTTCGCACGATGCATTGGCGCGGTTGCCCAGCTTGTCTTTCAGGCGCTGGATGTACAACTCATTGCGCGTGTCATCAGGGCGATGACGTGGCAACAGAAAGCAACTGAGGCCCTGCTCGGTCTGCGCCAGGGTCAGGAAGGCATCGCACATCGGCGCCGAGCAGAACCACTTGTGCCCGAGCAGTTCGTAAGCCTGCCCGGGGCCGCGCTCGCCGACCGGCCAGGCCCGCGTGGTATTGGCGCGCACGTCGCTGCCGCCCTGCTTCTCGGTCATGGCCATGCCCAGGGTAACCCCAGCCTTGTGGCGGTCACCGACGTTGCGCGGGTCGTAGTCGCGGGCCAGCATCTTGGGCAGCCAGTAGGCTGCCAGCTCCGGTTGCCGGCGCAGCGCAGGCACGGCGGCGAAGGTCATGGTCAGCGG
>NZ_DAMCCR010000175.1:0-4976 GCF_032058845.1 Pseudomonas sp. | reverse complement strand
CGTCACGGCGCGCGCCGCCGGCGTTGTTGCTAGTGCGCGGGCGTTTGTCTGCGCCAGCACCTGAACCGTTGGCGCGCGATTGCCCGGCGCCTTGGCCGCGGCCCTGGCCCTGGCTGGGTGACTGCCCCGGCGCGGACCCACCCGGACGGCGATTGCGGCCCTGGTTCTTGGCGTTCTGGTACGGGCTGACGTAGTCAGCGCGGTTACCGAAGTTGTCTACGTCGTCATCGAGAAAGGTTTCGGGATCCCGGTTGCCGTCGGCCTGCTGCGGCTTGCTGGCCTGGGTCGACTGCTGCGAGCGTGGCTGTTGCGAACGCGGCTTCTGGTCGCGAGGCTTGCGCGGCTGCTGGGCCTGACGCTCGCCAGACTTGGCGGCTTCGGCAGGTTTGTCAGCGGCAGGCTGACGCGCCTTGCCCTTGTCCTTGCCCTTGTCTTTACGGCCACCGCTGCCTGCATTGGCACCCTCGCCACGGGCCTGGCCGTTACGGCCGCCACGGGCGTTGGGTTGGGCGCGCTCGCGCACTTCGGGCTTTTCAGCCTCGACCTGGCTGGCGTCGAAGCCCATCCATTCGCCGTCGGCGATCTTCTGTCGGGTCACGCGCTCGATGCTCTTGAGCAGCTTCTCTTCGTCGGGCGCGACCAGCGAGATCGCCTCGCCGGAGCGGCCGGCACGGCCGGTACGGCCGATGCGGTGAACGTAGTCTTCCTCGACGTTGGGCAGCTCGAAGTTGACCACATGCGGCAGTTGGTCGATGTCCAGGCCACGGGCGGCGATGTCAGTGGCGACCAGGACCCGTACGCTGTTGGCCTTGAAGTCGGCCAGGGCCTTGGTGCGCGCGTTCTGGCTCTTGTTGCCGTGGATCGCGGCGGCAGTCAGGCCGTGCTTTTCAAGGTACTCGGCCAGGCGGTTGGCGCCGTGCTTGGTGCGGGTGAACACCAGCACCTGTTCCCAGGCACCCTGGGTGATCAGGTGGGCCAGCAGTGCGCGCTTGTGCCCCGATGGCAGGCGATACAGGCGCTGTTCGATACGCTCGACGGTGGTGTTCGGCGGCGTGACCTCGATGCGCTCGGGGTTGTGCAGCAGCTTGCCGGCGAGGTCGGTGATGTCCTTGGAGAAGGTGGCCGAGAACAGCAGGTTCTGGCGCTTGCTCGGAAGACGGGCAAGGACTTTCTTGACGTCATGGATGAAGCCCATGTCGAGCATGCGGTCGGCTTCGTCGAGGACGAGGATCTCGACATGCGACAGGTCGATGCTGCCCTGGCCGGCGAGGTCGAGCAGGCGACCCGGGCAGGCTACCAGCACATCGACGCCCTTGGCCATGGCCTGGACCTGCGGGTTCATGCCGACACCGCCGAAAATGCAGGTGCTGACCAGGCTGAGGTCACGGGCGTACAGCTTGAAGCTGTCGTGGACCTGGGCGGCCAGTTCGCGCGTTGGGGTCAGGACCAGAACGCGCGGTTGGCGCGGGCCGTGACGCTGGGATTTGTCCGGGTGGCCGGCGGGGAACAGCCGTTCCAGGATCGGCAGGGCGAAACCGCCCGTTTTACCCGTACCGGTCTGGGCGGCGACCATCAGGTCGCGGCCTTGCAACGCGGCGGGAATGGCCCGCTGTTGCACGGGAGTGGGCTGGGTATAGCCCGCGGCCTCGATAGCGCGGACAAGTGCCTCGGAGAGACCGAGGGAAGCAAAGGACATGGGCAATCCTGTTCTGGTGTGGGCTGAGCCCTTGGGGGTGATCTGCCTGGCGCGACGGGCATTTTGAGTAATGCGATCGCGTCCGGTCCAGCTGGGCATGCACTTCGCATCGAGCAAGCGACACAGAAGCACCGAGGTGCGTTCATGTCGATCAGGATGCCTGTTACGAGGCCGAGCGTCCGGGCGTGAGCCTGGCGGGAAGGCCCGAGTATAGCAGAGCAATCAGCGTGTGCTGTCGTCGTGTTGCTCAACGGTGTCGGGAATGGCCAGATTCGACTCGGCATACCGCGCCATGATCGCGGCATAGGCCGGTTCACGCTTGAACTGCCGGAGGGTTTCGGCAAACGCCTGGGCCAGGCCTTCACGCCCCTGTTTGCGCGCCAGGCCGAGGTATTGCGGCTCATTGCCGATCACCAGCGGCAGCGGCTCGATCTGCTGCTCGAGGTTCAGGCGCCGCAGCAGGTAGCGGCCGGCTTGCAGGTCGGTGACCACCAGGTCGACGCGCCCCAGCGCCAGCTTGCCCAGATTGGCGGCATGGGTGGGGCCGGGTTCCCGGCGAAAGTAGCTGGCCGTGTTGAATTCCGGGCTGTAGTTGTAGCCGGGGGAGGTGCCGACCGTCAGGCCCTCGAGGTCTTGCAGGGTGTTGACCTGATGAGGCCGCGCGCGGGCCTGGAACAGCACGAACCGGACCTGTGACAGAGGCTCGTCGGGGTAGAGGATGAACGCTTCGCGCGCCGGTCGCCTGAACAGGCCGAGGATACCATCCACCTGGCCTTCCTCGACCATCGCCAGGCAGCGCTTCCACGGCATGAATACCCAGTCCACGTCGATATTCAGCCGCTTGAAGACCTCGCTGGCCACCTCGAAGTGCAGCCCCTTGGCCTGACCGTCTTCCTGATAGATGTACGGCGCCCAGTCGTCACTGACGATGCGCAAACGCTCGGCCTGAGCCAGCGGGCTCAGGGAAGCGAGCAGCAGGATGCCAAGCAGGGTGATGAATTTGGGCATGGCGGCAGATTACGCGGCTGATCTGTCGATGGCCAGATGTTGCGCAATGGCACGTGTCAGCCGTGTGAACGAGCCAGCAAAAGCGCCTCGATCGCCTGCGCTGGCTACCCCAGGACCTGGCTGCACGAGGCTGGCTCGCACAGGCGCTGGCAGTTGCAGCGGCGCACGGCGAATGACAAGAACAGGCATCGGTACCGCTTGCGGCGGCTTCCGCCTGTGGCGTAGCGCAACCTGCTGGCTGCGCACACGCCAGCCAAGGCGCAAGCGTATCCGCCACGCCTCGGCATCTGTTCACCCGCGTTGCACGGGCGTCAGAAAGCAGCGCTCAGCGCGGCAGTTGCAGGTTTTTCCACACTGCCAGGCTCGCTTCAGCCTGGTTCAGCGTATAGAAGTGCAGCCCCGGCGCGCCGCCGGCCAGCAGTTGCTCGCACATGCGGGTAATGACTTCTTCGCCGAATGCCTGAATGCTGGCGCTGTCGTCGCCATAGGCTTCCAGCTGCTTGCGCACCCAGCGTGGCAGTTCAGCGCCGCAGGCGTCGGAGAAGCGCGCCAGCTTGCTGTAGTTGGTGATCGGCATGATGCCCGGCACCACGGGAATGTCCACGCCCAGCTTCTGCGCGCGCTCGACGAAATAGAAGTAGCTGTCGGCGTTGAAGAAGTACTGGGTGATGGCGCTGTTGGCCCCAGCCTTGACCTTGGTGGCGAAACTCTTCAAGTCGGACTCGAAGTTCTGCGCCTGCGGGTGCATTTCCGGGTAGGCGGCCACTTCGATGTGGAAGTGATCACCGGTTTCTTCACGAATGAACGCGACCAGATCGCTGGCATGGCGCAGCTCGCCGGAAGCCATGCCCATCCCCGAGGGCAGGTCACCGCGCAGTGCCACGATACGGCGGATGCCAGCGGCCTTGTATTCGGCGATCAGCGAGCGCAATTCGGCCTTGGTGTCGCCCACGCAAGACAGGTGCGGGGCGGCAGGCACCTGGACTTCGTTTTCCAGCTGCAGCACGGTGTTCAGCGTGCGATCACGGGTGGAGCCGCCCGCACCGTAGGTGCAGGAGAAGAAGTGCGGGTGGTAGGTGGCCAGCTGGCGGGCAACGCTCATCAGCTTTTCATGGCCGGCTTCGGTCTTGGTAGGGAAGAACTCGAAGCTGTAGCTGCGTTCTTTGGACATCGGCTGTTCCTGGGCAGCGAGTCGCCAGTTGCAAGCGGCTAGCTGCAAGTAGAAGCCAGACCGCGAGGGCAGGTCTGGCTCGATATCATTCAAATGGGGCGCGCGCGGCAGCACGCTGCACAGGCCCCGCTGCACGCTGCAAGCAAACGCCAGGCCGCGTGAGCAGGCCTGGCGGTACGGCTCGCAAACCCTGCGGCGAGCGCGACGATCGGCCCGGGCACTCTCTGCCCGGGCCTGGCGTTTGCAGCCCGCTGCGCGCGGCTTAGTAGCGGTAGGCTTCCGGCTTGAACGGGCCTTCGACGGTCACGCCGATGTACTCGGCCTGTTGTGGGGTCAGTTGAGTGACCACGCCGCCGAAACCGCGGACCATTTCCAGGGCCACTTCTTCGTCGAGCTTCTTGGGCAGTACTTCGACGGTCAGGCGCTCGGCTTTTTTCGACGCATCCAGTTCGGCGTATTTCTGATCGAACAGGAAGATCTGCGCCAGCACCTGGTTGGCGAACGAGCCATCCATGATGCGGCTTGGGTGGCCGGTGGCGTTGCCCAGGTTCACCAGACGGCCTTCGGCCAGCAGGATCAGGTAGTCGTCGTTCTGCGGATCGAAGCTGCCAGTGCCGGTGCGGTGGATCTTGTGCACCTGCGGCTTGACCTCTTCCCATGCCCAGTTCTTGCGCATGAAGGCGGTGTCGATCTCGTTGTCGAAGTGGCCGATGTTGCACACCACTGCGCGCTTTTTCAGCGCCTTGAGCATGTTGGCGTCGCAGACATTGACGTTACCGGTGGTGGTGACGATCAGGTCGATGCGGCCCAGCAGGTCTGCGTTGATGCCCGCTTCGGTACCGGTGTTGATGCCGTCCTTGAAGGGCGACACGACTTCGAAGCCGTCCATGCACGCTTGCATGGCGCAGATCGGGTCGACCTCGGTGACCTTGACGATCATGCCTTCCTGACGCAGCGACTGCGCCGAGCCCTTGCCCACGTCGCCGTAGCCGATCACCAGGGCCTGTTTGCCCGACAGCAGGTGGTCGGTGCCACGCTTGATGGCGTCGTTGAGGCTGTGACGGCAGCCGTACTTGTTGTCGTTCTTGCTCTTGGTGACCG
>NZ_DAMCCR010000174.1:0-5079 GCF_032058845.1 Pseudomonas sp. | reverse complement strand
GCGCTCCGGTCAGCCGCGATGGACCGCGAAGCGGTCCCTTTCACTTAACTGACTGCCATTACTTTGGCCGGTGGCTTTTTACCTTGCGCCGTCACACCCGGCTGAAGCGGGACCGACGTGCTCGCCAGCCCGCCATCAGCGATGGCCCCAACGCCACCAGCGCCGACCCGCCCACCACCGTCACGGCCCCGATATAACCCAGGGCGTTGAGGTCTTCGCTCTGTACGTAACCCGGCCACAACTGCGCGGCGGCGGCGACTGCGATCAGGGTTACCAGGGGCGTCAGGGCCAGGGTTGCGCTGACCCGTGAAGCCTCCCAGTGCGCCAGCGCCTCGGCGAAAGCGCCATAGGCCACCAGAGTGTTCAGGCAGCAGGCCAGCAGTAGCCATTTCTGCAGCGGATCGAGCTGCAACGCTTCCAGCGGATGCACCCAGGGCGTCAGCAGCGCGGCGCAGCCCAGGTAGATCACCATCATCACCTGCTGCGAAGTCCACACCGTCAGCAGCTGCTTCTGGCTCAGGGCGTAGAACACCCAGATGCTGGTCGCCAGCAGGATGGTCAGCACGCCCGTGGTGTAGACGCCCAGCGAGGTGAGCAGCTCGTCGAGCCGCTGATTGAAGAACAGCCCGAAGCCGGCCATCAGCACCACCAGCCCTACAAACTGGCCAATGCTGAAGCGCTCCTTGAAGATGAACACACTGGCCACCAGCAACAGCACCGGGCCGATCTGCACCACCAGTTGCGCGGTGCCCGGGCTGAGCAACTTCAGGCCGACCAGGTAGAGCACGTAGTTGCCGAGCAAACCGAAGATCGCCAGCCCCACCAGCCCCAGGCGCCTGCGCCCCAGGCCCTGGAAGCGTGGCAGCCGTCGTTGCGCCGTGAGCCACACCAGCAGCAGCCCGCCGGACACCAGCAACCGGTACCAGGTGACGGTGATGGGGTCCATCACCTGCAGCACCTGCTTGAGCTTGATCGGCAGAATGCCCCACAGCACCACCGTCAGCAGCGCCAGAAACAGCCCGTGGACCCAGCGCCCGGATGTGATGTGCATGAGTGACCTCGATGAATGCGATGAACCTGCAAGGGTGAATACTAAGCGCTGATGGCAAGGCACCGAGGGGTGGATGGGAGAAATAAATTCCTGCGCTCATTCCTTCACGGCATACAAGATCGTTGCGCGGCCCATTGGTCTGGCGCCGCTGACAGCCTGAATGAACAGGATCAGCTGGCCTGCCCTCGACAAAGTGACACACTGTTTCAACTGAATGTGAGCCACTGCACACTCAGGGCAACGCGCAATGGAACCGTTGAATGAATCAGGGTCCAACCCGCACCCGCACAAGGAAAACACCACGATGAAATACGATGACGCTTCCTGGCATTACGAGGGAGACTTCCCGGAAAATCTGCCCCGAGAAGCGGGCGCCACGCATGCCGGCCTGTTTGTCGCCTGGATGCTGAGCAACGGTTTCGCCAGCGAAGAGTTGATCGACGACTTCTCCGACGACCTCGAAGCGCTGCAGGACGGCACGCTCACAGGCCCTGTCTTCGTGATGACGGTGCTCGATGAGAAATTCACCAGCGACGAGCTCACTGACGAAGGCAATGCCTTTACGCTGGCTTATTACCAAGGCCAGGACAACGACAGCACCTATGTCGATGACTACCTGCAAGCCCTGAACCTGACCCAGGAGCAGATCTACACCGCCAGCGACGACAGCCAGAACTATGAAGCCCTGTCGCCGATCATTGCCAAACGGCTCGAGCAATGGCGTGCGCTGGGCCGGCCCGAATTCATGCCGTCGCCTTCGACGCCGGTGTAGACAGCCCTCGGCGCTGACAACGCTGGGGCGAGGTCGCTGCGGGGCCGCGTTGTTCCGCTGCGATGGTTTCCGTGCGGCTTGACCCTGTGGAGCGGCCGGTCCGACGCTGCGGTCAGCCGCGATGGGCCGCAACCCGGCCCCAGTCAGCCCGCTCACCGGCATCCCTTCGAAGCCTCGCATTGATACCGGCCAAGCCCGAGGCCAGGTTACAAACGGTGCTCATGGGCTTGTCGCATGACCCAGGCGAGCCGATCCTCACCCAGCTCTGGAAGCCTGCTGGCCAGGGCAGAAATCACCGCCGCCTCTGCCGCGATGACGACGGCCTCGTCGTACTGCTCGTCTAGCGAGTAGTGCACCAGATCCACGTTGCATAGCGTCATATCGGTGGCGCCGCGCTTCTCGTCCTCGCCCCCCTCAAGCCGGTATCTGATCAGATACAGCAGGCTGATCAGCGCGTTCAGCGCATAGGCCGCCGACTCGTCCGAGTAGTCGTCGGTGTCCGGGATATGCCGCTCAACGTCGACCAGGCGCTGCTCAAGCTCAGGCCTGGACGCGTGGACACAGGCGCGGACACCCTGTACGAACAGGTCTTCGAGCGTGGCGCCATAACAGGCGTCAAAACCCGCCACCCGTTCAACTTGGCGCAGCACATAGGCGCACAGGACGCCGACCTGCTCATCGAGCGACAGCTGCTGAACATTTTTCGCCAGCAGCGGCTGCTGGAAAATCAGTTCGTACTGCACGCGCACTCACTTGTCATGCTTGGCGAACGCCGCTTCCAGCGCATCATTGATCGTGCGCAGCACCTTCACCCGCGCCCAGCGCTTGTCATTGGCTTCGACCAGGGTCCACGGGGCGATTTCGGTGCTGGTACGGTCGACCATGTCGCCCACCGCATCGCGGTACACGTCCCACTTGTCGCGGTTGCGCCAGTCGTCCTCGGTGATCTTGTAGCGCTTGAAGGGAATCTGCTCGCGCGCCTCGAAACGCTCCAGCTGGGTCTGCTGATCGATGGCCAGCCAAAACTTCACCACCACCACGCCGGCATGGCTCAGCTCTTCCTCGAAATCGTTGATCTCGCCATAGGCGCGCATCCAGTCAGCCGGGGTGCAGAACCCCTCGACGCGCTCCACCAGCACCCGGCCATACCAGGACCGATCAAAGATGGTGAACTTGCCGCGCGCCGGAATGTGCCGCCAGAACCGCCACAGGTACGGCTGGGCGCGCTCCTCTTCGGTAGGCGCAGCGATGGGCACGATGCGGTACTGGCGCGGGTCGAGGGCGGCGGCCACGCGGCGAATCGCACCGCCCTTGCCCGCTGCGTCATTGCCTTCGAACACCGCCGCCAGGGCATGGCGCTTCATGTGCTTGTGGCGCAGCAGGCCGGCCAGGCGCGCCTGTTCGGTCACCAGCTGTTCCTGATAATCGTCTTTTTCCAGACGGTGGGTAAGGTCCAGTGCGCCGAGCAGGCTCATCTGGTCGATGCTGCGCCCCAGCGGCGCGACGTTGGCCTGGCGCTGGGCCTTGGGGTCGCGCGCCAGTGCGGCCTGCAGGGTTTCCAGAAGGATGCGCCCCACCGCCAGGCTGCGGTAATTGGGGTCGACGCCTTCGATCACGTGCCATGGCGCGTAGTCGCGGCTGGTGCGACGCAGCACGCGCTCACCAAAGCGCACGAAGCGGTCGTAGGTTTTCGACTGCTGCCAGTCCAGCGGGCTGATGCGCCAACTGTGCAGCGGGTCGTCGCGCAGGGATTTGAGGCGGTTCTTCATCTGTTTCTTGGACAGGTGGAACCAGAACTTGATCACCACCGTGCCTTCATCGCAGAGCATCTGCTCCAGGCGCTCGACACCGTTGATGGCCTGATCGAGCACGGCGTTCTTGTACTGTCCATGAACGCGGCCCTGCAGCATCTGGCTGTACCAGTTGCCGAAGAACACCCCCATGCGGCCCTTGGGCGGCAGTGCCCGCCAGTAACGCCAGGCCGGCGGATGGGCGAGCTCTTCGTCGGTTTGCTGATCGAAGGTGCGCACCTCGATCAGGCGCGGGTCCATCCATTCGTTGAGCAACTTGACGGTCTCACCTTTGCCAGCACCTTCGATGCCATTGATCAGCACGATCACCGCGCAGTTCTGCTGTTGCTTGAGCTCGTACTGCGCATCGAGCAACGCCTCGCGCAGGGCCGGCACCTCGGCGTCGTAGGTGTCGTCGTCGATGCAATGGCCGATTTCGGCGGATTCGAACATGGAAGGCTCCTTCAGTGGACGTTGCAGACTAGCGCATCGGGCGTTCGGGTTTGCGATGCAGATCATGAAGACGCAGGCTCATGCGCAGAGCCAGCACAGCCGTTGCACTGGTCCCTGTAGCGCGATTGCGCTCAGGCGGCTCGACTGGCCCAGGCAGGTGCTGCGGCGAAGCACAGGCCATTGCGCCCCGCGCCGCGTCGCTGCACACGGCGGCTGGCAGATGGCTTACCATTCGCGCTCTGCCCGCTGTCGAGTTCGCCATGTCCACGCCTCTGCTCCCTTACGCCCAGATCGACTGGGATGATCAAGGCCGCCCGCATTCCCGTCATTACGACGATGTGTATTTTTCCCGTAATGAAGGGACCCTGGAAACCCGCTATGTGTTCATTGAAGGCAATCGCCTCGAGGCACGTTTCGCGGCGCTGGAGGCGGACGCCTGCCTGGTCATCGGTGAAACCGGTTTCGGCACCGGGATGAATTTCTTTTGCGCCTGGCAGGCGTTCGCCGAGCATGCCCGGCCTGGCGCACGGCTGCATTTCGTCAGCGTCGAGAAATACCCCCTGAGCCTTGAAGACCTGACCCGCGCCGCGCAGCTGTGGCCAGAGCTGGCCGACTACTGGCAGCCGCTGCTGGCGCAGTACGTGGCGGTGCACCCCGGCTTTCAGCAGTTCAGCCTGGACGACGGTCGCGTCACCCTGACCCTGCTGATCGGCGACGCGCTGGAGCAACTGCCGCTGCTCGACGCGCCGGTCGATGCCTGGTTCCTCGATGGCTTTGCCCCTGCCAAGAACCCCGACATGTGGACGCCCGAGCTGTTTGCCCAACTGGCGCGGTTGTCAGGCCCGGGCACCACGATCGGCACCTTCACCACCACCGGCTGGGTGCGCCGCTCGCTGGTGGAGGCAGGTTTTGCCATGAAGAAAGTGCCGGGCCTGGGCAAGAAGTGGGAGGTGATGCACGGGCAGTTCACCGGCGCCGCGCAGCCCGCCGCAGCGCCGTGGTACGCGCGCCCG
>NZ_DAMCCR010000173.1:0-5208 GCF_032058845.1 Pseudomonas sp. | reverse complement strand
GCGGGTCTGCCACCAGGGTGATTCAGCCTGCGCCGCCAGCCGCGGCAGCGCCGCGTCGATGGCACGGGTGCCGAGCAGTACCTTGAACCAGTCATCGCCCAGCTCGTCGTGCAGTGCGGCAAAGGCCAGTTCATAGAGGAACTGGTTGAACAGCGTGGCGCTGGTGGAGTCGAGTGGGTAGTCGCCGTTCCAGGCGGCCAGTTGCTCGACCAGTTCGCGCTCTTGCCCCTCGCGCGCCACTGCGCGCAAGGTCATCAGCAGCGGGGCGAGGGTGCGTGGGCCGTAGTCATTGCTGACGTCGAGCTGCAGGGCCTGGGTGTTCTGGGTGTCCCACTGGATGTCGCTCCGGCTCAGTTGCCGACTCAGCTGGCGACCGCGGTCCGCCAGGTTGTAGTAGCCGGCAATGGGCACCTCACCCGGCGGCTGGGCGTTGGCCGAGACAATGTAGCCGCTGGCCGGATTTTCCTGCTGCGGGTTTGCACTGAAAGGACGAAAGCCCAGCTTGGCCGCCTCAGGCGTGCCGCCGTCGAGCAGGAATGTGGGATTCACCCCGTCCGGGCGGATGGGCAAGCGTGCAGCCGCCCACCAGCCGATATCACCTTGGGCGTTGGCCCACACCAGGTTCAGGCCAGGGGCATGGATCTGGCTGGCGGCCGCACGGGCCTGATCCAGCCGAGTCGCGCGGTTGAGCTGGTAGAAGCCGTCAAGAATCGGGTTGTCGGTTTCCAGAAATGCCCACCACAACGCCACCGGCGCGGGGCCTGCGCTGTCACCGAGCACGCTGTTGACGATGGGCCCGTGGGGCGAGCGGCGCAGGCTGAGGGTCACCGGCGCCTGGCCCTTCACCGCGATCTGCACATTCTCCTGTTGCAGGGCTTGCCAGCGGCCGTCCACCCACACTTCTTGCGGGTTGGCCGGGTTGACCCGTTCGGCAATCAGGTCGGTATCGTCGTTCTGGAACATGGTCAGGCTCCAGCCGAAGTCGCGGTTATGGCCGAGCAGGGCGAAGGGATTGAGCGCCAGGTGATAACCGTACAGGTTGAAGCCCGGCGCACTCAGTTCGGCCTCGTACCACACCGCCGGCACCGAGAAACTGATGTGCGGGTCGCCGGCCAGTAGCGGCTTGCCACTGCGCGTGTGATTGCCCGCCACGGCCCAGGCGTTGCTGCCTTCGAACTGCGGCAGGCCCGCGCTCGGCAGGGCCTCGGCACTGAGCTGCGCCAGGTGTTCGAGGCTGCGCCAATCAACGTCGGCCAGCGGCGTGGCGAGCGCGCCGGCAGGCTGCCAGTCGAGGTCGAACATGCCCAGGTACGCGGCGCCCAGCTGGTCACGGATGTAGGTCAGTACCGGCTCGGTGCGAAAGGCAGCGGCAAAGCTGTAGGCCAGATAACCGGCGATGCTGAAGGTGTCTTCTGCAGCAAAGGGGCGCGGTGTGATGCCCAGCAGGTCGAATTCCATGGGCCGATGCCCGGCCTGCCAGGCGTTGACCCCGTCCAGATAGGCCTGCAGCGCCTGCCAGGTGTGGCCTTGCTTGTCTTGGCGCTCGGCCATGCGCCTGGCCTGCTCGGCAATGCGCAGGCTGCGAAACAGGGTGTCGGTCGGCAGCAGCGATGGGCCCAGCACCTCGGCCAGCTCGCCACGCGCGAGGCGGCGCATGATCTCCATCTGGAACAGGCGATCCTGGGCGTGCACGTAGCCCAGGGCGCGGTACAGGTCGGCTTCGTTCTGCGCCTGCAGGTGCGGTACGCCGCGCTCATCGAAGCGCACGCTGACCGGGGCTTGCAGGCCATGCAGGGTGATTTCTCCGCTGCGCCTGGGCTGTTTGCCATGGATGTACACGGCAACCGTTCCGATCAGCGCCAGCGCGATGCACAGCAGCGCAATGAACAGGCGGCGTTTCATCGTGGCGTCTCGGTGTTGGACCACGGACAGTAGCAGCCCACGGCCAAGGTGTTGGTGGCATTGATCGAACGGCCTGCGCGCAGCGCGGTGAGGATCGGCTCGATGAAGCTGTTGCTCGCATTGCACACCGCGCCTTCGCTGTAGGGGCCCAGGTACACCAACGTGCCCTGGTGATCCCAGATGGCCACAGCGGGGCTGGCTGGCAGTTGCTCGCTGCCAGGCAGCGTGGTCAAGGCTTGCAGGCGATTGAGCGGTGCCGGCAATGGGCCGTGGGTTCCTGGCTTCTGTACCCGATAGAAGCTCACCTCGTCACCGGCATAACGCTCCACCAGCTCACCAAGGTGCTGCTGGTTGCCGACGTTGCACGGACAGGCCGGGTCCCAGAAGTGCACCACGCGTATCGGGCCGGGGCCGGCCAGTTCGGCGGGCAGGCGCAGCCCCGCGCCGGCGAACACCGCCGCTTGGCTGTCGAAAGGGCGCAGGTAGCGGGCTGTGAAGCTGTCATACGCAAGCCAGGCCAGGGCGCCGGCGGCCAGGGCCAGCAAGGTGATCCACAGGGTGGTGCGAGGGCGCTTGAGCATGATCGATCCAGATACGCCACGCGGGCCGGTGGCGGCGATAGGGTGTCCAGCTTGCCACGGCGTGAGCGAGAGCTGAATATCACAGGTCAATACTCGTGTGTTCGGACGTGCCCATGTCAGCCAGCTTTGACCCCGATCTGCTTCGCGCCAGCCTGGCGCCGCTTGCCGAGCGCCGTGCGCTGGACGCGCAGGCCCAGGCTTACCAGCAGTGCTATGGCGTCGCCCTGGGCGCTGAGCGTGACCTCGGCGTCTTCGAGGTGGCCGGCTTCGAGGTGGTCGGGCAGGTCTGGAGGCCCGCTGCGCCGGTCGCCACGCTGTTTCTTCTGCACGGCTTCTACGACCACATGGGCCTGTACCGGCATGTGATCGAATGGGCGCTGGGGCTGGGTTATGTGGTGATCAGCTGTGATTTGCCCGGCCATGGGCTGTCCAGCGGCACGCGCGCCAGCATCGATGATTTTGCGGTGTACCAGCAGGTGCTCGATGCACTCTTCAGCCAGGCGACTGCGCTGGAGCTGCCGCACCCCTGGCACCTGTGCGGGCAAAGTACCGGTGGCGCCATCGTGGTCGATCACCTGCTGCACTGCAGGGGGCACAGCCCGGTAGATGGCCAGGTGATGCTGCTGGCGCCGCTGGTGCGTCCGCGTGCGTGGGGGCGCTCGAAGTTCAGCTACAGCGTGCTGCGTCATTTCGTCGATGGCATCGAACGGCGTTTCACCGCCAACAGCAGCGATCCGGCGTTTCTGCCGTTTCTGCAGGCCGACCCGCTGCAGCCGCGGCGCCTGCCCACCGCCTGGGTCGGTGCGCTGGTAGCGTGGATCAAGCGCATCGAAGCCGCGCCGCACAGTGATCGGGCGCTGTTGATCGTGCAGGGCGAGCAGGATGGGACGGTCGACTGGCCGTACAACCTCAAGGTGCTGCAGCGCAAATTCAGTGCGCCGCAGATCCTCATGCTGCCGGAGGCGCGGCATCATCTGGCCAATGAGGTGCCGGCGATCCGCCAGCGCTGCTTCGACTTCTTCGGCCAGCGCCTGGGGTGATCAGCGCAGGTCGGCGCTGCTCTGGCCAACCGCAAGCCCTGCACGCACCGCCGCCACGGCGGCTTTGTAATAGGCTTGGCCTTCCGACGACTCGGCAAAGGTGGCGAACGCTTCCAGCTCGCTGTCAGACAGCCCGCGATAGACGTACAGCAAGGTATTGTTGAGGTCCGCACCGATCTGCTGCATCAGCCGCTGGCGCTGGCCGTCGAGCATGCCATGGGCCTGGCCACCGCCGAACAGACCGGGAATCATCGAACTGAGGCTGTCGGCCGCCACACCGGCAATCGCCAGGCTCACTTCGGCGCCGGCCTCACGCGCCGGCAGCGCCTGGGCCAAGTGGCCGATGGTCAGCAAGCGATTATCGCTGGCTTCGATCTTCGGCAGGCCCTGGGCATTCTTGGCCAGTTGATCCTTGCGCGTGGCCAGCAGCTCGGCGGCCACGACCTTGCGGCCCAGGGGGGACTGGAAGAACGTCAGGGCGGGCGAGGCGTTGGGCAGGGTCGCACGCAGTTGCGCCAGCGCGCGGCGATCGATGGCCTCGGCCTCGAAGCGCTGGTTGCTGTTGCTCACCAGGGCCTGGAACACCGCCGGCGGCAGGCTATTGCGATAGCGTTGCTGGGCCGCGCTCAAGGCATCGGTAAAGTGGGCGCGCTGGTCGGGCCAGCCGGCGGCTTTGTACAGTTGATCAAGACTGTCTGCCCAGACAGGCATGGCGCAGATCATCAGCAGAAGCAGGGAAAACGGACGGCGCATTCAAGACTCCTGTCGGCAGGGCGCTATTGTCTGTGGCGCGGGCGGCGTTTGTCGAGCGATCCGGTGCGGTTCTCGGCCAGGCGGCACCTCTGGCAAACCCGCCAACGGTGCTGTGCGCCTGCCAGGCTTGCCGCTATGATGCCGGCCATGACCCTACCTCTCGAACACCCGATGTTATCGGCCCTTGTCGACGATCTGGCCCTGCGTGGCTGGTCGCAGCAAGCCCTGTTCCTGCCTGCTGAACTGACCCGCGAACTCGCCACCGAGTGCCTGCGCCGTTCTGCCGAGGGCGAATTGAGCCCTGCGGGCATTGGCCGAGGCCTGGGCCAGGAAGTGCGCGAGACCATTCGTGGCGACCAGACGCAATGGCTCGAAGCCGGTGAAGCGCCGTCGTGCGACCAGTACCTGGCCGTCATGGACAGCCTGCGCCTGGCCATCAATCGTGGCCTGTTCCTGGGCCTGGAAGACTTCGAGTGCCATTTCGCGCTGTACCCGCCAGGGGCGTTCTACCGCCGCCACCTGGACCGTTTCCGCGATGACGACCGGCGCATGGTGTCTGCGGTGCTGTACCTGAACGAGCACTGGCAGCACGGCCAGGGCGGCGAGCTGCGCCTGTTCCTCGATGAACACGAGGTGCTCGACGTCCCGCCCGTGGCGGGTTCACTGGTGGTGTTTCTGTCTGGCCAGGTGCCCCACGAAGTGCTCCCAACCCACTGCGAGCGGCTGTCGCTCACAGGCTGGTTCCGGCGACGTGGCAATGAGCCGTTTTAAGCCGGCCAGGGTGCTGGTCAGCGCCTGCCTGCTCGGCCAACCCGTGCGCTACGACGGCCGCGCCAGTGGTCATCCCGGCCTGCTGCAGCGCTGGCAGGCCGAGGGCCGTGTCGTGCCGTTGTGCCCGGAAGTGGCGGGCGGCCTGCCCACTCCGCGCCCTG
>NZ_DAMCCR010000172.1:0-5260 GCF_032058845.1 Pseudomonas sp. | reverse complement strand
ACGCACGGTGGTGTGAGAGGACGGCGGATGTGAATCCGCCTCCTACTCGATCCTGGCGTTTGCCACGGTCCTTGGGCCCGGTGTGCAGTGCGCTGACGTGCCGAGATGATGCTGGGAAGGCCGCCAAGCTGCGCCGTCTGCACATCTATCGGCATCGGTTGCGGCACTGCGCGCTGACTGGACCAGGTACAGACACCGCTCGTACACAGCCTTGGCCGCAGCGTAGACTCGACAGCGATATCGCAGCCGATGCTTGAGGGTCATTGCATGAAGTCAGGATTCAGCCATCGGGCCAGTGTGGGGATGCTGTGCATGAGCCTGGCAGCCGGTGCATTGGCCGAGGGACCGCTGCAAGGGCCGGGGCCGGCTGACGAGGCGGGCATGGGCCGCTCGCCGCTCAATTCCCGTGACGAGGTCTGGCAGACGCAGCCACCGCGTCCTGGCTACTACCAGGACATTCCCCGCCGGGAGGGTGACTCTCGCCACTGGCAGGCCGGCGGCCTAGGGCAACGGCCGGGCGGCAACTGGCCAGGGCGGCCTGATGGACGCGGCAATGGCTGGGGTGGCGGGCCGCAGTATCGGCCAGGGCATCGGGTGGATGGCTTCGCCGGGCAGTACTGGAAAGTGCCGTATCAGGGGCAGGACTATTTCTATTCCGGTGGCTACTGGTACCGGCCTTATGGTCGCTCGTATGTGGTGATCACCCCGCCTTATGGTTTGCGTGTGGATGGGCTGCCCGACTATGCCCAGGAGGTTGCGCTCAATGGCCAGCCATTGTTCGTGGTCGCGGGTGTCTACTACCAATACCTGCCCGGCAGTGGCCAGTACGTGGTGGTCGATCCGAACGCGCCTCGACCGATACCGCAGCCGATGCCGATGCCGATGCCACAGCCGCAGCCGCAGCCGCAGCCGGTGCCTGGGCAAGCGCCTCAGATCAGCGCGTACCCGGTGAACGGCCAAAGCCCTCAGCAGCAGGAGCAGGACACCTACGATTGCTATCGCTGGGCCGTGGGCCAGTCAGGTTTTGATCCGGGCAACGCGCCGTATGCGCCAGCGCCCCAGGTATTGCAGGTGTATCAGCAGACGCTCGGTGCGTGTTTGCAAGAGCGCGGTTATCAGTTGCAGCCGACGGATCGTTAGCGACATCCGCGCCTGTCTTGGGCCGGCGAAGCCGCCCTGGTCCGGGTCTCTGGCAGTAGGATTGAACGAGTCGTTAGTCTGGCTCGTGCTCACGCGGCTTATCTGATCCGCAGAAGGCCAGTGAGTCCTGGCTACCCGCCCTCAGACCGCCCCATACCGCTTGCGCGCCTCGATCGCCAGGCCGCTGCCGATGCTGCCGAATATATTGCCCTCTACGTGTCGAGCGTTGGGCAGCATGGCGGCCACGCTGTTACGCAGCGCCGGAATACCGCTCGAACCGCCGGTGAAGAACACCGTATCCACTTGTTGCTCACTCACTCCCGCCTTGCCCAGCAAGTCACGCACGCTGGCACGCACCCGTTCCAGCAGGCCATCGATGGCGCTTTCGAACAGGTCGCGGGTCAGCTCGGCGCTCAGCCCAGGCTCGACCCGGCTGAGGTCGATACGCCGGGCCGGCTGTTCGGTCAGATCGATCTTGCTGGCTTCCACTTCCATCGCCAGCCAGTGCCCGGCGCGTTGTTCGATCAGGTTGAACAGACGATCGATGCCCAGGGTGTCCTCGATGTCGTAGCGCATGCTGGCCAGGGCCAGCTGGGATTTTTTCGAGTACAGCGCGTTGATGGTGTGCCAGGTGGCCAGGTTCAGGTGATAGCTGGTCGGCATCAAGGCCTGGCTCTTCATCCGGCTGCCGTAACCGAACAGCGGCATCACCCCTTGCAGGCTGAGCTGCTTGTCGAAATCGGTGCCGCCGATGTGCACGCCGCCGGTGGCCAGGATGTCGCTGTGGCGGTCGGCGAGCAGATGGCGTTCGGGTGACAGGCGAATCAGGCTGAAGTCGGACGTGCCGCCGCCGATGTCGACGATCAGGACCAACTCTTCCTTGCTGATGTTGGCTTCATAGTCGAACGCTGCGGCAATCGGCTCGTACTGGAACGACACCTCCTTGAAGCCGATCTTGCGCGCCACCTCGGCCAGGGTGTCTTCGGCCTCCTGGTCAGCGGCCGGGTCTTCGTCGACGAAGAACACCGGGCGGCCCAGCACCACCTGTTCGAACTCACGCCCGGCATTGGCCTCGGCGCGCTGCTTGAGCTCACCGATGAACATGCCCAGCAGATCCTTGAAGGGCAGGGCGGTGCCCAGCACGCTGGTGTCGTGCTTGATCAGCTTGGAGCCCAGCAGGCTTTTCAGCGAGCGCATCAGGCGCCCTTCGTAGCCTTCGAGGTATTCGTGCAGGGCCAGGCGGCCGTACACCGGACGCCGTTCCTCAAGATTGAAGAACACCACCGACGGTAGTGTGATCTTGCCGTCCTCCAGCGCGATCAGCGAATCGACGCCCGGGCGGTGCCAGCCGACCGTGGAATTGGAGGTGCCGAAGTCGATGCCGCAGGCGCGGGCCGGGGAGAGGTCAGACATGAAGAAAAGCTTCCGGAGGCAAAACGGCCGCGCAGTGTATGCGAGTCGACAGCTAAATCAAGACCGGTCATCCGTTGCAAGAAGCGCCCAAGCAGGCCTTGAACGGCTATCCTTGGCCCTTATCTTCAGTTGCAATACGTAACTTCACATTGGTGACCCTTGGATGGACTTCAAAGACTACTACAAGATATTGGGCGTCGAGCCGACCGCAGATGACAAGGCCATCAAGGTCGCCTATCGCAAGCTGGCGCGCAAATATCACCCGGATGTCAGCAAGGAGCGCGACGCCGAGGACAAATTCAAAGAGGCCAACGAGGCCTATGAAGTCCTGGGCGATGCCCAGAAACGCGCCGAGTTCGACGAGATCCGCAAGTACGGCGGCCAGCACGGTCGGCCGTTCCAGGCACCGCCTGGCTGGGAAAATCGCGGCGGTGGCGGCGGCTTCGAGAACAACGACTTTTCCGACTTCTTCAGTTCGATGTTCGGTGCCCGTGGCGGTAGCCCGTTCGGTCGCGGACAGCAGCAGAGCAGCGCTCGCAGAGGGCAGGACGTGGAGCTGGAGCTGGCGGTGTTCCTGGAGGAAACCCTGAGCAAGGAATCCAAGCAGATCAGCTTCCAGGTGCCGCAGAGCAATGCGATGGGCCAGCGCACTGGCTTCACCACCAAGACCCTGAACGTGAAAATCCCTGCCGGTGTGACCGACGGCGAGCGCATTCGCCTCAAGGGCCAAGGCGCTCCGGGCCTGGGTGGTGGTGCCAATGGCGACCTGTTCATGACCATTCGTCTGGCGCCGCACCCACAGTTCGATGTCGAAAACCACGATCTGGTCATCACCGTGCCGCTGGCTCCGTGGGAGGCCGCACTGGGCACCAAGGTCGCGGTCCCGACCCTCACCGGCAAGATCAACCTGACCATCCGCCCCGACAGCCAGAGCGGCCAGCGGTTGCGCGTCAAGGGCATGGGTCTGGCCACCAAGCAGGGCGAGCGCGGTGATCTCTACGCACAGCTCAAGGTGGTGATGCCCAGCCAGTCCGACGCCGCTACCCGCGCACTATGGACCCAGCTTTCCGAACAGGCCGCCTTCGACCCGAGGGCCAACTGGAGCAAGTGACCATGAGCAGCACCCTGATCGTGCAACTGGACATGCCCACCCTTTGCCGTGAAGCCGACGTGTCGGCCGACTACGTGATCGAGATCGTCGAGCATGGCATCGTCGAGCCACGGGGTCGAACGCCGCAAGACTGGCTGTTCGACGATCAGGCGCCGCTGCTCACCAAGCGCGCGGTGAAGATGCACCAGCAGTTGCAACTGGAATGGGAAGGCGTGGCGCTGGCGCTGGAACTGCTCGACGAGGTGCGGCATCTGCGTACCGAGAACAGCAGGTTGCGCCAGCAGTTGGGGCGGTTTACGCAGTGTTGAGCGGGCGGCGTCTGACATTTTTGTCAGTAGACGATCTGGTCGGCGTTTCTCATAGTTCAAGCCTGAGCTGTCTTATCAGACAAAGAGGTTTCGACAATGAGCATCGTGACTGCCAAGGATAAAAACGACTACATCAAGCCGATCTCCAGTGGAGGCGTGGTTGTCGTCGAACTCTTCAAGGATTCGGGCAAGGCCAGCCCCGCCGTTAGCGCGTACTTGGAGCAGTGGTCAGCGCACGCCGACCCCGCTATCACGTTCGTGAGAGTCCCGCTGGCGCTAGCACAGGCCGACGCCGACACGTTCAAGGTGTCCGTCGAGAGACCCGCGTCATCCAGCAGTGCCGCTGGCGAAAAGCCCACATTTGCCCTCAGCGCGCCTACCGTCTTGTACTTTAAAAATGGCAAGTGCGTGAAGGAGGAGCTGGGCAGCTATGCCAACGACAACTATACGAAAGGCGCCGATCCTGCCAGAGGATGGTACGAGCTGAAGCTGGCTGAGGTTATGCGCGGTTAGGCGCTAGCACCGGGGTGTGGCGTCCGTATCCAGCTGCAACTGCATGAAGGTCAGGTCCAGCCAGCGACCGAACTTCATCCCCACCTGAGCCATCTGCCCAGTCACGGCAAACCCCAACCGTTCATGCAGGCGAATCGAGGCGGCATTGCCGCTCTCGATGGCGGCCACCATCACATGCTTGCCGCAGGCGCGGGCCTTCTCGATGAGCGCCGCCATCAACTGTGGTGCCAGGCCCTTGCCGCGCTGATCTTGGCGGATGTACACCGAATGCTCCACGGTCAGGCGAAAGCCCTCGAAGGGGCGCCAGTCACCGAACGACGTGTAGCCCAATACGCCCGTGTCATCCACCGCCACCAGAATCGGATAACCCTGCTGCTGACGGGCGTCGAACCACGCTTGGCGGTTAGCGAGATCTACCGGGACTTCGTTCCAGATGGCGAGCGTGTTGTGCACTGCATCGTTGTAGATGGCGAGGATGCCGGGGAGGTCGTCGGGTGTGGCTGGGCGGATGGCTAGAGTCATGAGCTCATTCGTTGGCAGTTGGAAAGTTTGAGTAGGGGTGCGCGGGTGACATTGGTATCCAGGCCATTTATAGGCGTGATGAGTGATTGTCGTCCAGCTTGCGAGTTTCGAGTGTAGGCCTTCTGCCAAGCAGGCTGGCAAGTTGAATCTTGGTGAATTGGAGTTGCGGCATCGGGCCGGCTACGCCGTCCATCGCGGCGGGACTGTCAGTTTTTTTGTGTGCAGGCCGGTAACGGCCTGCCGCCAGGCAGGC
>NZ_DAMCCR010000171.1:0-5314 GCF_032058845.1 Pseudomonas sp. | reverse complement strand
TCATCATCGGATCCGTCATTACCATCAGATTCAGGTTTGTTCGGAATTTCCTTAGATAAGTTCGGAGGCGTAGAATCAGTATCTTCAGTTTTGCCTTGAATGCGGACACGCACATCACCGATATTATCAATGACAGGTTCACCAACTTCAAGCGCAACGCCTTCGCCACCCTCACCGACGGCCTGGCGGCGCTGACCCTGGCCGCCGCCGTGGTCAGCCGCTGGGCCTTGCGCGCGCCCGCAGCACCCTGCCCAACGCCCGCCGCGCCGCGTGCTCCACGTTGAGCACGCGCTCGGCTCGATCAGTCACCGTTGTCGAGGACGTCATGATGGAACGGGACCACACCCCTGCTGCGCCGCTCACGCTGGTGCCCATCGCTCGCGCCCTGGAAGGTGCGGGCGCTGGCTGCTCCGAACAGATGCTGGACATCGCCCGGTGGTGCGTGTCGTACCTGTGCAACCCTCACCCGGAACTGGGCCGCAGCGGCGCGGTGTGCCCGTGGTCGCCGCCGGCCATGAAGCGCGAAACCTTCTGGCTCACGGACGTGCGCCTGGCCGGGCGTGACGACGACGCCATCGCCGCCGACCTGCTGAGCCTGATCGCGACCTTCAAGCAACGCGCGCCGCAGAGCGGCACCGCCAGCCAGTTCAAGACCATTGTCTGCGTGCTGCACGGCCTCGATGACCCCGCGCAGGTCAATCACTACCACAGCCTGCTCAAGCCGCAGTTCCTCGCGGCCGGCCTGATGCTTGGCGAGTTCTATTCACACTGCCCGAAACCTGGCCTGCGCAGCGACCACTTCAACCCCTTGCGCTCGCCGGTGCCGCTGCTGGTGGTGCGCGAGATGGTCGAGCTGGACATCGCCTTTCTGTCCGACCAGCCGCAGTTCGTCGACGCCTACCTGCGCACCCACGGCGCGCGGGCACGCATCGGCATCAACTCGGTGCTGCACCAGGAAGACCGCTTGAGCCTGAGCAATGAGCAATGGGAGGTGCTGCGGCGCATCGTCGGCAGTTGAAACACCCGTTCCCGCCCCCTTTTGTCTGAGTGCCCCGGAGGCCCTAGAAATGCCCGTTCGTATGCCAGAACCGTTCCGCATCAAGATGGTCGAGCCACTCAGAACCACCACCGCGCAGTACCGCCAGGAGGCGCTGAACAAGGCCGGCCTCAACCCGTTTCTGCTGCGCGCCGACGATGTCTTCATCGACCTGCTGACCGACAGCGGCACCGGTGCCATGAGCGATCGCCAGTGGAGCGCCATGCTCAGCGCCGATGAGTCCTACGCCGGCAGTCGCAGCTTCTTCAAGCTCAGCGACACCGTCGAGCGCCTGTTCGGCTACCCGCACACCATCCCGGTGCACCAGGGCCGTGGCGCCGAGCAGATTCTCTTCCCCTGCCTGGTCGAGCGCGCCAAGGCGCGTGGCGCCACGGCACCGGTGTTCATCTCCAACCACCATTTCGACACCACCAAGGCGCACGTAGAGATAGCCGGGGCGATGGTCAGGAACCGGATCTGCCCGGCCGCGCTGGACACCGCGCGCCATGACGACTGGAAAGGCAACTTCGACCTGGCCGCGCTGGCCAACGACATCGAGATGCTCGGTGCGCACCAGGTGGCGGCGGTGGTCATCACCATCACCTGCAACAGTGTCGGCGGCCAGCCGGTAGCAATGGACAACCTGCGCGACGCCGCCTCCCTGGCGCGCCAGCACGGCATCCCGGTGGTGATCGATGCCGCGCGTTTCTCCGAGAACGCCTGGTTCATCCAGCAACGCGACCCGCTGTACCGCGAGCGTTCGATCCCTGAGATCGTCTGGGAAATGTTCCAGCACGCCGACATCTTCACCATGTCGGCCAAGAAAGACGCCATGGTCAACATCGGTGGTCTGTGCTGTTTCCGTGAAGAAGACGACCTGCTGCGTGCCGCGCAACTGCGCTGCGTGCCGATGGAAGGGTTCATCACCTACGGCGGCCTGGCCGGACGTGATCTGGAAGCCATGGCCGTGGGCCTGGAAGAAGCCTGCGACGTGCACCACCTGGCCAGCCGGATCGGCCAGGTGACCTACCTGGCTGATCGCTTGCAGGCCGCCGGCGTGCCGATTCAGACGCCCGTAGGCGGCCATGCGGTGTTCGTCGATGCCGGCAAGATTCGCCCGGATGTGCCGGGGTATCATTTCCCCGCGCAGATGCTGGTCAATGCGCTGTACCTGGAAAGCGGCGTGCGGGCCACGGAAATCGGCTCGCTGATGATGGGCCGCCACCCGCAGACCCGCGAGCAGGAACCGGCGTTGTTCGAGCTGATGCGCCTGACCATTCCACGCCGCACCTACACCGACAACCACATGGACTACGTGGCTGACTCGCTGGTGGAGGTGATCGCACGCGCTGCCAGCCTGCGCCCGCTCGACTTCACCTACGAGCCACCGGTACTGCGCCAGTTCACGGCACGTTTCAAAGAAATCTGACCACCCTTACCTCAGGATCATTTCCATGGGCCACCCCAATACCCCTGCCACGGCGGCGCACGAGGCCGACCGTACAGTCGATGAGTATCTCGAGCTCGCACGGGAAATACGCCACAAGCTACGGGCCGAACAGGAAGTGAGCGATTCGCAGGGCACCTACAGCCCCGCCATGCACCAATGGTTTCGTGAGCACGGGTTCTACCGGCTGCTGCAACCCAAGCGCTATGGCGGTCACGAGCTGAGCCTGGGCGACTTCTACCGGGTGATGATCGAGATTTCCCGCGGCCACCCGGCCCTCGGTTGGAGCCTGACCCTGGCCGGCGGACATGCCTTGACCGTCGCCTCCCACTGGCCGCAGGCCGTACAGGACGAGGTATTCGCCGGCGACGGGCAGTTCATCGCACCGCACCGTGCCTTCCCCGGTGGCAGCTGCCTGGCCGTTGAAGGCGGCTACCGCATCAGCGGCGTATTCGCCTACTGCACCGGGGTCACCTATTCCACGCACGCCATCGTCACGGTCATGCAGGATGCGGGTACACCCGCGGCCCGCAGCCTGGCCTGCCTGGTGCCACGTGCCGATTTCACCATCCTCAACGACTGGGGCGGCAGCGAGATCCTCGGCATGCGCGCCAGCGGCTCGAACAGCATTCGCCTGGATGACGTGTTCGTGCCGGAGCAGGCAGTGGTGCCGTTCGCTGGTTTCTTCGCCAATCAGGATGTCAGCCACGGCACCGTCGGCACCCGCCTGCACGGCAACCCGCTGTACCTGGGCTACCTGATGCTGCCCTACCACGCCAACCTGCTGGCCCCGGTGATCGGCGCGGCGCGGGCGGCGCTGGACGAATACCAGTGCCTGCTCAAGGCCCAGCCGCACCCGCTCGACCCCACCCACCTGCGTGGCGAAGACCCCCAGTACCAGCGCGCCTTTGGCCAGGCCCTGGCCATGACCGACGCCGCCGAAGCCACCCTGCTCTACACCTGTGAGCAGCACCAGCGCCTGGCCCTGCGCTGGCAGCAGGACGGCCAGCCGCTCAGCGTGGCCGACAACGTACGCGCCTGGGGCACTTTGCAACAGGCCGGCCGGCAAGCCTGCGAAGCGGTCGAGCTGCTGTTCCGCACCTCTGGCACGTCACAGGCGCGCTGCGACACGCGGATGCTGCGCTACTTCAGCGACGTGTCGATGTACCGCGGGCATGTCGGCGCGCAGTGGGAGTCGTTTTCAACCTACGTCGGCCGCGCCGAACTGGGCCTGCCTCTGGAGTTTCTCGAACTATGACCCTCCCTCCAGCGGCCCCCCAGGGGCTGTCGCGTACCGGCGCGCAGTACCTCGACGCCATCGACGATGGGCGCACGGTGTTGATCAATGGCCAATGTGTGACCCGCCACAGCCAGCATCCGGCGTTTTCCGGCGCCGTGGCCTCGGTCGCCGGCCTGTACGACTACCAGGCCAGCCACCTCGACGAGATGACCTTCGCCCTCGACGCCGAGCGCCGGGTCAGCAAGGCCTGGGAGTTGCCGCAACGCCACGAGCAACTGCTGGCCCGCGCCCATGCTTCCCTGGCCTGGGCGCGGCAAAGCCTCGGCTGGCTGGGCCGCAGCCCTGACCATGTGTCGGCCGCCCTGACCGGCATGCTGACCCACATCGAGGTGTTCCAGGCCCATTCACCTGACCGCGCACTGGCCCTGAAAAACTACATTCAGTTCGCCAGCGAGCGCGACCTGTACCTCACCTACACCATCGTCAACCCGCAGGGCGACCGCTCGCGCAGCCCGGGCGAGCACACCGACAACCTCTACCACACCCTCGGCGTGGTGAAGGAAACCGACGCTGGGGTGATCGTCAGAGGCGCAAAAATGCTCGGCACTGCCGCCGTGCTGGCCGATGAAGTACTGGTGGGCGTGCAGAACCCGCTCAAGCCCGGGGTTGATGAGCGCTACGCACTGTCTTTCGCCCTGCCGCTGAACACCCCTGGCATCCGGATTCTGTCGCGCGCCTCGTACGCCGAGGGCAAGAATGCTTTCGATCATCCATTGAGCAGCCGCTTCGACGAAAACGACGCGCTGATCCACTTCGACAACGTGCTGGTGCCCTGGGAACGCCTGTTCGTCTACGGCGACACGGGCATGTGTCGGCGTCAGTTCCACAGCACCGCCGCCGAAGTGCTGATGGACACCCAGAGCCTGGCGCGGCTGACCACCAAGCTGCACTTTCTCACCGGCCTGGCCCAGCGCATGACCGAGATCACCGGCGTCAGCGACTTCCCGGCGGTGCGCGAGATCCTCGGCGAAATGGCCTGCAACACGCTGATGATCGAAGGGCTGTTCAAGAGCCTCATCCACTGCCCGGTGACCCAGAACGGCTACGTCATCCCCGACAAGAAACACCTGTACATGTGCCAGGCCGTGGCGCAGTCGGTGTACCCCAAGTTCATCGAAGCGCTGCGCAAGCTGGCCGGCGGCGGCGTGATCATGCTGCCATCGAGCGTCGATGACCTGTACCACCCCGAAGCCCGCGCGCTGGTCGAGCAGACCCAGTATTCGTCCATGGCAACGCCGCTGGAGCGGGTGCAGTTGATGAAGCTGGCCTGGGATGCGATGGGCTCGGAGTTCGGTTCGCGGCATTTGCAGTACGAGATGTTCTACTCGGGGCCGCATTTCGTGGCGTTGTCGCGGGTGCACAGCGAGTATGACTGGGCGGGGGCAAAGGCCTTGGCGTGTTCGGCATTGGTGGACACGGCCGGGCTTTGCTAAGCCAGGAGCCGTGAACGGTTCGGCGCCAGCGTATCGTCGCGATGGCGGGTCTGACGCGATCCATGTGGGAGCGGCTTCAGCCGCGATGGCCGGCAACG
>NZ_DAMCCR010000170.1:0-5329 GCF_032058845.1 Pseudomonas sp. | reverse complement strand
GCGAGAATCTCGTTCAACTTCAACCACTTGGCTCGCTGCGATCTCTCGTAGCGGGGGGGGGGCGAATCATACAGCGTTACAAACCGCTGTCAACCACCTTTTCGAAGCTTCTTTTACTTGGCAGTGCCAAATGACTTTCAACTTCAAACCCGCTTTGAAGTTCATCGCTGCGGGAGGCGAATAATACGCCAATCCAAAACAGTGTCAACCATTTAATCGAGAAAAATCAGCAGCCTGCTCACCGATTCCCCGCAACTATTCAAACCACCATTGATCTGTAAAGAACACCCCTTCCTAGAGCATCGCCCCATGAACGACGAGCACAGCGAAAAGACCCCGGGCCTCTCGGCCGAAGAAGAGCACGAGGTCGACGAGCATCAGCCTCCGCGTGCAGCCGTGCTGCACGAAATGATTCGTACGCAGGGCGATCATGAGCTGGAGCGCACCATTGCTGCCTTGTTCTGGTCGGCACTGGCTGCGGGGCTGACCATGGGCTTGTCACTGATGGCAATGGGGCTGCTCTATTCACGCCTGCCCGATGGAGAAACCGCGCAGATCATCGCCAGCTTCGGCTACAGCGCAGGCTTCCTGGCCGTCATTCTCGCTCGCCAGCAGCTGTTCACGGAAAACACGCTGACAGCCGTGCTGCCGGTCATGACCTCACCAACCCTGGCGAACTTGGGTCGCTTGCTAAGACTGTGGGGCGTTGTGCTGCTCGGCAATCTGGTCGGCACCCTGTTCGTCGCCTGGGTCATGCTCGAGCTGCCGATTTTCGACAACAAGACCGACGCTGCCTTCCTGGAGATCGGTCGCAAGGTCATGCACAACGATATTGGCCAGATGTTTGCGAAAGGGATCATCTCGGGCTGGATGATCGCCACCATGGTCTGGATGATCCCTTCGATGGAAAACGCCAAGATCTGGATCATCGTGCTGATCACCTACCTGATGGCACTGGGCGACTTCACCCACATCGTCGTCGGCACCGTGGAGGTGTCCTACCTGGTGTGGGCAGGCGAGGAAACCTGGCAACGATTCCTGATGGACTTTGCCTTGCCCACGCTCGCCGGCAATATCATCGGCGGCAGCTTCATTTTCGCGCTTATCAGTCACGCCCAGGTGCGCAGCGACACGGGCAAAGGGCTGTCGAAACTTGCAACGGACAAAAAGCGTCCCAGCCAGGGCCGGTCTGACCAAGCGTGACACCCGACCGCCGCCGCGACGGGGCAGCGGCGGTCGCCTCTACATGTCGCTTCTATATATAGAAGGTTGGGCAGCTAGAACGCTCGCACTCACCGCGATTTGGCACGCAAGGCCAGTATCCACGCCTCGTCGAATGTTTAACAATTCTTGGGAACTTATGCGATAAAGCGCAACCACCCAAAGAACCGACACCATGACGCACACCAGCAACGGCAAAGGGCTCTCCTTCGTCAAGCGTATCTACCTGCCTCGCATACTGGGCAAAACCATGGGTTTACTGGCGGTGACCGCGGCACTGATGCCGTTGGCTCCGCCGATCTGGGTATGGGCGTTGATGCTGGTCAACGGCCTGCTCTGGCCTCATCTGGCGTACCGCTGGGCGATGCGCTCGCCTCAGCCGTACCACGCCGAGCAGCGCAATCTGGTCGTCGACTCGCTCATGGCAGGGTTCTGGGCCGCCGCGATGCATTTCAACCCGTTGCCAAGCCTGACCATCCTGTCGATGGTCACAATGAACAATGTTGCCGCCGGTGGCCGTTCTCTGGTGCAACGCGGCGTGCTGGCGCAGCTAGGCGGCGCCGCACTGGGCATGGTGCTGCTCGGGCCTCACGTGCAATTGCACGCGACCGACCTGCAGGTCTATGCCAGCTTGCCGATGCTGACCCTCTACCCCATGGCCCTGGGATGGGTCTCGTTTCAGTTGGCTACGCACCTGGCGGAGCATAAACGGCGCTTGAGTGACCTGAGCCGCACCGACAGTCTTACCGGGCTGTACAACCATGGGTACTGGAAAGATCGCCTGGGCCGCAAGTTTCTCTTGTGTCAGGAGCGCCGCGGGGCGGCCGTGATCGCGCTGATCGACATCGATCATTTCAAGGCAATCAACGACACGTATGGCCATGTGGTAGGCGACCGGGTACTGCGTCATCTCAGCAAAGAGCTCAGGCAGGGCCTGCGGGAAACCGATCTCGCCGGCCGCTATGGCGGCGATGAGTTCTGTGTGATTTTTCCGAAAACCACTCAGGAACAAGCCTGCCTCGCGATGGAGCGACTGCGCGAATGCGCGGCCAACTATTCCGACCCGGACCTTCCGGCCCTGCGCATCAGCCTGAGCATTGGTCTGTCGGCCTTTCGGGACGACTTTGCCGGCCCCGAGCAATGGCTGGAAGACGCTGACCACGCGCTGTACCAGGCCAAACGCCAGGGTCGCGATCGGGTAAATGTCGCCCCTGTCGACTTCACTGGACTTCGGCTGGCCTGGCCGGAGTAACCACCACGCGTTCGGCAACGATCTCGGGCAGATCAGTACGGCGTACATATAGCCGCAGTGGTTCGGTGATGTTCAGTCGGTCATCGACATGCTGTGCCAGCAAGAACGCGAGGTGCGCCCGACACAACGCCATGCGCCCCTCGCCCACCTCACGCCAGACGAATTCACTGCAAGGCTGCAGGCTGTCTTCGGCCACGTCGAGCCCAAAGGAATCCTCTGAAAAGCGCACGATATGGACCTCACGCTTCAGGTGAAACCCCACCAGGCCCTTGAGCTGGTCGGCCGCATTGCAGATGTCATGCGATGTGATGGACATGCCTTACTCCTTGAACGGACCAGAGATCTCAGTGCAACGGTTGAGTGAACTGCGGAAAAACAGGCAAAAAAATGGGCGACCGAAGTCGCCCAAAATGCCTTGCGTGCTCGTGAACCCGGAACGATCAGTGCGACTTGCGCTTGCTTGAATCCTTCCAGATGAAGATGCCTAGACCGACAAAGAACGTCACCATCAACCCGACTGTGACCACACCTGCGATAACCACATTGTCGAAGAACATGCCGATCTCCATTCGTTTGTCGTCGTTCGATGGGTGCAAGGTAACCAATCAGGCGGGAAGAGAAATTGATCAGGGTCAATGGTGCCCGAGGCTGGGCACGCGAGGGGGTACGGGAATTGATGCAGGTCAGTGGTCAGCGCTTCTTCGACTTGCCTTTGCGCTTGGATTTGCCGGCCTTGGCCAGCGGCATGGCCTGCTCGAACGCCTGACGCATGTCATCGAGGCGCTTGTCATTGAGGTCATGGATGCGTTTGGCGCGCTCGGCGCCGAAGTTGATGAGGTTGTCTTGGCTCATGGCAGGCTCGACTGACGACAGATGCATGAATGATGAAGGCAAGCGCGCCGACTGAACAGTCTTCAGACCTCTACATCCACCAGCAGCCCCTGACGCACGGGCTCGCCCATGGGCATCACAGGCACGGTGTTATCGGCATTGAGTTCTTCGCCGGGCTCGGCACTGTAGCGATCAGCCTGTTCCTGCTGCTGGCGTTGCTGACGGCGACGCTGCTCATCGAGCAGCAACAAGGCTTGCTCTTGCGGATCATGCCGCTGGCGCAGGTCGACGCTGCTGTCCCCGGCAGTGGTTTGCACAGGGACCACGGGCGGTATGTCCGGGGTCGGCTTGACCGGATCGAGCTGGGATGTGACGGGAATAGCGCTGAGGGGAATGAGCGGCGGCAGCATGGCGTGTCTCCTTTGACTCTCTATATCGGCTGATCGCCGGTGGTCATGAGCGACCGTCATGCTGCCAGGGCTGGCGTTCAACGTGAGGCCGTACGCCCCACGTGATTGGCGCTACTGCGGGTCGTCTTCCGGGTCGGAGTCCGAAGGCGTGCTGACTTCGCTCCACGGCCGCTTGTAAACCTGCTGCCAGACGCTGTCCAGATGTTCACGGACAGCCTTGGGTGCGCTCTTGTAGGAGGCACTTTCGTCGCGCTCACCCCCGAACGGCTCTTCGCCAGCGGGACTGATCAACGATTGGCCGGTCAAGGAGTAGACCGACTGGCCCTCACGCAGTTCGATGGTGATGTCCTGCGGATCGATACCACCGCCGCAGAAGGCATGGCTGGCCACGGTCACTTCGGCAATGCCGTTCTGATCGAGATCGGTGACGTCGCTGACATCGGTATAGAAGTCGACATCCAGGTCGAGGCCCGCGCAGGTGGTTTCCTGCTCGATCTTCCACCGCGGCGTGAAGGCCGACTCGCCAGAACGGCCATACAGGGTGGCCTTGAGCACCACGCGGTCCACTTCCTGCTCGGTCTCGGCGTCGGTGGCCTGACCGTCGACCCGGCTCAGGATCAGGAGGCCCTCGCCTTGCTGGTCGCGAAAATGCACGCTCTTGATAGGCGCCTGTACGCCGAGCACTTCCAGCTGCTCGGCCGGAATGGGGGGCAGCGTCTCGAAGCGTTTCTGTTCACAACCCGAGACCAGCAGGACGCCACCTACGGCAACACAGACGTTGAACCAGCGATACTTGGCAGGCATTTCGATACTCGCTCCTCATGGCAAGGCAGTATTGTTCAACGAACGCACTAGACTGATTGGTCCGGCCGGACCTATCCGTTACCATAGTGGGCTTTTCATCGCGGGAGTTCAGCCAGTATGGCGCAGCAGTATCAACCCGGGCAACGCTGGATCAGTGATAGCGAAGCCGAGCTTGGCCTTGGCACCGTCCTGGCGCAGGACGGCCGCCTGCTCACCGTGCTGTACCCGGCGACCGGCGAAACCCGCCAGTACTCCGTGCGCAATGCGCCACTGACCCGCGTGCGCTTCTCACCGGGCGACCAGATTACCCACTTCGACGGTTGGAAGCTGACCGTTCGCGAAGTGGACGATGTCGATGGGCTGATGGTCTATCACGGGCTGGATGCGCAAAATCAGCCGCGTACGCTGCCCGAGACCCAACTGTCGAACTTCATCCAGTTCCGACTGGCCAGTGATCGACTGTTCGCCGGGCAGATCGACCCGATGCCCTGGTTCTCGCTGCGCTACAACACCTTGTTGCACACCAGCAAGCAGATGCAGTCGTCGCTCTGGGGGCTGGGCGGTGTCCGTGCGCAGCCCATCGCGCACCAGTTGCACATTGCCCGCGAAGTGGCCGATCGGATTGCGCCGCGTGTTTTGCTCGCAGACGAAGTGGGCCTGGGCAAAACCATCGAAGCCGGCCTCATCATCCATCGCCAGCTGCTGTCTGGCCGCGCCAGCCGCGTCCTGATCCTGGTGCCGGAAAACCTGCAGCATCAGTGGCTGGTGGAAATGCGCCGCCGCTTCAACCTGGAAGTGGCGCTGTTCGACG
>NZ_DAMCCR010000169.1:0-5462 GCF_032058845.1 Pseudomonas sp. | reverse complement strand
CAGCCGAGGCGCTAAACCGAGAAGTATGAGCGTTATTTGAGAAACACCACACTAGAGACGATCCGATTGGAAAAAGGCACGCGAGGGCCGTGTAGTAACGATTCAGATTCGCCGCTCGTCTCTTTGGTGTGGCTTAAGGGCATCGAGTATTGAAAAAAAAGCCCTATACGAAATCGGCTAATCGTCATATGTATGCTAGAGGGACTACTGGCCAGGCTGCCACAACCATTAACAAAGGGATTTGCATGAGAGCGTCAAAAATCATTTTAGCGCTTCTAACGCTTTCCACAGTGACTGGCTGCGGTAAGGGGCCGCTCGAATCTTGCCCTGATGTAGGGCGGGCGTTTATAGAGACGTCAGTTCGTACATACTTCGACAGAACGTACCCTGCCATTGGCGGAACGTCAGTCAGTGTATCGTCGGATGAGCATTATGACGCGACTGCAAAAATGTGGACGGTATCTGCCAATACTCCGGACAAAGACTATTTCGCTTTGGTGTCGTGCGATGGTCATGTCGAGCTGTCACGAAAGAAGCTAAGCCCGCTACAGGCACCAAAGTCCTGATAGTTCTGTAGCTCTTTAGTGCCAGCTCTTTAGTGCCGCTGGCTCGACAACCCGGGACCCATAATCGCCGCCTAGCGAGACGCATTGGCCTGGGTCATCCCATTTGAGGTCCAACATCACCGAGCACCTCAACTCCAAACTCCGCCCCCTTCCCACACCACCTTCCGAAACATCTGACACCTACCCCATAGTCATTCCCCGTCCTAGGAAATACCTTACGCCTCATGTCGATCTCCGTCTGATTGCGCTGGGAAATCCATCCTCCTAACCTTGCTGGGTCGCTGAGTAGTTCAGTGATCGGGGTGTGGAAACCCTGGTAATCATTGATCGATCTGCCGCTATGGCAGCTATGCGCGGGAGGCCTTTGGCCTGCCGGGGTTGCTCGATGTCCGGTTTTCCACCCTGCGCATAGCTGCCACCCGCTCGTGTGGAAACGATGGTTGGGGCTGCTTTGGAGTTCACCGCGGGTGAACCCGCTCCAACAGGAATGATTTAGCCCTGGATAGATGCGTCTGCAGGATCAAAAACGGCAAAGCCAAACCCGCGATCGTTCCTCTCAATAGCGTTGGCTTAGGCGAACCCTGCTCACTTCAGGTTTTATCCTACAAATTATCAAGCCCCGTCCCACACCCCGCCCCTTGCACCCACCCCCACTACCCACTAAATTCCCCCAACTGCAGTCAATCCTGCGGTCAGGTGTAGGAACCTGCTGATAAACTTGGCGCACGCACATAGCGCCCCATCACCTCGGCTGGCGCTTTTTTCATGCCCGCCGATTCGTGTCATGGCGGCTGTGTGTGGGCAGGCTTCGGCCTGGCCGGGTTCCAAGTTTCCCGGTATTCCTACCCCACACACAGCTGCCACCCAATCCCGTAGGAAGGACGGTCGCAGCTCCTGACAAGTAACTTGGAGCCTCATGCATGCTAGCAGGCAGTTTGAGCAAAAACCGCGCATCCGTTTGCCGCCCTGGGGTCATCGCCCCATCACCCCTAGGGCTTTCCCATCAGTCACAAGCTGACGTCGTCTGTGTTGCAAAGGCGGTGCGCCGATGATTGAGCGAGAGCGTCTGATCCAGCTGCAAGTTTATGGATGGACCTTGGAATTATTAGGTGAGGCGCTCGTCGAGCATGACGATGCGCTGGGGTCGGATGATTCGCCAGGTCTGAGTTCGCGGCATGTAGCCGGTGTTCATCAGGCGGTGAGGATCATTGGCAGGTTGGTGGGGGAGGAATGCGGCAAGTTGCTGGACGGCTCGTAGGTTGTTTCAACTGGACGGGCCAGTGCGGGGCGGTTGGGTCGGCGGTGCCGGCCATCGCGGCTGAAGCCGCTCCCACACGGGGGGCGGCGGTGGGTTGGGAGCTGCGTTTTGGGGCTGAAAACTGTGGGGTTTTGGCTTCTTCGTCAGCATGGTTGGGGCAGGAAGAGTCAGGCTCAGCGGAGGTGTCAGTGTTTGGAGTCAGCTCTCGCATAAACTGACCCCTCCTCCCTTTCAACCGTCAGATCGGGCCTACCTGTCAGTACTTCCAACTCACCGAAGCCATCACATTCCGCGGCGCTCCGTAATTCGTCGACCCCGCAGACTGATACAGCGACAACAGATACTTCCGGTCCGTCACGTTGTTCACATTCACCCCCGCGCTCCAGTGCTCATCGAAGTCGTAACTCGCCATCAGGTCCACCAGCGCGTAGGCGTTCTGCCGTACGTTGCTGTTGTTATCCAGCTCGGTTCCGCTCTGCCACTGCACCCGTGTGCCCACTTTCGCCTGGGGCAGGCTGGGCAAGCGGTAGGTTAGGCTGCCGCGCAGGGTGTGGGTGGGAATGTACTTGCGGGCGTCGTCGCCGTTGTCGTCTTCGATGCGCACGAAGTTGTAGCCGCCGGCCAGTTCCAGGCCGGTCAGCACTTCGCCAGACGCCCCAAGCTCGAAGCCGCGGCTCTTGAAGTTGGTGCCGCGGTAGAGGTATTGCCCGCCTGAGATTTCGCCGGTCAGTTCGGCGACGTTTTCCTGGTCGGTCTTGAAGGCAGCGGCGGTCACGGTCAGGCGGTCGTCGAGCAGCAGGCCTTTCACGCCCACTTCCAGGCTCTTGCCTTCGAGCGGCTCGACCACGCCGCCCGTGGTGCTGCGCACGTATTGCGGTTTGAAGATCTTGGTCCAGCTGGTGTACAGGCTCCACTGTGGGGTCAGGTCGTAGACCAGGCCCGTGTAGGGCGTGACCTTACCGTGCACGCGGGTGTCGTGGGGCGAGCCGTAGCCGGCGCCATCACCGTCGGCGCTGAGCATGCGCGCGCCGGCGATCCAGTGCAGGTCGTCGGCGAGGCTGAAGCGGGCGCCGGCGAACAGGCTTTTCTGGCGGTCGGTGAACAGCTGGGTGTTGAGGTCGTCGGTGTAGTCGAAGGCGGGCTCGATGACGTTGCCGGACAGGGCATCGGCCAGGCTGACGGGAATGTAGCCGGCGGCGCTGAAGTAGTGGCCGCGCTCGTCGTGGTGGGTGCGGCCGTAGTTGGCGCCGAGGGTCAGCTCGTGTTCGCGGCCGAGGAAATCGAACGGGCCGGCCAGCTTGGCTTCGCCGGTGACCTGGTTTTCCGTGCTGGTGGTGCGGTTGACGTAGGCATAGGCGCTGGTGGCGGTCGCTGGGATGGCGTAGAGCATCTTGGTGTCGGAATCCTGCTTCATTCCGGTCACGGTCAGCGTGCTGTTCCAGCCGTTGTCGAAGGCGTGGGTGAGTTCGGCGAAGGCGCGCTGGGTGTGCACGTCCCAGTAGGTCCAGGGTTGGCCGACGCTGGAGCTGCGGCTGCTGTAGTGGATGCGCTTGCCGGCGTAGTCGGCGATCGGCAGTGCGCCCCAGGTGCTGCCGTTGGAGTAGCTGTTCTGCTGGGTGAAGCCGACGGTCAGGGTGTCGACATCGGACAGGTCGAAGGCCAGCAGGCCGGCGGCCACGTTCACTTCGTGGCCGTACTGGTCGAGGTAGGCGTTGCCTTTGTCGTGGGAGGTGATCAAGCGCCCGCGCACGTTGCCGCTGTCGGTCAGCGGGCCGGAGAGGTCGAGGCTCAGGCGGCGGTTGTCCCAGGAGCCTACGCTGCTGTCGACGCGGGCCTGGAAGGTGTCGGTGGGCCGTTTGCGGATCAGGTTGACGGTGGCTGACGGGTCGCCGGTGCCGCTCATCAGGCCATTGGCGCCGTGCAGCACGTCGACCTGCTCGAACTCGGTCATGTCTTGGTCGCCGACCAGCACGCCGCCGGAGAACGGCAGGCTCATGCCGTCGAACTCGAAGTTCTCGATCTTGAAGCCGCGTGAGGTGAAGGCCGTGCGGTCGGTCTCGAACTGTTCGACGGTCACCGAGGGCGCGTTGCGCAGGGCGTCCTTGACGCTGTTGAGCTTGAAGTCGTCCATCTGCTCGCGAGTCACCACGGTGATCGCTTGCGGGGTCTGCTTGTCGGTCAGGCCCAGGCGCGTGGTGCTGGGGGCGGTGTTGCCGCGGTAGCTGCGCGCGGGGGTGGCGTCCCACTCGGCCTGGGACTGGATTTGGGTGAGGCCGAGGCTCACCTGGCCATTGCCTTGCGCGCTCTGCTGCGGGACGAGGTAGAGGGTGGCGGCATCGGTGCGGGCGAAGTGGTAGCCGCTGCCTTGCAGCAACCTGGCCAATGCGTCTTCGGCCGAGTAGCGACCGACCACGCCGGGGCTGCGCAGCGTTGCATCGAGATTGCCGTCGAGCATCACGTTCTGGCCTGACTGCTGGCTGAACTGCAACAGCGCCTGGCGCAGCGACTGAGCCGGGATGTTCAGGGCCAGCGTGCGTGCAGAGGCGGCAGGTTGGGCCACGGCTGCCCCGTGGGCCTGCAGCGTACCCAGCAGCAAGGTGCACGCCAGCGCGGTGCTCAGGGCGCTGCGCTGCCAGCGGCCATCGGGTCGGGAGACGAAGGGGGGTTGCACGGCCATTACGGGGTTCCTCAGGAAAAGGCGCACGATGCGAATACCAATCAGTCAGGCAAAGACGCACGAGTGAGGGCAATGTCTTGAGGCGCTGCGAAATTATTTCTACGGGGGTCAGCCGGGATAGATCAGCGTGACCAGATCGGTGTAGTGCCGAGCGCGTACCGTCAGGGCGCTGGTGAGCGCATCGATCAGCTGATCAGGCTGCTCGAGATTCTTGAGGCAATGCGAAATATTTCTACGGGGATCAGGCGGGATAGATCAGCGTGACCAGATCGGTGTAGTGCCGGGCGCGTACTGACAGGGCGCTGGTGAGCGCATCGATCAACTGATCAGGCCGCTCGAGATTGAGGATCAGGCTGACCCGGCGCGCGGCCAGTTGCTCGTCCATGACGAAGATTCGCCCGGGGCGCCAGCGTTGCAGCTGCTCGGTCACGGTCCTGAGCGGGGTGTCGAAAAACACCAGGCGGCCGCTGCGCCAGGCAAGGATCTGTTCCAGCTCGGCGTGCTGGATCGGGCCGGCGTGGCCTTGGCTGAAACGCAGCGACAGGCCTTCACCAAGGTCCAGATGCTGGTTTGCCGCCACCACGCTGGCTGTCTTGCGGCTCACCGCCAGCAGCACCGACGCGCGCTCGCACGACAGGCAGAACTCGCCCTCGGCGGCAGTGATCTGGCCATAGGGCGTAGTGACCTCGAACTCGCCGCCCGTGGACGGCACGACGTTGAAGTAGGCCTCGCCCTGCAGCAGTTCGACCGAGCGTTTACCGGCTGCAAAATCCACGTTCAACGCTGTGTTGCCGGCCATGTCCACCGTGGAGCCATCCGCCAGCGTCGCCGTGCGCCGCTCGCCCACGGCGGTACGGATATCCGCCATCGCCAGGCGCGTGCCGCTCAGCCACAGCGCTGAAGTCCCGGCCGTGACCGCGACACGCTGGCGGCGATGCCCAGGCCGACGAAGCGTCGTCGC
>NZ_DAMCCR010000168.1:0-5690 GCF_032058845.1 Pseudomonas sp. | reverse complement strand
GGAGAAAGCCGCCAGCGAGCCAGCCAAGGCCGAGGCACCTGCCAAAGCTGACGCGCCGGCAGCCAAACCCGCCGCTGCTGAAGCCCAGGCGCCTGCTGCCGCTGCCCCGGCAGCCGCCAGCAACGCCAAGGTCCACGCCGGCCCTGCCGTACGCCAGCTGGCCCGTGAATTCGGTGTCGAGCTGGGCGCCGTCAGCGCCAGCGGCCCGCACGGTCGCATCCTCAAGGAAGACGTGCAGGTTTACGTCAAGGCGATGATGCAGAAGGCCAAAGAGGCCCCGGCCGCTGCTGCTGGCGCTACCGGTGGCGCGGGCATTCCGCCGATCCCGGTGGTGGACTTCAGCAAGTTCGGTGAAGTCGAGGAAGTCGCCCTCACCCGCCTGATGCAGGTCGGTGCTGCCAACCTGCACCGCAGCTGGCTGAACGTGCCGCACGTCACGCAGTTCGACTCGGCTGACATCACCGAGCTGGAAGCCTTCCGCGTCGCGCAGAAAGCCGTTGCCGAGAAAGCCGGCGTCAAGCTCACCGTGCTACCGCTGCTGCTCAAGGCCTGCGCCTTCCTGCTCAAGGAAATGCCAGACTTCAACAGCTCGCTGGCGCCAAGCGGCAAGGCGATCATCCGCAAGAAATACGTCAACGTCGGTTTCGCCGTGGACACCCCGGATGGCCTGCTGGTCCCTGTGATCAAGAACGTCGATCAGAAGAGCCTGCTGCAGCTGGCTGCCGAGGCTGCGGCCCTGGCCGAAAAAGCCCGCACCAAGAAGCTGTCGGCCGACGACATGCAAGGCGCCTGCTTCACCATCTCCAGCCTCGGCCACATTGGCGGCACCGGCTTCACGCCGATCGTCAATGCGCCGGAAGTGGCCATCCTGGGTGTTTCCAAGGCCACTATCCAGCCGGTCTGGGATGGCAAGGCCTTCCAGCCCAAGCTGATGCTGCCGCTGTCGCTGTCCTATGATCACCGTGTGATCAACGGCGCTGCCGCTGCGCGCTTCACCAAGCGTCTGGGCGATGTGCTGACCGACATCCGCACGCTGCTGCTGTAATGCTGCAACGGCGGCGACCGGGCTGACCGGTTACCGCCGACACTGCTTTAGCGAGCTGCCACGCTCGTACCTCAACCCCGCCTTCTGGCGGGGATTTTTTTTGCCGGGGAATCATTCGTTCCGCGCCATGCGCCCGCCGACAGACAGCACCCGGCGCGGCACATGGCCGCTTGCCAGCTCCTGGCACAATGATGCAACCTTGCCAGACGCCCTGCCAACAAGGCTGCCCCCCTGAAGTGAGTCCTCGATGAAAAGCCAACCCGATGCCGCCAGCCGTACGGTGGCCGAGGTCGTCACGCAATTGCCGGTGCCCTCGCGGCTCGGCATGTTGCGTTTCGAGCGGCTCAACGAAGCCAACTGGGCCATGCTCTACCTGGATCCTGCCTGCGAGCGCGCGCTCGGCCTGGCGGCCGCTGAACTCTGCGCCATGATCGGCTCGCCGTTTGCCAGCTTCATGGAGCCCGAAGCCCGCTATCGCCTGCACGACGAGATCCAGCTGCAGCTCGCCGGGCGCAGCCATTACCGGGTGCGCTACACCTTGCACAGCCAGCCGGGCCCCCTGCGCGTGCTGGAAATCGGCGAAGTGTTCAAGCAGCACAACCGCCAGTTGCTGCGCGGCTATCTGACCATTCTCGATGACCAGCAGGACGACCCGGACCTCGACGCCCAGGCCCTGGAAACCCGCAACAACCGTCTGCAACTGGCCTTGCAACTGAACCAGCGCGCCCAGCAGGACCAGCTCGAGCAGCTCGAACGCGTGCGTGCCCAGCAAGACCTGATCCTGCGTCTGGCGCGCCAGCGCTACAGTTCAGGCAACTCGCTGCTCGAAGCCGCCGAGCTGATCACCCGCACCGCCTGCGAAATCTACAAGGTCGACTCGGCGAGCATCTGGCACCTCAACGAACAGCGCCTGGAACCGATCAGTGCCTGGCACCGCGCTGACGCGCAGCACAGGCTGCTGGCGCCGATCGATGCCAGCCGCTTCCCCGACTACCTCGATGCGCTGCACACCAGCCGCGCCATCGATGCCCATAACGCCAGCCATGACCCACGTACCCGCGACCTGGCCGGCACACTGTTCGCCGAAGACAACGCCATGCTCGACGCCAGCATTCGCGTCGATGGGCAGGTGGTGGGCGTGCTGTGCCTGGAGCAGACCGCCCAGCCGCGCGCCTGGCAGTCGGACGAGATTGCCTTCGCCGGCGAGCTGGCCGATCAGTTCGCCCAGGTCATCACCAACCACAGACGACGCACGGCTGCCAATGCCCTGCACCTGTTCCAGCGCGCGGTGGAACAGAGCGCCAGCGCCTTTCTGCTGGTCAACCGCGACGGCGTGGTGGAGTACGTCAACCCGAGTTTCACCGCCATCACCCAGTACACCACCGAGGAAGTGCAGGGTCGCCACGTCAGCGAGCTGCCTGCGCTGGAAAACCTCAGCGACATCCTCTTCGCTTCGCCGTCGAGCCTGGACATCGGCAACAGCTGGCAAGGCGAGTTCAGGAGCCGGCGCAAGAGCCTGGAACCCTACTGGGGGCAACTGTCGATCTCCAAGGTGTACGGCGATCATCGCGAGCTGACCCACTACATCGGTATCTACGAAGACATCACCGAGACCAAGCTGGCGCAACAACGCATCGAGCGCCTGGCCTACACCGACAACCTCACCAACCTGGGTAACCGCGAGGCGTTCATCCGTAGCGTGGAGCAACGCTTCGCGCGCCAGGACGCCAGCCCGATCTGCCTGCTGCTGGTGGACATCGACAACTTCAAACGAATCAACGACAGTCTCGGCCATCACACCGGCGACAAGCTGCTGATCAGCCTGGCGCGCCGCCTGCGCAACAGCCTCAATACCGCCAGCACCCTGGCGCGCCTGGCCAGCAACGAGTTTGCCATGCTGCTCGACGACACCAGCATCGAAGACGGCCAGCACCTTGCCCAGCAGCTGTTGCGCACCCTGGACAGGCCGATGTTCGTCGACAACCAGCTGATCAACATCACAGCCTCGGTGGGCCTGGCCTGCGCACCCCTGCACGGCAGCGACCCGCAGACCCTGATGAAGAACGCAGGGCTCGCCTTGCACAAGGCCAAGGCCAACGGCAAACACCAGCTGCAGGTCTTCACCGAGGTGCTCAACGCCGAGGCGAGCTACAAGCTGTTCGTCGAAAATAACCTGCGCCGCGCCTTGGCCCAGAACGAGCTGGAGGTGTTCTACCAGCCCAAGCTGTGCCTGCGCAGTGGTCGGCTGCTCGGCCTGGAAGCCTTGCTGCGCTGGAACCACCCGGAGCGCGGCATGATCCGCCCCGACCAGTTCATCAGCGTGGCGGAAGAAACCGGACTGATCATTCCCATCGGCAAGTGGGTGCTGCGCGAATCCTGCCGCATGACCCGCCAGTTGCAAGAGGCAGGTCTGGGCACCTTGCATGTCGCGATCAACCTGTCGCCCAAACAGTTTTCCGATCCGGAGCTGGTCAGCTCGATCGCCAGCATCCTCGAGCAGGAAGCCGTGCCGGCGCACCTGCTGGAACTGGAGCTCACCGAAGGCCTGCTGCTCGAAGCCACCGATGACACCCGCCGCCAGCTCGACGAGCTCAAGCAGCTGGGCATGACCCTGGCCATGGACGACTTCGGCACGGGCTACTCGTCGCTGAGCTATCTGAAGAAGTTTCCCATCGACATCATCAAGATCGATCGCAGCTTCATCAACGAAATCCCGGTCAATCAGGACGACATGGAGATCACCTCGGCGGTGATTGCCATGGCCCACAACCTCAAGCTCAAGGTCGTGGCCGAGGGCATCGAGACGCCGGAGCAACTGACGTTCCTGCGCCGGCACCGCTGCGATGTGGGCCAGGGTTATCTGTTCGACCGGCCGATTCCGGGCCGGGAGCTGGCCGAGCGGCTGCTGCGCTACCCGCGCGGGCCGGTGGTCTGACCGCCACGCCGGGCTCAAGCGTCATGCAAGCCCTGCAAGCGTGCTCGCGCGGCGAACCGGTCCCTCCTGTAACGCGCGTAAAAGCCCTCAAATCTCCTCCACCCAGTCTGGTGGCCTGACAGCGCCATTGCGCTCGGGCACTATAGGAAACCTGTCGCGGGCAAGCTCATCGGTTCAACAGTGGCTGCCCCGATGCACTCGCGAAAACCTTCATCACCGCACAACCCCTGAGGTACAGCCATGGTCCTGCGTTCGGAAATTCTGGTGAACAAAAACGTCCTGCCTACCGCTGAACAGGCGCTGCCTGGGCGCGAGACGCCCATGGCATTGCCTGAAACTCACTATGTCTTCAAAGAAACCCCGCTGCTCGGCCCGTTCTTCGACGATGTCGATTTCGCGATCTTCGGCCTGGGCTGCTTCTGGGGTGCCGAGCGGCGCTTCTGGCAGCGCGAAGGCGTGGTCAGTACCGTGGTCGGTTACGCCGGCGGCAACACGCCGAACCCGACGTACGAAGAGGTCTGCTCCGGCCTGACCGGCCACACCGAAGTGGTCCTGGTGGTCTTTGACAAGGCCAAGGTCAGCTACCGCGAACTGCTGGCGATGTTCTGGGAACTGCACAACCCGACCCAGGGCATGCGCCAGGGCAACGATGTCGGCACCCAGTACCGTTCGGCCATCTACTGCACCAGCCCTGAGCAGGTGGAACAGGCCGAGGCGAGCAAGGCCGAGTACCAGGCCGAGCTGGACAAGGCCGGCTTCGGCGCCATCACCACCGAGGTGGCACAAGCACCGACCGTGTATTTCGCCGAGGCCTATCACCAGCAGTACCTGGCCAAGAATCCGCAGGGCTACTGCGGCATCGGCGGCACCGGCGTGTGCATGCCCCCCAGCCTGCAAGGCAACTGAGCCATGACGACGATGACCCTGTTTCACTCGCCGCTGTCGCCGTTCGTACGCAAGGTCATGGTGGTGTTGCACGAGACCGATCAAGTTGAACGTGTGAGCCTGCATCCGGTGAACATCAGCCCGGTTCAAGCGGACGCGCAGCTCAACGTGGACAACCCCATCGGCAAGATCCCGGCCCTGCGCCTGGCCGATGGCACGGTGCTGCATGACAGCCGGGTGATCTGCGAGTACCTCGACCAGCAGCACGTCGGCCTGCCGCTGCTGCCCCGCGAAGGCTCGGCCCGCTGGCGGCGCATGACGCTGGTCTCGCAGGCCGATGCGATTCTCGATGCAGCGGTGTCGAGCCGTTACGAAGTGGCGCTACGCCCGGAGGACAAACGCTGGGATGGCTGGCTCGAAGCCCAGAGTGAAAAGATCCGGCGCAGCCTGGCCAACCTGGAGCAGGAACATCTGGCCGAACTGGCATCCGGCTTCGACCTGGCGGCGATCGGCCTGGCCTGTGCGCTCGGCTACCTCGACCTGCGCCAGCCTGATTTCGGCTGGCGGGAACGGCAACCCGGGCTGGCAGCCTGGTATGCCGAAGTGTCACAACGGCCGTCGATGCTGGCGACGGTGCCGGTGCTCTGATCATCGTTCTGCGCGGGATGCGGGCAAGGATGAGCCTGCGAATGCATCTGCGCTGAAGGGGATCGGCCCTGCGTGGCGGTGAGTCGCGATGGGCGGCGCAGCCGCCCCAATGGCTGTGATCGCGGTCTGTCTGGCAGTACGCGGCGCCTGGGTCAGGCCGGCTGCGCCGGCCATCGC
>NZ_DAMCCR010000167.1:0-5715 GCF_032058845.1 Pseudomonas sp. | reverse complement strand
GTGACAGCCAGCGCGGCATCGTCGCAGCGCCCGAGCAAGTGCCGGATTCGGTGGGGGTGGCGGCGATCTGCTGGCCGCTGGGCCAGCCCATGGCGCGCAAGGACGACAACTGCCGGCGCCAGCGTTTCGCCTGGACCTTGCAGGGCACCACGCCGCCCACCTTGCAGGCCGCTGATCAGCCGCTGGGCCTGGGCCTGAGTGAAACCGTCTGGGTCAACCCGGACGGGCTGCGGGTCGATGCGAGTTGCCCTGACGCCAGGTCCCGGCCAGTGGCGCTATGGCCGGCCGCACTGGAGCCGTGGCTATCGCGCCAGGAGCGGCGCGCCGCACGCCTGCCTGGCATCGACCCGAACTGCCCACCGCACGTAGCGATCAGCGCGCCGCCGTTGTCGATTGTCGGGGTGCGCGGCGGTGACCACCTGCGCCGTCCGGCCAGCAACCGTGAGCCTTTGCAACTGCAAGTCTCGGCACTGGGCGGCAATGGTCGGCGCTGGTGGTTCGTCAACGGTCAGCCGCAGGGTGAAACCGTCGACCAGCAAGCCCTGACGGTCTCGTTCGAGCAGACGGGGCGGGTCGAGCTGAGTGCGTTGGACGAAAGCGGGGAAACCGCGCGGGTGGAGTTTCAGGTCAGTGATTGACGGCGCAGCAGCCCGGCGCGCCCCGGGCCGCTGCAGTCAATGCGCGGTAAAGCGTTGATGCAGCGGCGAGCTGCGCGGTGTGAGTGCCAGGGCCAGTTGCGTGCGGTTGTGCATGTGGGTCAGGCGCAACACCTGTGACACATACAGTTTCACGGTGTTTTCGGTAATGCCCAGTTCGCAGGCGATCTGAAAGTTGGTTTTGCCCTTGCTGACCAGTTGCGCCACTTCCAACTGGCGCGGCGACAGCTTCTGGAACGCGACCGGCAGCTCGGGCTCGCTTTCGGCAGGGTCGCTGGCGCGGCGGTGCATGGTGTGGCCGCGGGCTTTTTCCAGGTCCTGATACAGCTCGTCGATCGACTCAGCCAAATGGTGCAGGCGCTGGTTCAGGCTGCCCAGCTCACGGGCCTGACGCCGTCGCTCAAGCAACGACTGCTCCTGGCGACGCACGCCCGCGAGCAGCTCGTCGTTGTCGACCGGCTGCTGGTAGTAGTCGGCAATCCCTCCACGAAGCGCGCGGATCAGATCAGCCTTGTCGGCATGACCGGTCAGCAGGATCGTCTCGAACAGGCGCGGTGGATGGGTGACGGCCTTGAGCTCGCGCACCAGCTCGATGCCGTCCGAGTCAGGCAGGTGCAGCTTGCACAGCAGCAAGCTGATGGCGCTGTCGTTCTGATAGAGGCTCAGCGCGTGTTCGGCGCTGTGGGCAGTGACGCAGTTGTAACCATGGTGTTCAAGAACATCGCAGAGCGTTTCGGCGTCTGCGGGCTGGTCATCGATGACCAGCACTTTCACCTCGCTGACATTTTTACTCATGGTCAACTCCCTGTTGCTTGAAGGCCCTGATCCCGGGCCTGCCATTTACGGCAATGAAAAACCTTCGTCCCGCGCTCCGGCGCGAGGCGTCATGGGGTTATGACCACAGTCGTTGCTAGGGGGTCCAAATCGATGTCAGGAGAAATCCGACCAGTACATAGGGCGCAAAGGGCTGCTTGTCATTGATCTGCTCGGCTAGGGCCTGCAAGCGTTTCTTCACCTTGGGATGCAGCAGCGCCAGCAGCCGGCGACGCAGGAGCATCCACAACACCACGCACACCCCAGCGCCGATGAACGTGCCCAACACATAATGGTGACTGCTGGCCAGGGCCAGTGCCGCCACCAGCTTCACATCACTGGCGCCCAGCCGGCCCAGCCAGTAACCCGGCAGGGTCAGCAGCATGACGATCGCCAGCCCCCAGCCGGCATCACTGGCCTCGGCCCCCAGCCAGCTGGTGCCGGTCATGAACAACCAGGCCAGGGCACAGGCGCCAACGCCGAGGGTCAGGGTTTCAGAGACCTGACGCTCACGGACATCCTGTTCACTGCACAAGGCCAGCCACATCAGAAGGACCATGCTGTGCATCGATCGATTGCCATCCTTGTATCAGGGCGTGGTGCCAGGCATTGGTCGGAGTTTTAGTGACTCGCCTGACAACGCGTTGGGATATTTCCTACATCGTTAGCGTCAGGGTAGACGTGAACTGCGCACCCATCAGGTTGCCTGCGAAAAAACCTGAGCAAAGGGACAACCGATCCGCTGTTTTGCATCACGGCAGTGTCGCGACGAGGGCCTGCTACAAGAAGACGGCGCCCTGAGCACTGCAGCAAACGCCAGCGGAGCCATCAAGTACGCTACGTTGCGGCAGTTGACGGCGTTCTGCCACTACTGAGCAGCGCTATCAGCGCGGCGGATAGTGCGTCATCAGTTCGCCCACGGTCTTCTGAATCGCTGCACTGCGTTCCTGCGGGCCCGGCAGGCTGCTGTTCATCATCTGCTCGGCACTGCCGCGCCAGACCAGCTTGCCGTCGCCGCCATCGAACAGGTCGACCTGGATCGTCGCCACCTTGTAGTCGACGTTGCGGGTTTCATTGAACATAGGGCCGCCCCAGTAACCGTTCCAGCCACCGCCCCAACCGCCCCAACCGCCGCCGTAGCTGGTGACGACTTCACGTTGGCGGTCTTCGACGATGAGGTAGGCACGCGCCTTGAGGTCGGCGCGAGCGCCGGCTTGCACCGGGCGCAAGCCGCGCTGGTCAAGCTGGCCGGCCACGGCCTGGCGGATACGTTGTTCGGTCAGATCGCTCTTGATCCGCGGATCGTCTGGGCGGTACTGCAGCGCAGGGTCTTCCCAGGCCCAGCTGCGGTAACCGGCGAAGTCACGACTGCCGTCGTAGTCGTGCTGGACATTGGCGGTCGAGCAGGCGCCCAACAGCAGCACGGAAGCGAGCATAGCGAGAGGGCGCAGCATGATGATGTCTCCTGGCGTTCAGCGTGGGGGATAGCCGCTCAGCGCTTTCTGCACGGTCTCGCGCAGCGCCGCTTCACGGTCACGGATCGATTGGCTGCCCGTGCCGCTCTCGGCGCTGGCACTCCAGACCGCCTGGCCATCGCGGGCATCGAACAGCTCGATGTGTACCACGCTGACGTCGACCTGATAGGTGCGCGTGATCGGCACACTGCCGTAGGCGCCATAGCCGTTGCGATAACCGCCGTAGCCCACCCCTCCGTAAGGGCTGGAATACGGGTCGTAGCTGTCGTAGTCGCGCACCTGCCGCACACGCCGTTCGATGCGCAGGTCAGCGCTGACCCACAGATCAGGCTGGCCGCTGCGGGCCGGGCGCAGACCCTGCTGATCCAGGCCCTCGGCCACCACCTGCGCCAATTGCGCGGGGTCGGTGTTGGCGCCGGTGCTGGGCAAACGCGCGTTGCGCCAGGCCCAGGTACGGTAGCGCCCGTAGTCGCGAGCGGGGGCTGGATAGGCGCTGGCATCGAAGGTGGTGGCGGCCTGTGGCGGTGCCGGCGGCAATGGCCGGCTGCTGGCGACATAGGGATTGGCACTCTGGCAGCCGACCACGGCAAGCGACAGCAGGGCCAGGCACAGCAGGCGATAGAACATGGGTCACTCCCGGTAGCGAATCGCTCAGCGCGGTCGGCAGATCCAGTGCAGGTAACGGCCGAGTCCGGCGAAGGCGGGGTGTCGGCGGTGGGCCAGTTCCATTTCGAGCAGGTCGTCCAGTGCCGCCTTGGCCTGGAAGTCCCGGGGCATGTAGTCGTGAAAAACCCTGACGCCGCTTTCCTCTTCGACCTGCCAGTGCGGCTCAAGTTGCGTGCGCAGTTGCCGTGGGTCCACGGGGCGTTGCGGGGTCAGGCTCTGTTTTTCACCCGCCAGTTCATTGCTGCGCAGTTTGCGGAAATGGCCTTTGAGCAAGTTGCGGTACACCAGCGCATCACGGTTGTAGAACGCCAGCGACAGCCAGCCGCCCGGCGCGGTGAGGCGCAGCAGGGTGGGGAGGATGTCTTGAGGTTCGGCGAGCCATTCCAGCACGGCGTGGCACAGCACCAGATCATAGGGCTGGGCGAGCTGCTCGCCCAGCGCCTGCCACGGTGCCTGGATGAAGGTGGCCCGTTGCCCGGCGTCGGCAAAGCGCTGGCGCGCACCGTCGAGCATGGGCGCGGCAGGTTCGGCCAGGGTCACGTCGTGGCCTTGCTCGGCCAGCCACAGGGCCATGTGGCCAAGGCCGGCGCCGATGTCGAGCACGCGCAACGGGCGGGGCGGCAGGGCGTGTGTCAGGTCAGCCCGCAGCACGGCCAGGCGGATCGCGCCCTTGGCGCCGCCGTAGATCTTTTCTGCGAAGCGCGTGGCGAGTTCATCGAAATGGCGGTCGTTCATTTGCCGAACCGCCGCTCGCTGTCGGCCAGCTTGGCGCGCACCACCTGGTCCATGTCCAGGCCCAGCTCGCTGCACATCAGCAGCAGGTAGAGGATCACATCCCCCACTTCCTGCCCGGCATGGGCCAGTTGCTCAGGCGCCAGGCGGCGGGATTCGTCTTCGCTGAGCCACTGGAAGATTTCCACCAGCTCGGCCATCTCCACACTGGCGGCCATGGCCAGGTTCTTCGGGCTGTGGAAACGTTGCCAGTCGTTGGTGTCGCGGATGCGGTGCAGGCGTTCGGTCAGTTCTTGCAGATTCATAGGCTCTCCTTTGCCGCATAGCTTCCGGGGAGGCCGGCGGCAAAGCAAGCGCGTTGGGGCCTGACAGGCCCCCTGTGGGTCAGAGCGCTGCCCAGCGCCCCGACATGTGCAGCCGCTGCTCCTGACCGTGCAGGCGCAGCTCACCGGCGGGCCCGGCTTCGGTGGCACTGAGCACCACCTCGGCCGGCAGGCGCACGGGCTTGTGAAACTCGACCTCGAAGCGGTAGCCGGCCTTGGGCAGATGCCCTTGCAACGCCGCCAGCGCCATGGCCTTGCTCCACATGCCGTGGGCGATGGCGCTGGGGAAGCCGAACAGCCGCGCGCTCAGGGCGCTGAGGTGGATGGGGTTGTAGTCGCCGGCGACCTTGGCGTAGCGCCGGCCGATGTCACGGTCGGCGTACCAGCGCGTGGCTTGCACCAGGCCGGTGGGCGCGGGGCGATCGGCGGTGTCACTGGCTGCGGGAGTCGAGGTTTCGAGTGTGAGCCCGCGTACCAGCATGCGGCTGGTTTCGCGCCACAGCAGGCCGAGGCCATCGGACGCTTCGCTGACCAGGTCGAAGGTGCCGCCCTTGGCGTGGGGTTGCAGGTTTTCTGCCCAGACCGCCACCTGCAAGCCCTCGAGGCCGCCCAATGGCCGCCGCACCTCGATGCTGTTGTTCAGGTGCACCAGGCCCAGCAAAGGGAAGGGGAAGTCCGCACGGGTGAGCAACTGCAACTGCAGGTTGAACGCCATCACATGGGGATAAGTGGCCGGCAAGCGGCCATCGTCGGGGAAGTGGCACAGCCGCCGGTAGGCCGCCAGGTTGTCCGGCTGTACGCGCAGGTAGCAGCGCAGGCCCTGGGTGGGCAGCGTGCTGCCGCTGATCGTGCGCTTGCGCAGCGCGCGCAGGTACAGGCTGGCGCGCGAGTCGGGGCTGTGCAGGTCGAGCCATGGTCGAGTCATGTCACGCTCCCATCAGTGCCTGGCCGCAGACTCGCAGTGCCTGGCCGGTCACCGCACCACTGCCGGCCTGGCCGAGCCACGCCACCGCCTCGGCCACATCTTGTGGCCGCCCGCCCTGGCCCAGC
>NZ_DAMCCR010000166.1:0-5785 GCF_032058845.1 Pseudomonas sp. | reverse complement strand
CGGAAGTTGTTCATCTGCTCTTCGCTGATGCGACCTTCCATGAAGGCGCGGGCGTAGATGCCAGGGGAGGCGTGGCCTTGATAGAAGATCAGGTCGCCGCCGTGTTCATCGGTCGGGGCCTGGAAGAAGTAGTTGAAGCCGATGTCGTACAGGGTCGCGCTGGAGGCGAAGCTCGAGATGTGTCCGCCCAGGTCCGAGTCTTTCAGGTTGGTGCGCACGACCATGGCCAGCGCATTCCAGCGAACCAGCGAGCGAATGCGGCGTTCCATGAACAGGTCGCCAGGCATGCGTGCTTCGTGGGTCACGGGAATGGTGTTGCGGTACGGCGTGGTGATGGCGTACGGCAGCTGCGAGCCACTGCGGGTGGCCAGCTCGCCCATACGGGTCATCAGGTAATGAGCGCGGTCTTCGCCTTCTTTGTCGAGGACCGACTCCAGTGCATCCAGCCATTCCTGGGTTTCGATTGGATCGAGGTCTTGCATGGCTTGCTCCAGGGCGGAAAGGCAACCAGAATCGGAAGCCTGAGTTTGCGACTGGCCTTATGGGCAGACGTCTTGAATTCTTGGATTGCCGGCGTGATATCCGGCGGCGTGTAGTTTTACTACAAATGCTTTCGGATTTCATGCTTTTGCAGAGAAGGGGTAGTAGTAAAACTACAGAAAGACGACGTCAGGTCGCCCTTCGGCTTGTGGGAAAAATCGTTCCTGTACGTTAAAAATGCTTCTTTAATCCCGCTTTATTGAACTTTTCTGCTGCTTGAATCCATTAAGAAGCTATTAATAACTTTTTGTATACACTTCTCCAAGGTCAGCCTTCCCCGTGGGCGCTGCCTTCCCCGTCTCAAATGCCGATCAAGGATAGCCCATGCGCCAGCCTTTGCCGCCCTCTCTGCCCGCCGCACTGCAACCGATCGTCGCCCGAAACCAGCAGTGGCTGGCAGAAGCCGTGGCTGCGCATGCCGCGCTCGATCCCGCGCAGTGGTCTGCCGGGCAGCGTGAGCAATTCGAGCAGGTAGGGGCGGCCAGTGACTTCGTCATGCAGCAGGTGGTGCGCGAGCCTGCGGTGTTCTGCGAGCTGATCGGCAGCGGCGAGCTGCAGCGGGCCCTGGCTCCGGGTGAGCTGTGCGCGCGCCTCGCCACGGCGGTGCAGGCGGCGCAGACCGAGGACGAACTGGGGCGTGTGCTGCGCCATGAGCGCAACCGGCAGCAGGTGCGCATCATCTGGCGCGACCTGACTCGCCAGGCCGAACTGAAGGAAACCTGCCGCGACCTGTCCGAGCTTGCCGACGCCTGTATCGACCAGGCCTATCAGTGGCTCTACCCACGGCATTGCCAGCAGTTCGGCACGCCCGTGGGCGCACGCAGCGGTGAAGCGCAGCACATGGTGGTGCTGGGCATGGGCAAGCTGGGCGCAGTGGAGCTGAACCTGTCGTCGGACATCGACCTGATCTTCGCCTTCCCCGAAGGCGGCGAAACCCAGGGCGTGAAGCGTCCGCTGGATAATCAGGAGTTCTTCACCCGCCTGGGCCAGCGGCTGATCAAGGCGCTTGATCCGGTCACCGTCGATGGTTTCGTGTTCCGCGTCGACATGCGCTTGCGCCCGTATGGCTCGTCCGGCGCGCTGGTGCTGAGCTTCAACGCGCTGGAGCAGTATTACCAGGACCAGGGCCGCGACTGGGAGCGCTACGCCATGATCAAGGCCCGCGTGGTGGCCGGTGATCAAGCGGCCGGTGCGCAGTTGCAAGCCATGCTGCGCCCGTTCGTGTACCGCCGTTACCTGGATTTTTCCGCCATCGAAGCGCTGCGCACCATGAAGCAGCTGATCCAGCAGGAGGTGCGGCGCAAGGGCATGGCCGACAACATCAAGCTCGGTGCCGGCGGCATCCGCGAGGTGGAGTTCATCGCCCAGGCGTTCCAGCTGATCCATGGCGGGCGCGACCTGAGCTTGCAGCAACGGCCGTTGCTCAAGGTGCTGGCGACCCTCGAAGGGCAGGGCTACCTGCCGCCCGCCGTGGTGGCCGAGCTGCGCGATGGCTATGCCTTCCTGCGCTACACCGAGCACGCCATCCAGGCGATCGCCGACCGGCAGACGCAGATGCTGCCCGAGGACCCTGTCGACCGCGAGCGCGTGGCCTACATGCTCGGTTTTGCCGACTGGACGCAGTTCCATGAGCGCCTGATGCAATGGCGCGAGCGCATCGACTGGCATTTCCGCCAGGTGATCGCCGACCCCGATGAGGATGAGGCCGAAGGCGAACTGGTGGTAGGGGGGGAATGGTCGCCGCTGTGGGAACAGGCCCAGGATGAAGAGGCCGCCTGCAGGCAGTTGCAGGAAGCCGGTCTGCAACAGCCGGCCGAGGCCTTGCGGCGCCTGACGGCGCTGCGTGCCAGCCCGTCGTTGCGTTCGATGCAGCGCATTGGTCGCGAACGGCTGGATGCGTTCATTCCGCGCCTGCTGGCCCAGGCCGTCGAGCATGCGGACCCCGACCTGGTGCTGGAGCGGGTGCTGCCGTTGGTCGAGGCGGTGGCGCGGCGATCAGCGTACCTGGTGCTGCTCACGGAAAACCCCGGTGCGCTGCGCCGCTTGCTGACCCTGTGCGCAGCCAGCCCGTGGATCGCCGAACAGATCACCCGCTTCCCCTTGCTGCTCGATGAACTGCTCAACGAAGGCCGGCTGTTCAGCCCCCCACTGGCGCCGGAACTGGCCTCTGAACTGCGCGAACGCCTGATGCGCATTCCCGAGGACGACCTCGAGCAGCAAATGGAGGCGTTGCGGCATTTCAAGCTGGCCCATAGCCTGCGTGTGGCCGCCTCGGAAATCACCGGCAACCTGCCGCTGATGAAGGTCAGCGATTACCTCACCTGGCTGGCCGAGGCGATTCTGGACCAGGTGCTGTTCCTCGCCTGGCGCCAGACCGTGGCGCGCCATGGTCAGCCGCAGCGCAGCGACGGCAGCCTGTGCGAGCCGGGCTTCATCATCGTCGGGTACGGCAAGGTGGGTGGCATCGAGCTGGGGCACGGTTCGGACCTCGACCTGGTGTTCATCCACGACGGTGACCCGAATGCCGACACCGATGGCGCCAAGCCCATCGACAGCGCGCAGTTCTTCACCCGCCTGGGCCAGCGCATCATTCACCTGCTGACCACGCAGACCAACTCCGGGCAGCTGTATGACGTCGACATGCGCCTGCGGCCGTCCGGGGCCTCGGGCCTGCTGGTGAGTTCGCTGGGCGCCTTCGAGCGTTATCAGCAGAACGAGGCCTGGACCTGGGAGCATCAGGCGCTGGTCCGGGCGCGGGTGCTGGTGGGCTGCAAGGCGGTGGGCGGTGCCTTCGAGGGCGTGCGTGACCGCGTGCTGGGCAAGGCGCGCGACATCGGTGCGCTGCGCACGGAGGTCAGCGACATGCGCGCCAAGATGCGCGCCAGCCTGGGGACCAAAAGCTCCGCTGCCGGGACCGCCGCGAACGCCTTTGACGCCGGTGTGCCGTTCGATCTGAAGCAGGACGCTGGTGGTATCGTCGACATCGAGTTCATGGTGCAGTATGCCGCCCTGGCGTGGTCCCATGACCATCCTGCACTGTTGCGCTGGACCGACAACATCCGCCTGCTCGAAGAGCTCGAACAGGCCGGCCTGATGCCTGCTGCCGATGCGGCGTTGCTGCGCGAAGTCTACAAGGCCTTCCGCTCGGCATCGCACCGACAGGCGTTGCAGAAGCAGGCTGGGGTGGTGGATGCCAGCCAGTTCGCTGATGAGCGCCGTGAGGTACGGCGGATCTGGGGGGAATTGGGGCTGGGCTGACGGTTTTTGAGGCGTGGTGGCGGTTATTGGGTGCCACTGTGGGGTATGCGGTGCTTGGGGTGGGGCTGCTGCGCAGCCCATCGCGGCTAAAGCCGCTCCTACAGGGGGCATCGCGGCTGACCGGCGCGCCGGACCGGCCGCTCCTACTGTGGGAGCCAACTGTCTTTCGCTTAGGGCTGACAAACGGTCGGATCAGACTTTCCTCAACCGCAACGCGGTCCGTGTGGGAGCGGCTTCAGCCGCGATGGCCCGCGCAGCGGTCCCAAAGTCGCAAACGCGTCACTCAGGCGTTATGCGGCACGTGGGTGGTACACTGTGCGCCACACAGCCTGAATATAAAGAAAGAAGACCGGCATCTCGCCGCCGTGCCGTTCTGCCGCACGGTGCGCCCGCCGACTTCTCCAAGGGTCGGCCCTCACAGGTGCCGGCCCTTTCAAGTTCTGGAAAACGCATGAGAATACTGATCATTGGGCCCAGCTGGGTCGGCGACATGGTGATGGCGCAAACGCTGTTCCAGTCCTTGAAACAGCGCCATCCCGACTGCGTCATCGACGTGCTGGCCCCTGACTGGAGCCGGCCGATCCTCGAGCGCATGCCCGAAGTGCGCCAGGCCTTGAGCTTCCCGCTCGGCCATGGCGCGCTGGAACTGGGCACGCGGCGGCGCATCGGCAAATCGCTCAAGGGCCAGTACGACCAGGCGATTCTGCTGCCCAATTCGATGAAGTCCGCGCTGGTGCCGTTCTTCGCCGGCATTCCATTGCGCACCGGCTGGCGTGGCGAGATGCGCTGGGGCCTGCTCAATGATGTGCGCAAGCTCGACAAAGCCCGCTACCCGTTGATGATCGAGCGCTTCATGGCCCTGGCCCATGCGCCTGGCGCCGACTTGCCGCAGCCTTATCCTCGTCCCTCCCTGCAGATCGAAGCCGGCAGCCGCGACGCCGCCCTGGCCAAGTTCGGCCTGGCGCTGGATCGCCCGGTGCTGGCGCTGTGCCCAGGCGCAGAGTTCGGCGAGGCCAAGCGCTGGCCTGCCGAGCACTACGCCGAAGTCGCCGATGCGCTGGTGCGCCAGGGTTGGCAGGTCTGGTTGTTCGGCTCGAAGAAAGACCATCCGGTGGGCGAGGCGATCCGCGAGCGGCTGATTCCGGGCTTGCGCGAGGAGTCGGTGAATCTGGCCGGTGAAACGTCGATGGCCGAGGCCATCGACCTGATGTCCTGCGCCGACGCCGTGGTGTCCAACGATTCGGGCCTGATGCACGTCGCCGCCGCGCTCGATCGCCCGCTGGTGGCGGTCTACGGTTCCACTTCGCCAGGCTTCACCCCACCGCTGGCCGAGCAGGTCGAAGTGGTGCGCCTGGGCCTGGACTGCAGCCCGTGCTTCGACCGCACCTGCCGCTTCGGCCATTACAACTGCCTGCGCCTGCTCGAACCGCAGGCGGTGATCGCCGCGCTGCAACGCCTGCACGGCAGCCAACTGATCGATGTCATGGCCGGGGTCGACTAAGTGCGGGTACTGATCATAAAAACCTCGTCTCTGGGCGATGTGATCCATACCCTGCCGGCCCTGACCGATGCCGCCAGGGCGCTTCCAGGCATCCGCTTCGACTGGGTCGTGGAAGAGGGTTTCGCCGAGATTCCAGCCTGGCACCCGGCCGTGGATCAGGTGATCCCGGTGGCCATCCGGCGCTGGCGCAAGAACCTCTGGCAGACCCTCGAGAGCGGCGAGTGGAAGGCCTTCAAGCAACGCTTGCGCGAGCGCACCTATGACCTGGTGATCGACGCCCAGGGGCTGGTCAAGTCGGCCTGGCTGACGCGGCTGGTCAAGGCGCCGGTGGCGGGGCTGGACCGCTACTCGGCGCGTGAAGGGCTGGCGAGCCGCTTCTATGACCGGCGCCTGTCGGTCGCGGTGGGCCAGCACGCCGTGGAGCGGGTGCGCCAGCTGTTCGCCATGGCGCTGGCCTACGACCTGCCCGAGGGGCTGGGCGACTAC
>NZ_DAMCCR010000165.1:0-6304 GCF_032058845.1 Pseudomonas sp. | reverse complement strand
GGCGGTCGGCGGGCCCGGGGCCATCGCCTTCCCGATTGCCGCATTGCTGTGGTGCGCGTTGAATTACTCGCCGTTTCTACTTTCCTTGCTGGCGTTGGGCGTAGGTTCCACGCTGATCGTGGCTGTCGCGCACAACGTCATGCACTTCAGCCTGCCGCAAAGCGAAACGGCGGTGACCGCGCTGATGTCCGCGCGCCTGGGCATCGCCATGTTGGTGCTCGGGCCATTGGTGGTTGCCTGCGTCAGCCATGCCAACCGCCAGTTGCTCAGGCGCCTGGAGCATCAGGCCACCATCGATCACCTGACCGGCGCGCTCAGCCGCAGTGCGTTCACCCACCAGGCCAGCGCCCTGCTCGACAGTTGCCGCAAGCCTGACTTGCCGTTGACCCTGATGATGCTCGACATCGACCACTTCAAAGCCATCAACGATCGCGATGGTCACGCGGTCGGCGATCAGGTGCTGCGCCAGTTCGCCCACACCGTGCAGGAGCAGTTGGGGCAAGGCGCGTTGTTCGGCCGGCTGGGGGGTGAAGAGTTCGCCATCGTGGTGCCCAATGTCGCCCCGCAGGCCGCCAGCTTCCTTGCAGAACGGTTGCGTCGGGCTGTCGAGGACATGACTGTGCAGGACCACGGCCCGACCCTGCGCATCAGCGTCAGCATCGGCCTGGCCGGCCGCAGCGGGCCGGCGGCCAATGCCGACCTCGACGCCCTGCTGGCCCGGGCTGACCAGGCGCTTTACCTGGCCAAGGCCCAAGGTCGCAATCGTGTGGTGCACGACACCGTGCAGCGCGGGGTGGTCTGAGCGGCAAACGCGTGGCCCGCGTGCCTTACAGCGTCCAGTCGAGGCTGACCATCAGGGTCCGCGGTTCACCGTGATAGACGCCGTTGTAGAAGCCCACGTTGTTGTAGTAGTGCTCATCGAACAGGTTCTTCACGTTGAGTGATGCTGTCAGGTGCTCGTCAACCTGGTAGCGGGCCATCAGGCCAACTACCGCAAAAGCGTTTTGCCGGATTTCTTCGCGGGCGGTGATGATACGGCCGTTGGCGTTGCGCCCGACTGGGCGGTTGGCCAGCCGGTATTTGTCGCTCTGCCAGTCAAGGCTCGCGCCCACGGTCAACGCTGGCGTCATGCGATATGTGCTGGAGAGGCGCACCAGGTTCAAGGGTTGCTCGGTGCCCTTGCGTGTCTTGTCTGCCGCAGCGGCGTGGGTGTAGCTGTAACCCAGGCTCATCTGCCAGTCGGTCATCACCTCGCCCGCCACTTCGGCCTCGAAGCCTTCCACGACGATGCCCTTGCCGCCGCTGGTGTAGAAGACTTCATTGCCATTGGGCGGCACCGAATCGTCCACCTCGGCCACGTTGTCCTGCTTGCTGCGAAACACGGCAGTGCTCAGGTTCAGGCGCTCATCGAGCAGGCTGCCCTTGAGGCCCAGCTCGTAGACCTTGCCGACGATGGGCTCGATGTACTGCTTGTTGACGTCCACCACAGATTGCGGATTGAAGATGTCGGCGTAGCTCACGTAAGCCGTGAAATCATCGGTCAGGTCGAACAGCACGCCAGCATAGGGCGTCCACTGATCGTTCTGCGTCTGCCGGCTGAGGGTCTCGCCGTCGCGGATCAGGGCATCGTCGTAGGTCCAGTTGCGCCGTTCGGTGTCCCAGCCGCCATAACGACTGCCTAGCACCAGGTGGAGGCGGTCGGTGGGGTTCAGGCGCGTGGCGATGTAACCGGCTTTTTGTCGCGTATAGGAGCGCCCGCGGTCGAGCCCGGTTTCCAGGTCATAGAACTTCGGGATGCCACCCATGTATTTCCAGTCGGGGATCGAATCATAGCCATCAGCCACCGGCAGACCGATGCGATACGGCTCACTGTTGCGACGCTCCGACTCCCCATAGCCGACCATGAAGTCATGGCTGCGACCAAGCAGCTGGAAGGGCCCGGCGAGGTTGAAATCGATGGCGTCCATCTTTTCTTCACCACCGAAGTGCGAGTACCAGGCATTCATCCCGCTGCGATCGGCCTCGGGGAACCCGTTGCCGCCGTAGTAGACCTTGCCGTCACTGTCGGTCTGGCGGTGGGTGTAGGCCGCCTTCAGGCGCCAGTCGTTGGCCAGCCGCTGATCGAGCGTGGCGAACACGGTCTGGTCCTTGAGTGGCCAGGACGACCAGGGGGCGCTGAGGTTGGTCGAGCGCGGCAGGTTGGCTTTGCTGCCATCGGCATTCCAGTAAGGCACCGTGCCCCATGACGAGCCTTGTACCTGCTTGTTCTGGTAGTCATAGCCCACGGCCACGACCGTACTGTCGGTGAGGTCGGCTTCGAGCACGCCGTAGGCCACTTCGCGCTGGGTGGCATATTTGTCCATGAAGGATTTGTTGTCGCGGTACGCCAGCACAGTACGACCACGCAAGCGACCGTCCCAGCCCAATGGCCCGCCGACATCCAGGTAGCTGTAGTAGTTGTCGTAGCTGCCTGCACTGACACCGCTCTTGATCGCCAGCTCATGGGTTGGGCGTTTGCGCACCATGGCGATGGTGCCCGACGGGTCACCCGCCCCGGTGGTCAGGCCCGTGGCGCCGCGCACTACCTCGATGCGGTCGTAGATGATGGTGTCCGAGTCGGACTTGAGCCCGGAAAAGGTGTTGAGCATCCCATCGATCTGGAAGTTGTTGATCGCGTAGCCGCGCGAGTAGTAAGTGGGCCGTTCCGAGTCGTTGCGCTGGACGGTGACGCCCGTGACCTGCGCCATGGCTTCGGACAGGGTATTGAGCTTGAAATCATCGAGCTGTTGTCGGGTGACCACCGACACCGATTGGGGCGTTTCCTTGACCGACAGGTTCAGGCGCGTGGCGGCGCTCATGTTACCGGTGGTATAGGAACCGCTGTGTTCGGTGGTGCTGCCCAGACTCATGGCAGTCACCTCGGTCGAGTCGAGCTCGATGACATGCTTCTCAAGCTTTTCTTCGGCTTCGGCCAACGCCAGCGGGCTGAAGATTGACGCGTACAGCCCGACGCTGAGCGACATGGAACGGTAGAGGGACGGGGGCATTGCGAACTGACTCCTTGTGCATGAAGACTCCTGAGGCCGGGAATCTACATGAGAATCATGCGCATATGGAAATAAATTGCGTTGCCCTCGCCCGCCTGCCACTTTTATCGACCTGCAACGACACTGCCCGCACCCCACGACTCTGGAGACCACCCATGTTCAGCCACATCCAGCTCGGCGCCCGCGATCTGCCACGCATGCTCGCGTTCTATGAACCGGTGCTCGCCTGCCTGGGCCTGATACGCGTGCCCGATACCGACGACCAGGGCCCGGCTGGTGCGGGCTGGCAGCCAGCAGCAAGCGACTGGCCGCAGTTCTATGTCCAACTGCCCTTTGACGGCCAAGCGGCCAGCGCCGGCAACGGCACTCAAGTGAGTTTTGCGGCCTCTTCGCCGCATGCGGTGGACGAGGCCTGGCGCTTGGCGCAGCGTCACGGTGGCAGCGATGCAGGCGCTCCAGGGCTGCGTCCGCACTACGGTGCTGGGTTCTACGCGGCGTACTGCCGGGATCCAGAGGGCAACAAGCTGTGCTTCGTTCATGCGCCCGGTCTGTAGAAGCGTACGTGCGTGACCTGGGCCTTCTTTCCAGACTCGCTGGGGCCGACCGCAGCGCGGCCGACGGAGGACGTATTCGGCAAGCGCGCGTTCTTCAAGCGTGCGGATTGCGGCAGCCAGTGCGCGGGTCATGCTCGGCGGACCAGAGGCCTCCGGCGCGGGCATTTGAGGAGTTTCCTGAGCGGCTGCTGATGGCCTCAGGTCCCTGAGCAGCAACGAGTTTGTACAAATTATGCGCAATCCAGCTCAAGCCTTGAGCGCCAAGGCATTCAGCGCGTTATCCACAGACCTGTTCACGGTTTCTGTGGACAAATTTCCTACGGCGATCAGTCGATCTTCGACAAAGCCGCGTTGGCTTGACGGACCAGCTCCCTCCATTCGCGGGTGCTGATCACGCCTGCCTGCTCCAGGACCTGCGCCTGTAGAAGCGCGCGGTCATAGTCGTCTTCATGGAATCGCGTGTGCTCGAGAAAGTGTGTGCGCCACCGCCCCATTGCGGCTGCACCACGCGTGGCGTGCATCATGCTGGTGTCTCCCCTGAGCCAATACGCTGCGCAGGGTACAGGAGCGACTGTGAACAGGTTATGACCTGCCACCCTTGACTGCGACATCTCAAATGAATGGATGGCGCCATCGCACCGACCTGCCCCGGGGCAAGGCAGGCCATGCGGCCAGTGGTCAAGGAGGCGGGATGGTGCCCAGCAGGCCAATGCCGATGGCCAGGACCAGGAAACCGCCGATGAACCATGCGAGCTTGCCCATTGAAACCTCTACAGTGCGTTGAACGGAACGGCATGGCTGGCAACCCCGCGATCACGGCGCGCCACCGGCCCAGCGCAAGCCGTACTGGGTCACTGGGCTGAGCCTATTTTCCCGCTGCGGCTGATACGGTTACAGCGTCAGGTTCGCGAAAAAAAAGCAGATCAGATGGCTTCTGAGGGTCAGTCCTGCAGGCGCAGCACCTCGGCCGGAAGCCAGCCCAGTTCGTTGTCGCTCAGGCGCCGGCACCAGTACCAGCCGTTGAGAGGGCGCAACGTCTCGATCAGTTGGCCAGGTTCGACATCCAGTTCATGGGCGCAGTAAGGCTCGCGGGCACGGCCACGGCCCACGCCGAGCGTTTCGATGATCTGCTCGGGTACCCAGCCCGATACGCAGGCAGCACTGGTGCACAGATACCAGTCCTGCCAGCCCTCGCGGCCTTCATATCGCTGGCCAACCGTCAGCAGTTCGCCGGCCGTAAAGCGGATAGGTTGAGGGTAGTCACTGCGGTGTTGCGTGATGACGACGGCTTTCATGCGCCACTCCCTGGCTGCTGAAAACCGGCGATGCTAGCAGAGGGTGGCGACACAACCTGACGCGCACGACGCGGTGCGCAGCAGGCGTGTGCCACAGGGCAGGTCAGCGTGCGCCGGCCACGCAGGCAGGGCGCTGCTTGAGGTCATTGGCGCTGACTGCCAGCGCGAGTTCGGCCGCCACGTGCCGGGCGCGGCCCACGCCCCAGGCCAGGGCGCGAGTCATCGATTCCCCCGGCCGCGAGTGATAGGCCTCCTCGTGCAAGGCCAGACCCGACGCGCCATAAACCCCCAGGAACAACTGGGTGGCGCCGGTACGAGACAACCGCACCTGCACATCGATGAAGTTGCCATGCGGCACGGCTTCGTCATGCCGACGGTGATGCAGGGTGGGGTCGGCCCATGACCAGAACAAATCACCACGTATGCGCATACCAAGCTCCTCCTGAGACTAAAGGCGTATTGAACGTTTGACGTCTTGCCAACAGTAGACCAAGCGAAGCGGGAAGCAAGGCCTCCACAGCGGATTGTTCGACAATTGGACGACTGTCGAAAGCCCGTACGGTAGACGGCCCTCTGGCATGCCAGAAGACCAATCTCGGCCAAATGCCAGCATCTCGTCGCCCCCGACCGAAGTGCTGATGCTGGCCACCGCTGAGTTGCAGTCAGCGCATCCGGGCCTTCAGCCACACAACACTCGCGCAACTTTCCTACACCAACAGTGGAAAATCCTCTGCCCGCCCCATACCCTGCCCTGATCGACCCTCGCTGCGAGCACGGACATGACAGGGATTGCCCATTTCGAACGGCCACGCTGGTTGCGGGACCTGGTCCGCTTTCTGCCACTCAAAAGCCAGTTCGTGCTATCCGGCAACATCCGCGACCTGCAAGCCACGCAGATCGCGCCCGGCGCCGTCACCGCGCAAAGCTTCAACCAGACCCTGTGCACCGCGCTGCTCGACGCCGGCTACGCCCACGTCCTGATGTGGAACCCGGTCGGTGGTTTTACCGCCCTGACCCGCCCAGGCGGTGACCTGGCCGACAGCCACAAGGTCATGCAGGCCCTGGGCCTGCATCCGGTCGAGGGCGTGGCCCCGGCCGGCATCGATCTGCTCGGCGCCACGCTCGAGCGCCTGGTCCAGCAGAGCGGCGAGCCCGTGGCGCTGATCCTCGACTTCGCCTCCCGTGTGGCGGTGCGCAACGACAACCTCAGCGCCGCCGAGCACCGCCTGTTCACTCAGGCGCTGGTGATGTCGCACCAGGCGCGCAGCCGCCCGGGCACTGCCGAGCGCAAGCCATTTTTCAACACCCTGTTGTGGCTGGTGGAAAAGGAAGGCGACCTGCCCGACTGGCTTCTGGTCGACAACCCGCGCGTGCGTCACGTGCCGGTCGGCAAGCCCGACCAGTGCTG
>NZ_DAMCCR010000164.1:0-6445 GCF_032058845.1 Pseudomonas sp. | reverse complement strand
CTCGTGTCGGCGGTTCGACTCCGTCTCTGGGCACCACCTTCAGCTTCTGGTGGTTCCAACGTCACTCGAAGCGACACAAAAAACCCGCCCCGTGCGGGTTTTTTGTTGCCTGCGATTTTTAGCACCGATGAATTATCCCCAAGTCAGCGCTTGCGGTTTCACTCCTCGAACAATCACCTGCCATCGATTGATGCGCTGCAAGCAGCCGCGCATCCGGCTTGCGCTATTCGGGTACTCGCCTATCGCCGGACGCGACCGACCAAGCACCGACAGCCACCGCCAGCAGCTTGAATCCCCACCCGCGCTGCGCTTCAATACGCGCCCTCACGACCGCTCCCAAGGACTCGCCCCATGGCCACCTCCAGCAAACAACAGAAACGCGCCAAACGCGCCGCCAGCAAGGCCAAGCAGAACCGTATGGTGCGCAGCGGCCAGGCGGTGAAAGCGAGCAGCGGTGACAGCGCCAGTGTCGAGCAGGTGTACACCAAGGCCATGGACTCGGGCAGCTACGACGGACTGTTTGAAAAAATGAAAGAAGCCCAGGACGGCGGGCTGGTGCCGATGATCTCGGTGTTCCTGGTCGATCCACTGCTGGCACTGGTGCTCAAAGGCCATAAAGAAGAGCACGCCACCGACTACATCGTCATGGTCTTCACCGCCTACCGCGACTGGCTGGACGGCACCGACGCCGACACCACCATGGCCTGGCTGGAAAGCGACGAGTTCCAGGCGGCGTACATGGAAGCCTCGGAAGTGGTGGCGCGGCAGCAGCAACAGCAGAAGCAGTACGGCTAAGGGCCTGGAGCCCAGCCAGCGCGAGTTCTGCAGGCAGCCTTGGGTCAGGCTTCACTACCAATCACGGCAGTAGCCCATAAAACCTGTCGGCGACTTCAGTCGCGATAGCCTGCGCAGCAGGCTCAAAAACACCCATCCCGCCCCAAACAAAAAGGCCGCGCCCCTCACAGGACGCGGCCTTTTCAGTTTCAGCGCAGCCAGTGAATCAGTGATCCAGCGCCGCTTTGCCCGATACCCCACGCTTGCGGTGCACCAGCAGGCCGGTCACGACCACGCCGATGCTCAGCAGGGCGGTGGCGATGATCTCGGCGCGATGGTCTTCACGCAGTGCCATCACCGCCAGCACGGCCACGATGAACGCGATGGTCAGCCAGGTCAGCCCGGGGAACAGCCACATCTTGAAGTCGATGTGCTCGCCACGCGCCTCACGCTGGCTGCGCATGCGCAGTTGCGACACGGCAATCACCAGGTACACCAGCAGTGCGATGGCACCCGAGCTGGCCAGGAGGAACTCGAACACCTCGGCCGGCGCCACGAAGTTGGCGAACACGGTCAGGAACGCCGCGGCGGTCGACAGCAGCACCGCCCAGTGCGGCGTACCGGCACGGGTGGTGCGCTGGGCCACGGCTGGTGCGTCGCCACGCTTGCTCAGGGAGAAGAGCATGCGCGACGAGGTGTACAGCGCCGAGTTCAGGCAGCTGGTCACGGCGATCAGTACCACGATGTCGACGATCATCTTGGCGTTCGGCACGCCGATGCGGCTCAGCACGGTCTGATAGGAACCGGTTTCGGCCAGCGCCGGGTCGTTCCACGGCACCAGGGCCACGACCAGGAAGATCGACACCAGGTAGAACAGGCAGATTCGCCAGATCACCGAGTTGGTGGCGCGGGTGATCTGCTTGCCAGGGTCTTTCGACTCGGCCGCCGCAATGGTGACGATTTCGGTACCCATGAACGAGAACATGGTGGTGAGCATCGCCGCCAGCACCGCGCCCAGGCCGTTAGGCATGAAGCCTTGGGTATCGAACAGGTGGCTGGCACCACTGACCTGGCTGCCCGGCACCAGGCCGAACATGGCCGCGCACGCCACCACGATGAAAGCGATGATCGCCAGCACCTTGAGCAAGGCGAACCAGAACTCGAACTCACCGTAGTTCTTCACGCTGAACAGGTTGGTGCCGGTCAGTGCCAAGGTGATCAGCAGCGAGAACATCCACAGCTCTACCGCCGGGAACCAGGCATGCAGAATCGCTGCAGCGGCGTTGGCTTCCAGTGGAATCACCAGCACCCAGAACCACCAGTACAGCCAGCCGATGGTGAAGCCGGCCCAGCGGCCGATGGAGCGGTCTGCGTAGGTCGAGAACGACCCGGTGTCCGGCGAGGCAATGGCCATCTCGCCGAGCATGCGCATCACCAGGATCACCAGTGTGCCCGCTGCCGCATAGGCCAGCAGCACCGCGGGCCCTGCGGCAGCGATGGCGTGACCGGAGCCGACGAACAAGCCGGCGCCGATCACCCCTGCGATGGACAGCATGGTCACATGCCGTTGTTTGAGCCCCTGAGCGAGGTCGTTGGAATTGTGCTTACCGCTCATAAACCTACCTTTGTAAGGAGTGGACCTACCCGAAACCGATGAACGTCATGCGCTCTGCGCGATTTAGGCGCGGCAGTGTTCGGTAGTCTCCATATGGCAATAAGCGGGCCAAGGCATGAACGCCTCTTCTGGAAACATCTTGAAACCTGCACCGCCTGTGCCCTACAGGACTTCGGCCACCGCCTGACCGAAAGGGCCTCAAATCCGGGCAATTTGTCTGGATTACAGAAATACTCACTTACAAGTGCACCAATGGTGCCCCTCGGTAACACCCGCGCACGAAAAAGCGGCAAAAAAGGAGCAACCCTCGGTTGCAACTTTGCCGAGGTCTTAGCCCCCGCTCAGCGCTACCTGCAGACAAACGGCTTCCCTCCCACTGACAAAACTGGCACCATCGCGCCTTTTTTCCGTCGAGGCTGAGGCGTCGGCCATCCTTCTGCGGTCATCCTCGCGACAGTCCGCTGCAGCGATGCGACACACTGCCGCACCGACGCGCTTCGTTCCCCGCACCCCGGTTGGCTGTCCAAGCGCCACATGCTAGCGTTGCGCAGGCCCGGAAGGCCGTCCAACAGCTGGGAATGCACCCGAATACATGAGGACCGCACATGGCTCAGGCCACGCCCGCGCTGGAAATCCGCAACCTGCACAAACGCTACGGCGACCAAGAGATCCTCAAAGGCATCTCGCTGACGGCCCGTGACGGCGATGTCATCTCGATCCTCGGCTCGTCAGGCTCCGGCAAGTCGACGCTGCTGCGCTGCATCAATCTGCTGGAGCATCCACATAAGGGTGAAATCCTCCTGGCCGGCGAGTCGCTCAAGCTCAAAGCCGCCAAGAACGGCGACCTGCTCGCCGCCGACAACCGCCAGATCAACCGTCTGCGCAGCGAAATCGGCTTCGTGTTTCAGAACTTCAACCTGTGGCCGCACATGTCGGTGCTCGACAACATCACCGAGGCCCCGCGCCGGGTGCTCGGCCAGAGCAAGGCCGAAGCGGTGGAAGCGGCCGAAGCGCTGCTGAACAAGGTCGGCATCTATGACAAGCGCCACAGCTACCCCGCGCAGCTCTCCGGCGGCCAGCAGCAACGCGCCGCAATCGCCCGCACCCTGGCGATGAAACCCAAGGTCATCCTGTTCGACGAGCCGACGTCGGCGCTCGACCCGGAGATGGTCCAGGAAGTGCTTAATGTCATCCGCGCGCTGGCCGAAGAAGGCCGCACCATGCTGCTGGTGACCCACGAAATGAATTTCGCCCGCCAGGTGTCCAGTGAAGTCGTCTTCCTGCACCAGGGCTTGGTAGAAGAGCAAGGATCGCCGCAACAGGTCTTCGAGAACCCGACCTCGGCGCGTTGCAAGCAATTCATGTCCAGCCACCGCTAACGGAGCAACACATGCAGACCTATAAGAAATTCCTCCTGGCAGCTGCCGCCACGCTGGTCTTCTCCGCCAATGCCATGGCCGCAGAAAAACTGCGCATGGGTATCGAAGCGGCCTACCCGCCGTTCAACAACAAGGACGCCAGCGGCAACGTGGTGGGCTTCGACAAGGACATCGGCGACGCCCTGTGCGCCAAGATGAAAGTCGAGTGCTCGGTCGTGACCTCCGACTGGGACGGCATCATCCCGGCCCTCAACGCCAAGAAGTTCGACTTCCTGGTGTCGTCGCTGTCGATCACCGACGAGCGCAAGCAGGCCGTCGACTTCACCGACCCCTACTACTCCAACAAGCTGCAGTTCATCGCCCCGAAGACCACCGACTTCAAGACCGACAAGGCTTCGCTCAAGGGCAAGATCATCGGCACCCAGCGCGCCACCCTGGCCGGTAGCTGGCTGGAAGACACCTACGGCAACGACATCCAGATCAAGCTGTACGACACCCAGGAAAACGCCTACCTCGACCTGACCTCGGGCCGGGTCGACGCCATCCTCGCCGACAAGTACGTCCAGTACGACTGGCTCAAGAGCCCAGAGGGTCAAGCCTATGAGTTCAAGGGCGAGCCTGTGGTCGACAGCGACAAGATCGGCATCGCCGTGCGCAAGGGTGACGACAAGCTGCGCAGCGACCTGAACACCGCGCTGAAGGAAATCAAGGCCGACGGCACCTACAAGAAGATCAACGACAAGTATTTCCCGTTCAGCATCGAATGATCCTCCCCGACCTGCGCGCCTGAGGGCGCGCGGGTACCTGGAAAGCACCTGCCCATGAATATCGACCTGCACGGATTCGGCCCGGCCCTTTTGGCTGGCACGCTGATGACGGTAAAACTCGCGCTCTGCGCGCTTCTGCTCGGCCTGGTTCTCGGCTTGCTCGGCGCCCTGGCCAAGACTTCCCCCGCCAAGCCCCTGCAATGGCTGGGCGGCGCCTACTCGACCCTGGTTCGCGGCGTGCCCGAACTGCTCTGGGTGCTGCTGATCTACTTCGGCACCGTCAACCTGGTCAGAAGCCTGGGTGACGCATTGAACATGCCCGGCCTCGAGCTGAGCGCCTTCGCCGCAGGCGTCATCGCCCTGGGGCTGTGTTTCGGGGCCTATGCTACCGAAGTGTTTCGCGGCGCCATCCTGGCGATCCCCAAAGGCCACCGCGAAGCGGGCCTGGCCCTGGGCCTGTCACGCGGGCGCATCCTCTCGCGGATCATCCTGCCGCAGATGTGGCGCATCGCCCTGCCGGGGCTGGGCAACCTGTTCATGATCCTGATGAAAGACACCGCGCTGGTGTCGGTGATCGGCCTCGAAGAAATCATGCGCCACGCCCAGATCGGCGTGACCGTGACCAAAGAGCCCTTCACCTTCTACATGGTCGCCGCCTGCATGTACCTGGCCCTGACCGTGGTCGCCATGACCGGCATGCACTTCCTGGAAAAACGCGCCGCTCGCGGCTTCATGAGGGCCGGGCAATGAACCTGACCATCAAGTACCTGCCAGGGCTGGCCTCGACTGGCGCCACGCTGGGCTGCCTGGGACAACGTGCCGTTCAAGGCGCCATGGAGGCCGCGCAATGAATCGGGACGTGATCATCAAATACCTGCCACAACTGGCCTCGCCTGACGCCACCCTGTGCTGCCTGAAACACCATGCCGTTCAAGGCGCCATGGAGGCCGCGCAATGAATCGGGACGTGATCATCAAATACCTGCCACAACTGGCCTCGCCTGACGCCACCCTGTGCTGCCTGAAACACCATGCCGTTCAAGGCGCCATGGAGGCCGCCCAATGAACTGGGACGTGATCATCAAATACCTGCCACGGCTGGCCGACGGCGCGATCCTCACGTTGGAGCTGGTGGCCATCGCCGTGATCGCCGGGCTGATCCTGGCGATTCCCATGGGCATCGCCCGCGCCTCGCACAAACCCTGGCTGCGTGCCCTGCCCTACGGCTACATCTTCTTCTTCCGCGGCACTCCGCTGCTGGTGCAGCTGTTCCTGGTGTACTACGGCCTGGCGCAGTTCGACGCCGTGCGCAACAGCGCTCTGTGGCCCTACCTGCGCGATCCGTTCTGGTGCACGGTGCTGACCATGACCCTGCACACCGCCGCCTACATCGCCGAAATCCTGCGCGGCGCCTTGCAGGCCATTCCGCGCGGTGAAGTGGAAGCGGCCCGGGCGCTCGGCATGTCCAAGGCGAAGGCCATGTACTACATTCTCCTGCCGCGCGCCGCGCGCATCGGCCTGCCGGCCTACAGCAACGAAGTGATCCTGATGCTCAAGGCCAGCGCCCTGGCCAGCACGGTGACGCTGCTCGAGCTGACCGGCATGGCACGGACGATCATTGCCCGTACGTATCTGCCAGTGGAGATCTTCTTCGCGGCTGGGGTGTTCTATCTGGTGATCTCGTTCATGCTGGTGCAAGGGTTCAAGGTGCTGGAGAAGTGGTTGCGGGTGGATGCGTGCCAGGGTCGGTGAGCGCGGGCTGAGTATGGGGCCAACACCCTGATCCTCCGAGGTTGGAGCGGCTCGATTGCCCGCTTCACCAGGGGTCATCACTGAGTTGATTCAGCTGTTCCGTGGGGGACTGTCAGTTTTTTTGTGTGCAGGCCGGTAACGGCCTGCCGCCAGGCAGGC
>NZ_DAMCCR010000163.1:0-6635 GCF_032058845.1 Pseudomonas sp. | reverse complement strand
GCGGTTCGCTGGCCAGCACCGCGCTGCGCTCAGCGGCCGTTGGGCCACTGGCCGCGGCGGCGCTCGACGGCAGCAAACCCTCGCCCAGGCGCAGCACGTTTTCGTCCACCTCGGACGCATCGCTGCCGCGCAGGCGCAGGTTGAAGATGCTGTTGGGCTGGCTCAGCAGCGGGTCGAGCACCTGGCCGGCGAGGGTGCAATGGATGTGCTCGCCCGTAGCGTCCTCGTCGAACACCTGCTCGAACCAGCACGGGGTGCTGCTCCAGCGCTGGTCAGCCTGCAGGTAGTGCTCGTCCTGGTTGCGCTGGATGGCGAAGGCCAGGGCCCCGCAGTCGTAATCCCAGCCGCGGATCTGCAGCAGCGCGCGGCCGGGAACCGGAGGGGTCAGGGGGTGCAGCTTGGGGGTAATGGCCATGATCTATCTCGCTTTGAGCGTGTTCAGCACACGGCCCAGCTGTTCGTTCTGTTCGGGGCTGATCGCCATGCCCTTGCGGTGCCCGGCGTTGTCCTGGGTGTGAAGGGCGATGCCCGAGACCCAATGGTCGGCAAAGGTCACGGCCTGGTCTTCGGCTTGCGCTGCCAGTTCCGGGAAGCGCCCAGGCAATGGCCGCTGGTAGCAGGCGAAGAGCGGCTCGCGGCCGCCCAGCAGGCTGTTCGGGCGCTGCCCCAAGGGCTGGCCGAGGTGGCCGAACCAGGCGCTGAAGTCGTTGAGCATCAACTGGGCGGTGAGGATCTGGCGCTGCACCAGCGATTCTCGGCGCACGCCGCTCTGCGCGCGGCGCAACAGGGCGTCGCTGAGCTGCTGGGGCAGTTCCAGGCGTTCGGCGCAGATGATCAGCTCGTTGACCAGGCTGGCGACGGTCTCAGCGGGCAGGTCGAGCAGTTGCAGTACGTAGTTGCGGCAGCTCAGCGAGCGCAGGTGTGCGGCCCACAGGTCGAACGCGGCGCGGGCGAACCGGTGTTCGTGGCTCTGGTACTGCGCCACGTGCGATGCCGGCGCGGCCTCTTCGGGTTCGCCGAAGATGTCGAAGTCGTCATGGGCCGGCGCCGTCTCGACAGTGTCGGTGCTCGCCGCGGCGGCACTTTCGAAGTCGCCACTCAGGTACAGCTCGCGCAGCGCGGTTTCCGGCACGGCCATGTAGGCCAGCAGCTCGCCGAGCACCTGCTTGCGCTGGACCTCACGCACGAACGGGCCGGCAATGCGGTTGGCCAGTTCTTTCTTTTTCTTGCGCTCGTCTTCGCCGCCGGCCTGGTAGTAGCGCTCCAGGCGGGGCAGTAATTGGGCCAGCAGCTCGTCGTACTGCTCGGCAATGCGGTCGAGCTTGCGGTGCAGCGGGGTGGCACGGGCGAAGCCTTCGCTGAACAGGGTCAGGCCGCCGTCGTTGAGGGCGAGCATGGCGTCCCAGGCGGCGGCTGGGTTGGCGAGGTGGCGATGGGCAAGATCGCTGCCTACGAACGTGGCCTTGAGCGCTTGCAGGTCAGCCTTTTTTTCTGCCTTGAGGTCCAGCTCTTCGCAGGTGCCATCGGCTGCAGCGCGGCTCAGCTCGATGAAGATGGTTTCCCGGCGCGGCTTGCGCACCATGCACAAGTTGTTGAACGGCCGGCTCCCCCACTCGAGCATCCACGGCTCACTGCCGAAGCGTTCGATCACCGTACGCTTGAGCATGTTGTCGCAGGCTTCGGCGTATTGCGTCCTGAAGCCGCCCAGTGCGTCAGTGACGAACAGGTCGCACATGGTCATGGCCCAGAGCAGGCCCGGATCCTTGCCATCGCGCTCCTGCGGCGTTGCCCCTTGCGTGCGCTCGATCCAGTCGCGCAAGACATTGCCCACGCCGACCACTTCACTCTGCTTGGCCGTGGTCGTGCACATCACCAGCGCGTTCATTTCCTGCTCTGCGGTATAGCGTTGGAACAGGTAGGCGACCTTGCCCCGCAGCAGTAACCGAGGCAGCAGGTTTTCGCCCGATGCAGGCAGCTCCAGCAGTTTTTCCCGGCTGCGGTAACCCGGGAAGTCGAGCACATCCACTTGGTTGACGATGGCATTGGCCGGTTCATTGAGCAGGCCGAAGATCAGCTCGTTGGTCAGCGCGGCCAGCTGCGCGGTCATCACGCCTGCGGGGGCGCCCAGCGTACCGTCCGGCAGCACCGGGACGACCTGCACCTGGCTGTCCTGAGCGGTGCCCAGCAGGTTGAGAATGTCGACGTTCATGATGTTGTTGCGCTGGACCAGCTCACCTTCTTGCTCGCTGACCAGCACCTGCAGCGGCGCCATCACGGTCTGCGCCAGGCTCAGGCCGTGCAGCGCCTCGGCCAGCTGTTCGTAGGTCTGGGTCATCGGCGCCAGGTTGCCCCACAGCGGAGCCAGCAAGCGGGCGCGTTCACGCACGCTCAATTGCGGGGCAATCTCCAGCACCCGCGGCCAGTAACGCGCGGCCAGCGGCTGCATGGGCAGGCTGTAATGCTGTTCGAGGTAGTCCCAGATCCGCACCACGTCGTCACGGCTCACGCCCGGCACGGCGGGCGCGGTTTGCAGGTCGGCAAAGGGCGCCAGCGCGGCATCGATGCGTGCTTCGGTGAAGGCTGAATCGATCTTCTGGTGGTCGAAGTCTTCGAACCAGGCGTTGGCCAGGATGATCGCGATTTCGATTTCCTTGAACAGCCGCAGCTCGATCGGGTAAGCCTTGTCGGGGCTGGGCGTCGCGTGGCGGGTGAAGCGCGTGACCAGGCCGGTCGCTTCCTTGCCGTTGCCAACGGGGTTGACGTGTTCGATGAAGCCCAGCGTCTGCTCGCCGAAACGAGTCTCCAAGCGGCCCTGGTGGTCGGCGGCCAAGGCTGAGATCAGGTAGCTTTTGCCGGCCTGGGAGAGGCCGAAGAAGCCTGCCGCCATGGGTGAGGTGCTGGCTCGCTGCAGACTGCTCGCCAGATTGCGCGCCCGGTGCAGCTCGCGGTTCAGGCCAGGGGCCAGGCGTGCGATGTCGTCCACCGCTGGCGCCACGCTGGCTATCCAGTCCAGGGCCAGCCCTGCGCCCTGGTGCAGGTTCTGCCAGCCACGGGCCAATTGCTCCGGGGCGTGTTGCGAGGTCATTTTGCTCATTTCGGACTCACGCTCCCGCTGTCGAGCCAGTAGTCAGAGGCGCCGCCTTCGGCGCTCAGCATGGTGTACAGCTGCAGGCGTACGTCCTTGCGCGTGAACGACTCGCCCTCCACGTTGCTCTCGATGTTTTCATCGATCAGCAGCTTCTCGGCGATGATCTCGGCCTCGCCGCGCTCGCTGTCTGCGCTTTCCACCTTCAGGCGCACCAGCAGGCACGGCTCAAGGCCGTCGGTGGTGCGTTTGTCCGCCAGTTTGCGGCTGCCGCTGGCGGTCAGTTCGAGCACGTACAGCGGCGAGGCGACCCAGCGCTGGGCCAGCAACTGGCGATAGCCCAGGCGAATCTTGCCGAGCACGCGCAGCCGTGGGCCTTCCTCGCTGGGGTCGTGCAGCTGCAGCGTTTCGTTGCCGTTGGCGTCGCTGCGGATCACGTCGCGGTAGAACACGTCGTGATCGATGATCAGGTTGTTTTCGTCCAGCTTGCCGATGTGGCGCATGGTCGAATACGGCTTCAGGCGTGCCACGCTGAGGTAGAAGTTGGAGACGTTGCGCTGGGCGCTGAGCAGGCACAGCATGGCGCCCACCGCGGCAGTGGTCTTCGGGTCATCGATGCGACCGTTGCGGTGGAAGGGGTACCAGCCGCCCACCCGGTAGCCATCCATCGGCACGATGCGCCCTGGCGGCAGCGGCACCTTGCGCCGCAGGAAGCTCAGCACTCCAGGCAGGCGCGAGGGCCGGCCGGTGATCAGCAAGGCGTCGCAGGGGTAGTGGAACACCACCTCGGCCAGGGCATCGAGAATCTTGCACAGGTTGATCTGCCCCTTGAGGAACGCCTGGTGAATGGCGCCCAGGTCGACCTGCAGGAGCACCTGTTCCAGGTCGTAGCGTGGCGGCCCGCCGTCGGCGCGACGCACGCCGCTGGCGACGTAGTCCTGCACCTGTTGGGTGATCGCGCCCTGGCTCAGCGCAAGCACCTCGCGGTAGCTGAGCGAGTAGGGCGCAGTGGGAAACTCGGGGTCGAAGCGCTCGTATTGCCCCAGCAGGTACAGGCCCAACGGCACGAACACCTGCAGGTTGAGCTGTTGGCGCAGCACGGTGTCCTGCGTGGTCGAGGTCTCTTCGCCGCACAGCTTGGACAGCAGGGCGCGCGGCGCCTGAACGCCGGCGGCAGCGAACGCCTGCTCCAGGCCGGGCAGGACGAAGCGCTGGATCACATCGAGCAGGATGTCGTCGCCGGCCACCTTGAAGCTGTCGCGAAAGCGCTGCGTCGGAATGATGGTCACGTTGCTGCCGCTGGCGTTCTCGGTGGCACGTTCCAGGCTGTAGTCGGTGATCACCAGGTCGCTGGTGCCGCCGCCGATGTCGATGCTGGCCAGGGTGATCGCTTCACGCTCGGTCTTGTCGGGGCGGGCGAGGGTGTCGAAGAACTCCTGCGGGTGGCCGGCGAAGTTTTCGCGGATTTCCGTGTAGAGGTACACCAGTTGGCCGCAGGTGGCTTCGTCCCACTCGACCCTGACCTTGGGCAGCGGGATGCGCGGCAGGGGAATGTCGTTGCTGGCGCGCGCCTTGGCCGGGTCGAGGTCGCCCTCGTGCCAGCCCATGCATTTCCACACCAGGGCGATGGCTTGCAGCAGGCGGTCGTTGAGCAGGCTGCGTTCGACCTGCGGCATGCCCGGCGGCACGGTCAGGGTGATGCCCGACAGCTGCCGCGGGCGCTGGGTGTGGCCCATGCGCGCACGTTGCGCCGGGCTGTTGATCTGCATCAGGGCCTGGGTGATCACCTCGGCCAGCATGAAGGTCATCAGCGAGCTGCGCGAATACTGCGGGGCAAAGGCGGGCAGGCGGTCGTCTTCGTTCTTCAGCTTGTAGAACGCCTGGCCCAGCTTGGTGATGCAGTGGGAAAACGGCGCCGCGGTGGCTTTGGATTCCTTGTCGCTGCCCACCGAGGTGCCGTTGAACCGCCAGCCGTGCAGGTAGGCGTTTTCATCCCACAGGTAACGCTTGGGGCTGGACAGCCCGGTCGAGCCTTCGGTGCCTTTGCGACGCCCGGACAGGCGCCCGGCCTCGACCCCGACGCGGGCGATGGTCGGCCACTGGAACGCATCGTGGCGGCCGCTCTGCACCGAGAAATTTTCCTTGCCGAAGCTGGCCTGGGCGAACTCCACGCGGCTTTCGAATGGCTCGCTGTAGACGCGCTCGGGGCACGTCAGGTCGCGAATCTGCAGCACGTAGTTGTGCTTGAGCCCATCGCCTGACTGGCCATGGTTCTCGATCAGAATCCCGCAGGTGCGCGAGTTGCCCACATCGAGCACCAGATCGACGGGAATCGCCGGTTCCAGGCATGCGGCGCCGTTGGCGGTGAGCTTGATGTCGGGAACCGGGATCAGCGCCGGTGCCTGGCTGTACTGCTCCGGCACCGGGCGCGCCATCAGGCTCAGCAGGTTCAGGTAGTGGCCCAGGTGGCGCTGCTCTTCGAGCTCTTCGTCGATGTCTTCCTGGGGCCGGGCCTTCTGGCTGTCGCGGTAGATCTCTTCGAGCCACAGCCGCACCCACTGCTGGTCAAGGAACCAGCGGCTCTGCTGGGCATGGCAGGCCAGGCGGAAGTTGGCCCCGGCGTTGATGTCGTCCTGGGTCGGCGCCAGGTATTGCACGCCCTGGCTGCTGGACATGGCGCGGGTATCGAAGGCCAGGGTCAGGCGGTGGGTGTTGCCGTCGACGTCAGGCTGCTCCAGGCGCACCAGGCGCATCCGCGCCCAGTTGGTCGGGCCCTCGTCGAACCGCTCCGGCGGCAGGAAGCGGAAGTACGGTGCAGGCAGCCACAGGCCTTCGAGCAGCGTGAGGCTGCTTTGCAGGCTCAGGGCCAGGTCCTCTTCATCCACCACGCTGACCAGCCGCTCGTTCTGCCGGGTCTGGCCGTTGTTGCTGACCGGGCCAAGGTGGAAGTACTCGCGCGTGTCGTGGTTCAGCAGCAAGCGTGCGATGAGCGTATTGCCCATCCGCGCGAAGCGTCCGGCCGGGGCTTTGCCGGGGTCGAGCCGGACGGCGAAATCAAGGAACTGCAAGCCGCTGTCGTTGACCAGGTGAACGGTGTCTTCGAAGGGGGTGAGCTCGGGCAGCATAGGGTGGGCCTTTAGTCGCGGCGCATGAAAATGGGGAATTGGCGGGAGCCGTAGTGGCCCTGACAGTCGGCGATCTGCTGGGCACCCGGGGCGCAGGTGACGGCCGGCATGTCGTAGCGGCTGCCATCGGTGCAGGTGGCCTGATCCTGGCTCTGGATACCCAACTGGCCCTGCTGCATGGCCGCATTCACCGCGCCTGTGCAATTGACGCCATCGGGGCGGCGGATGGTGACGGTGCCCTGGCCTTTCTCGAAGGCGTATTCCAGGCGCAGCGGTTTGGCGGTCTTGGCGTCGAGCAGGCCGGCGCCGGCCCGGTAGTTGCCGTTGAGAAAATCGGCAGGCCCGTCGCCGGCGTCTGCCGGGATGCTCAGGTCGGGGCTGTTGCCCGCGCTGGGGGCGAGCTTGGCGGGGGCCGGTTCGAGGGC
>NZ_DAMCCR010000162.1:0-6710 GCF_032058845.1 Pseudomonas sp. | reverse complement strand
ACGGCGGTCGACCAGCGCCGGCTTGGGCGACAGGTCGGCTTCGTCGATCAGCGCGGCGACGGCGAGGTCGGCCAGGTGGTCGGCCAGCGGCACTGGCGCTGCGACGTGAATGAATGCATTCATCACCAACTCCTGAAACGTGCAGGTGGCTCGTACAGGCCGCCGGACCACTCGACCAGTTCGGCAATGCTTTTCGCTGCGAGCAGCGTGCGCGAAGCCTGGGTGCGCTGGATGCCAAGGTCTTCGGGCAGCGCGATCAGGCCTTCACGGCGCAGGCGCGCGGTGTCTTTCGGGTCATGCCGCAGGCCGATGGCGGTGATGCCCGCCACAGCGGCGATCATCGCCTGGCGTTCTTCCAGGCTGCGCGCCTTGTACAGGTAGGCGATGCCTTCTTCGGTCAGCAGGTGGGTCACGTCATCGCCGTAGATCATCACCGGCGCCAGCGGCATGCCGGCCTTCTTCGCCACATCGATGGCATCCAGGCGTTCGACGAACGTGGGTTTGCCGCCCTCCTGAAAGGTTTCCACCATCTGTACGACCAGCTTGCGACCGCGCTCGAGCATCGTCACCGGCTCGGTCATGTCGAGCCACGCCGGGGTGGCGTGGCGCCGGCCGCGTGGGTCATGGCCCATGTTCGGCGCGCCGCCGAAACCGGCCAGTCGTCCGCGGGTGACGGTCGAGGAATGGCCGTCGCCATCGACCTGCAAGGTGGCACCGATGAACAGGTCGACGGCGTACTGCCCGGCCAGCTGGCACATCATGCGGTTGGAACGCATCGAGCCGTCGCGGCCCGTGAAGAACACGTCCGGGCGTTGGGCGATGTAGTTTTCCATCCCCAGCTCGGTGCCGAAGCAATGCACCCTCTGCACCCAGCCGGTCTCGATGGCCGGGATCAGCGTAGGGTGCGGGTTGAGGGTCCAGTTGCAGCAGATCTTGCCCTTGAGGCCGAGCGATTCGCCATAGGTCGGCAGGATCAGCTCGATGGCAGCGGTGTTGAAGCCGATGCCATGGTTGAGCGATTGCACGTTGTGTTTTTCGTAGATGCCACGGATGGCCATCATCGCCATCAGCACGTGCACCGGCTTGATGTGCCGTGGGTCGCGGGTGAACAGCGGCTCGATGTAGAACGGCTTGTCGGCGACCACCACGAAATCGACCCACGACGCCGGGATGTCGACCCGTGGCAGGTCACGCACGTCGTCCACCAGTTGGTTCACCTGGACGATGACGATGCCGTCGCTGAAGGCGGTCGGCTCGACCAGCGCCGGGGTGTCTTCGGTGCTGGCACCGGTGTAGATGTTGCCCTCGCGGTCGGCCATGAAGCCGGCCACCAGCGCGACGTTGGGGATCAGGTCGACCAGCAGCCGCGAGTACAGCTCGATGTAGGTGTGGATGGCGCCGATTTCCAGCAGGCCGTCTTCGAGCAACTGGCCGATGCGCAGGCTTTGCGGGCCGGCGAAGGAGAAGTCGAGCTTGCGGGCGATGCCGCGCTCGAACAGGTCCAGGTGCTCGGCGCGGCTGACGCTGGGCATGATCATGTGCAGGTCGTGCAGTTGCTCGGGATCGGCCTTGGCCAGCGAGCGGGAGAGAAAATCGGCCTGCTTCTGGTTGTTGCCTTCCAGCACCACGCGGTCGCCAGGGGCGATCAGTCGCTGCAGGGCTTCGACGATGCGCTCGCTCGGCAGCACTGCACCGTCGGCCAGCGTGCGCACCTGCTCGAGCCGGCGCTGCTTTTCAGCGCGCCGCCGCGACCATTGCGGTGGGGGGGAGGGTCTTGTTGTCATTGGAAGCTCCACGGGTCCGCTTGCGTGGAGGTCATTTAAGGGGCACTGGCGGGTTCCATCAATCAATGCGGCGGGCGGAACGTTACGCTCAGGTTAACGATGACCCAGGAGTCTCCATCCGTCTGGATCAGGGACGACGCACGGCGTATCGCGGCTCAAGCGCTTCATCTGGACCGTGTTCGTTGCCACGCTGTCGCAGCGACAGAAGCCTCATGAATCTGCCTCTCGCGGTTGCGCGCCAACGGTGGAGAGCGGTGGCTGTATTGGGTCGGATTTGCCGCCCATCGCGGCAGTAGCCGCTGCTAGACGGGTCGCGGTGTGCAGGCTCATCGGTTCCCAGTGCCTACTCGCACCTCGTGAAAAAACGGTCCCCGTGGGAGCGGCCGGTCCGGCGCTCCGGTCAGTCGCGATGGCCGGCATGGCCGGCCCAACGCTGCAACCTCGATTTCCCTCACAAGCCGCGGTGCGTGGACTGGCCCAGCTGCACCCGCGGCGCCCTCCCTCACCTCTCGTGCAACCCCGCACGAACGCTCTTCACCTGATCGGTCGACACCGCGCCGGCAGTGTTCGACCACCCGCCGCGCAGGAAGGTCGCAAGCTCCGCCACCTCCGAATCGCTCAACCGCTGGGCAAAGCCCGGCATCGGCAGCACCGACGGTGCACGCTCGGTGGACGGCGTTTGCGCGCCGGCCAGGATCACGTGGATCAACGCGCCAGGGTTGTCGGCATTGACCACCGAGGCCCCGTTCAAGCGCGGAAACACCTGCGCTGCGCCCTCGCCGTTGACGAAGTGGCAGGCGTTGCAGTTGTCGATGTACAGGCGCTCGCCCAGGGTCAGGTCCTTGGCCGCCGTCAGCTTGGCGGTGGTGGCCTGGTTGCGCTCGGGCTTGTCTGCGGTGACCACGCGCTCCTTGCCTTCGAGCGACTTGAGGTAGACGGCAATGGCCGTCAGGTCGTCGTGGCTCAGGTGCGAGGTGCTGTTGGCGATCACATCCTTCATTTCGCCCGCCACCGCCGCCGTGCTGTTACGCCCGGTGCCGAGGTAGTCGACGATCTGCTCCTCGGTCCAGTGCGGCATGCCGCGCAACGACGGCACCGCCCAGCCATTGAGCTCCGTGCCGGTCAGGTAGCCCTTGGCCGATTCGTCCAGCCCGGTTTCCTGCAACGTCAGCGCACGCGGGGTGTGGCACGAACCGCAGTGGCCCAGGCCCTGCACCAGATAGGCACCGCGCTGTTCCTGCGCAGTGGCGCCATCAACGGCAACCAGGGGCTTGGCGTCATCATCGGGCAACGGCGAGAACAGCGTGCGCCAGTACGCCAGTGGCCAGCGGATCGACAACGGCCAGGGGATGTCGTTGGCCTTGTTCGGCTGGGCCACGGACGCCACGCCTTTCATGAAGTAGGCGTACAGCGCTTGCAGGTCGGTGTTGGAGATCTTCGCGTAGGACGGGTACGGCATCGCCGGGTACAGCGCATCGCCGTCGTGGTTGATGCCGCGGCGCATGGCCCGCTCGAAATCGCCGTAGGTCCAGCGGCCGATACCGCTGTCGGCATCCGGGGTGATGTTGGTCGAGTAGATGGTGCCGATCGGCGAGCCGATGCCCAGGCCGCCGGCGAAGGGCTTGCCGCCGGGCGCCGTGTGGCAGGCCACGCAGTCGCCGACGCGGGCCAGGTAAGCACCTTTCTCCACCAGTTGCGGGGTGATGGGTTGTTCGAGCGTGGCGGTCGGGTCGCCGGAGCGGTTGAGCAGCACGCTCACACCCCAGGCGAGCAAGGCGATGACCAGGGCCATCACCAGCAAGGTGAGCAGCACGGAACGGGATCTGCTTTTCATCGTCGCGTTCCTCATGCCTGCACCAACGGACCGGGGTTCTTCAGGTACTGCTCCTTGATGGCCTGAGCCGCGAACAGGGTGATTGCACCGATCAGCGCCGTGGGGTTGGCCTGGAAGTTCTGCGGGAAGGCATTGCCGCCGGGCACGAACACGTTGTGCACGTCCCAGCTCTGCAGGTAGCGGTTGAGCGCGCTGGTCTCGGGCGACTCACCCATGATCGCGCCGCCGACGTTGTGGGTGGAGACGTACTTGGTGATGTCCCAGTGCGCATCCATGCCTAAGTAGCTTTCGCTGTAGCTGTCGGGATTCAGCTCCTTGGTGATGCCCTGCACGATGCCGCGCAGGTGCTGCTGCAGGCGCAGCTCGTTGGGTTTCCAGTCGAAGGTGATGCGCAGCAGCGGCAGGCCCCACGGGTCTTTGTAGGTCGGGTCGAGGTCGACGTAGTGCTCGCGGTACGACATGCAGCCGGTGGAGATGCTGACCTTCATCGAATGCCCGTACCAGTCCTGCATGCCCTCCTTCCAGCCCTGGCCCCATTCCGGGGTGCCGCCCGGCAGCGCGGTGCCGATCGGTGTGCCGGTGGCCTGCGAGCTGTGGATCTTGGCGCCGCCGATGATGCCCAGCGCCGGGCCGTCGAAGTTGCCCGGCGAGATGTCGTTGAACATCTGCCCGGTGGCGCCGGCGGTGGCGAACGGGTTGAACTGCTTGTCCTTGAAGAACAGCGTGGTGCCGCCAACGCTGAGGTAGGCGTAGTTGCGGCCGATGGTGCCCGTCTGCGAGACCGGGTCGTACGGCTTGCCGATGCCCGAGAGCAGCATCAGCCGCACGTTGACGAACTGGAAGCCGGCCAGCACCACGATCTTCGCTGGCTGGAACACGGTGTTGCCGTCGGCATCGGCATAGGTCACGCCCTTGGCGGTCTTGCCATCGGGGTGCAGCTCGACTTTGAGGACGTTGGCGTTGACCTTGTAGTCGAAGTTGTCCAGGCGCTTGAGTGCGTCCATCACCGCCGTTTGCGGCGAGGCTTTGGAGAAGTTCAGGCACGGGTACTTGCTGCAGTAACCGCAGTAGTTGCACGGCGCGATCTGGTTGCCATAGGGGTTCTTCCAGGCCCGCGACACGTTCGCCGAGGGGTTGGGGAACGGGTGGTAACCGAGCTTGCGCGCCGCCTCGGCGAACATCGTGTTGTTCAGCGTGTCTTCCAGCGCCGGCAGCGGGCACGGGTTGGAACGCGGGCCTTCGAACGGGTCGCCGCCTTCCATGATCTGCCCGCGCAGGTTGCCGGTGTTGGCCGACAGGCCGCAGATCTTGTCGAACTTGTCGAGGTACGGTTCGATCTCGTCCCAGGTGAACGGGAAGTCGCCGATGGTCATGTTGCCGGGCAGCACGCCGGGGCCGTAGGCCTGCTCGGCGTAGGTCTTGAGCTTGAGGTCGGTGGGCGTGGGGCGGATCAGCACGCCGGTCCAGTGCAGGCCCGAGCCGCCCACGCCGGTGCCGGGCACGAAGGCGCCCCACTGGCGGGTCGGCAATGCGGTGCCGGTGAGGCTGTGGCGCACGGTCAGGGCCGCAGCCTTGGGCGTGACCATGACCTTGTTGCGCACGGCGTAGGCGTACTGGTCGGCCGGCTTGGGATAGGTGAAATCGGCGTTGCTGCGGTCTTCGCCGCGTTCCAGGGCGCGCACCCGCAGGCCCGCCTGGGCCAGTTCGATGCTCATCAGCGAGCCGGTCCAACCGAGACCGACCACGACGACATCGACTTCCTCATTGGTGATGTTTGACATGGGTAACCTTGAATGCTGTGTCGCTGGGCGAAGGGTTCAACCGCGCTGGCCGGTCAGGCTGACCGGGCCGAGCGGATACGGGACGTTGTGCTGCGCGACCCATTCCAGGTAGCTGGCGCGGGCGCCGGGAAAGCCGATGGCAATCCACGCCTTCATGCCCTTGTTGCCACCGTAGATGGGGTCGGCCAACCAGCCCTGGCGCGTGTGGTTGAGCAGCTCGCTGAAGAACAGCGTGCCCTTGAGCGCGGTTTCGCCTGTGGCGGTGAAGTCGACTTCGCCGCCCTGCAGCTTTTTCAGGGCCGCGTCGCGCTTGCTCAGCTCGAGCAACGCGAAGTGCTCGCCGTAGGTCTTCTGGCACCAGGCATCGAAGCCGGCGATGCCCTTCTGGTAGATCTGCTGGATCGTGTAGGGCAGCTGGTAACCCAGGGTGGAGGGCGCGTTCACGTCGAACGGCCCCTGCAGGTACACCTCGCTGCCCAGGTCGCCAGCCAGTTGCTGGTCGATGAAGATCGGTACGTTGGTTTCCAGCGCGCCCGGGCCGCGGCCATCGGCGGGGATCAAGCGGTCGCAGGCGGCAAGGATCAGGGTCCACTCGACCGGGCTGAAAAACGTCGGTTTGTAGCCCTCGAGACTCGGCGCGGCGAGCTCCGCCGCAGCGGCGGCAGACAGACCTTTGACCGCGATGCCCATGGCGGGCAGTGCGATCAGGGAGGACAGCAGGAACTTCCTCCTCGATGTTTGTGTGGCTAAGAGCATGCAGGGCACCTATGGCTGATCACAACGAACCGAGTGCCACCCTGCCCTTGCGGGGGATGCGTCTGCTTCCTGATCCTGCCTGCGCCCTTGGGGACGTCTGTGCTGGCGTTGTTCTGTTGTTCTGAATCGATCGGGGAAACACGGCATCGAGCATGCACGGGTCTGGGCCTGTGTCATGGGGTGCGGCTTGGTTCACGGGGGTGGAATGATAGCAGCCTAATTAATATCGCCCAACTCAAAAATCTGTTGCAGGTCAACAGGCTATTTGTCGCAGGAGATTTCAGGCCTTACGAGCAGTGCTTGCACAGACCCGCTCAAGCACCAAGAATTGATGGCGGGTGGCCACTTTTTTCCCACCTTGAGGGGTCAGAGCATCGCCGGGTAAATTCGTTTCAAGAAATTTCGCAAAGACGGGTGTGCCCCTTGTCGCCTGTCGATGATGGCAACACGCTGGCCACGCACCGTACTGGCCGATGTCGGATGAGTTGCCTCAGGTTGGTATTGGCGGTCGCAGAGTGGGGACTGTCAGTTTTTTTGTGTGCAGGCCGGTAACGG
>NZ_DAMCCR010000161.1:0-6881 GCF_032058845.1 Pseudomonas sp. | reverse complement strand
CGGAGCCCCTGCCATGGAACACCTGACCACACTCAAGACCTTGCACGTGCTGGCGGCCTCGTTGGTGCTCATCAGTGCCCTGGGCCTGGCGCTGTGGGCCTGGCGCGCCCGGCGGCTTGGCCAGGCAGAGACCGGCGCGCGCCTGCTGCGCCGACCCTTGCTGTTCGTCTGGCTGCTGATGCTGTTGTGCCTGGCGAGCCTGCCGGTCAGTGGCTGGTGGCTGGTGCACCTGATCGGCTGGCCGCTGGGGCAGACCTGGCTGCTGGCTTCCAGCGTGCTTTACCTGCTGACGGCCTTCAGCAGCGCCTGGCTCCTGGTGCGGCTGAACCGCCTGCGCAGGGGTATCCCCTGCGGCGTTGGCCTGACGCTGGGGCTGGCCGTGTTCAGCGCCGCAGGGCTGCTGGCCAGCGCTGCATTGATGGGCGCCAAGCCAGTCTGAGCGGCGCTGTCACCGGCTGTTCACGCGCCGACGCTATACAGGGGGCTATACAGGTAACGCAGTTGGGCACGCCGCGGCACCCTCGACACCGCCCAGCGCGGTGCAGGCCCCGAATTCTCCGCCATTGGGCTTGCCGCAGATAAGCGCAGCAGGCGCGTTGCTGCGCTCGCAAGCTTTGTGGAACAATGCGGCGACATGCGTTTTCGAGGTTGCGGCCGTGATCGACCCGGATGGTTTTCGTCCTAATGTCGGGATCATTCTTACGAATGATGTCGGACAGGTGCTATGGGCTCGGCGAATCAACCAGGATGCCTGGCAGTTTCCCCAGGGCGGTATCAACCCTGATGAATCGCCGGAAGATGCCCTGTACCGCGAGCTGAATGAAGAAGTCGGCCTGGAACGCGATGACGTGGAAATTCTTGCCTGCACCCGCGGCTGGTTGCGTTATCGTCTACCCCAGCGTCTGGTCCGCACCCACAGCCAGCCGCTGTGTATCGGGCAGAAGCAGAAATGGTTCCTGCTGCGCCTGGTCACCAATGAACAGCGGGTACGAATGGACCTGACCGGCAAGCCGGAATTCGACGGCTGGCGCTGGGTCAGCTACTGGTATCCGTTGGGCCAGGTGGTGACATTCAAGCGCGAGGTCTACCGCCGCGCGTTAAAAGAGCTTGCCCCGCGCTTGCTGATGCGCGACTGACCACGGAGTCCGACCCCGAGCCATGCTCAATACGCTGCGCAAGATCGTCCAGGAAGTGAACTCCGCCAAAGATCTCAAGACGGCGCTGGGTATCATCGTCTTGCGCGTCAAAGAAGCCATGGCCAGCCAGGTCTGCTCGGTCTACCTGCTCGACCCGGACACCAACCGTTTCGTCCTCATGGCCAGCGAAGGCCTGAACAAGGCCTCCATCGGCAAGGTCAGCATGGCCCCCAACGAGGGCCTGGTGGGTTTGGTCGGCACCCGTGAAGAGCCGTTGAATCTGGAGGACGCCGCCGCCCACCCGCGCTACCGCTACTTCGCCGAAACCGGTGAAGAACGCTTCGCGTCGTTCCTCGGCACGCCGATCATTCACCACCGGCGTGTGGTCGGCGTACTGGTGATCCAGCAGAAAGATCGCCGCCAGTTCGACGAGGGCGAGGAAGCCTTCCTGGTCACCATGAGCGCGCAGTTGGCAGGGGTGATCGCGCATGCCGAGGCCACCGGCTCGATCCGCGGGCTCGGGCGCCAGGGCAAGGGCATTCAGGAAGCGCGCTTCGTCGGCGTACCGGGCTCGCCGGGTGCGGCGGTCGGTCGGGCGGTGGTGATGCTGCCGCCGGCAGACCTCGATGTGGTGCCGGACAAGACCGTCGAAGACATCGATGCCGAGCTTGCGCTGTTCAGCAATGCGCTGGAAGGCGTGCGCGCCGACATGCGTACGCTTTCGGCCAAGCTCGCCACCCAGCTGCGCCCTGAAGAGCGGGCGCTGTTCGACGTGTACCTGATGATGCTCGAAGACGCCGCCCTCGGGGGTGAGGTGGTCGAGGTCATCAAGACCGGGCAGTGGGCGCAGGGCGCCTTGCGCCAGGTGGTCAGCGAGCACGTCAACCGCTTCGAGCTGATGGACGACGACTACCTGCGCGAGCGCGCCTCCGACGTCAAGGACCTGGGCCGGCGTCTGCTGGCCTACCTGCAGCAAGCCCGCTCGATGTCGCTGGTGTATGGCGACAACACCATTCTGGTCAGTGAAGAGCTGACCCCGGCGATGCTCGGCGAAGTGCCCGAAGGCAAGCTGGTGGGGCTGGTCTCGGTACTCGGCTCGGGCAACTCCCACGTGGCGATCCTGGCCCGCGCCATGGGCATTCCCACGGTCATGGGCCTGGTCGACCTGCCGTATTCCAAGGTCGACGGCATCGAACTGATCGTCGATGGTTACAAGGGCGAGGTGTTCACCAACCCCAGCGAGGTGCTGCGCAAGCAGTACAGCGAAGTGGTGGAAGAGGAACGCCAGCTGGCCCAGGGCCTCGACGCCCTGCGCGAACTGCCGTGCATCACGCCAGATGGCCACCGCATGCCGCTGTGGGTCAACACCGGGCTGCTCGCCGATGTGGCCCGCGCCCAGCAGCGCGGCGCCGAAGGGGTGGGCCTGTACCGCACCGAAGTGCCGTTCATGATCAACCAGCGCTTCCCCAGCGAAAAAGAGCAGCTGGCCATTTATCGCGAGCAGTTGCAGGCGTTTCACCCGCTGCCGGTGACCATGCGCACGCTCGACATCGGTGGCGACAAGTCGCTGTCGTACTTCCCGATCAAGGAAGAAAACCCGTTTCTCGGCTGGCGCGGTATTCGTGTCACCCTTGACCACCCGGAAATCTTCCTGGTCCAGACCCGCGCCATGCTCAAGGCCAGCGAGGGCCTGAACAACCTGCGCATCCTGCTGCCGATGATCTCCGGCATTCACGAGCTGGAAGAGGCGCTGCACCTTATCCACAGGGCCTGGGGCGAGGTGCGCGATGAAGGCACCGATGTGCCGATGCCGCCCGTCGGTGTGATGGTGGAAATCCCGGCAGCGGTGTACCAGACCCGCGAGCTGGCGCGCCAGGTCGACTTCCTCTCGGTCGGCTCCAACGACCTGACCCAGTACCTGCTGGCCGTCGACCGTAACAACCCGCGCGTCGCCGACCTCTACGACTACCTGCACCCGGCCGTGCTGCAAGCCTTGCAGACGGTGGTCCGCGATGCCCACGGCGAAGGCCGCCCGGTGAGCATCTGCGGCGAGATGGCGGGCGACCCGGCTGCGGCGATCCTGCTGATGGCGATGGGCTTTGACAGCCTGTCGATGAACGCCACCAACCTGCCGAAGGTGAAATGGATGCTGCGCCAGGTCAGCCTGGAAAAAGCCCGGGAACTGCTGGCCGATGCCATGAGCCACGACAACCCGCAACTGACCCACAGTGCCCTGCAACTGGCACTGAAGAACCTGGGTCTGGCGCGCATGATCGGGCCTGGGGCCAAGACCCCGCTGTGAGTCGACGGCTCACCGTTTGAGCCGCCCCGCAGTGCCGGTCCATGCACGCCACGGCCTCGATCGGCCGGCGCTCAGCTCGGCCCCATGGCCAGTGCGATTTCACCCAGAGGCACGCCACAGGGCCCGAAGCTGCGCTCGATCAGTTGCCGCTGACCAAGCGCATCGCTGATCAGCACCGTGCTCGCCCGCGTGCCGTAGTGCGGGCTGGCGATGAACGCGCTCGACAACAGCCGCTCGGTCTCCAGGCCCACGCCCGTCTCGGGCAGTGCCTCATCGCTCGCCACCTGCGCATCGGCCAGCAGCGCCAGCAAGCGGTGTGGCTGCGGTGCATCCAGCGCCGCCCGCAAGCGCTCGCGGGCCTTGATCAGTTTGGGCCAGGGCGTGTCGAGCCGGGCGTTGGACAGGCCGTAGACACCGGGTTCAAGCAGTTCAGGCTGGCCCTGCCGGGCATTCAGGTAGCCCAGGTGCTGGCCGTCGCCGAGCAGGAGGTTGAAGCCGGCATACTCGCCACTGCGCCCAGCCAGGCTGGCCAGGGCGCTGGGCACATCGTCGCGACCGCGCAGAAAGCCCGCTACCAGTTCACCCCTCGAGCGCAAGCCGACCGCCTGCCCGGGGCTGCGGATGTTGGTCAGCGCGGCGAAGCGATTGCCCGGTCCGACCCCAAGCCAGCTACCGCCTGCCTGCAAGTCGCGCCCGGCAAGCACGCCCGGCGCGTCGCTCCAGGCCGCCAGGGGTTGAGTCGGGCGGGCGTAGAACTCGTCACGGTTGGCCGCCACGATCAACGGCAGCGAATGGCCGGGGCGCCAGGCAAATACGATCAGGCACATGAAATGGCCTCCAGGGTTTGCGCCACTGTACCGAGCGTGCAGAGGAGGGGGAATCATGGCGTTGCAGATCTTCGCGCCCGTGCAGGGCACCTGTTGCCTGGCAAGGCCTGGCCCGGCAGTGGGGGCGGCGCACTGCTCACGCGGATGCTGAGCCGTCGCGCGCAGGGATCTGCGGGTAGTGCGCGCGGGCCTGAGCGGCTCGGGCGAGGCCGCCGACTGGCCTGCTCATCCGGCAGGCGCACACACATTTCATGTGGCACCTAGAGCCTTGTGCCCGGCTTCCGTTACCATGCCGGACTGATTTCCCCGGGGAACGCCCGTTGGCGCTCGGACTCTACGTGTTTCGGGTACTTGCGCCTGGCGCCTGGCTGATGCGTGCAGCGTGCGATGGGCCCCCGCGGGTCGTGATCGCGCGCGCTGGCCGCCGCGCATGCGCGATGCCAGTTCTGCCGCGCTGTCGTGCAGCGTCGGACTCAGCTTTCTGATTTGAATCAAGAGGAATCACCATGCTGCCTTACCCGCAGATCGACCCCGTGGCCTTGGCCATCGGGCCGCTGAAAATCCATTGGTACGGCCTGATGTACCTGGTGGGCATCGGCGGTGCGTGGCTGCTGGCATCGAGCCGGCTGCACCGCTTCGACCCGACCTGGAGCCGCGAGAAGCTCTCTGACCTGGTGTTCTGGCTGTCGATGGGCGTGATCGTTGGCGGGCGGCTCGGCTACGTGCTGTTCTACGACCTCAGCGCCTACCTCGCCAACCCGACCCTGATCTTCGAAGTGTGGAAGGGCGGGATGTCGTTCCACGGCGGTTTCATCGGGGTGATGCTCGCTGCGCTGTGGTTTGGCAAACGCAACGGCAAGTCGTTCTTCGAACTGATGGACTTCGTCGCACCGATGGTGCCGATCGGCCTGGGTGCCGGACGCATCGGCAACTTCATCAATGCCGAGCTCTGGGGCAAGCCTACCGATGTGCCGTGGGCCATGGTCTTCCCGCCGTTCAGCGACCCTGCGCAACTGCCGCGTCACCCGTCGCAGCTGTATCAGTTCGCCCTGGAGGGCGTGGCGCTGTTCGTCATTCTCTGGCTGTACTCGCGCAAGCCGCGCCCGACCATGGCGGTGTCCGGCATGTTCGCGCTGCTCTACGGCATCTTCCGCTTCATCGTGGAGTTCTTCCGCGTGCCGGATGCGCAACTCGGTTACCTGGCCTTCGGCTGGCTGACCATGGGTCAGGTGCTGTGTGTACCGATGATCATGGCCGGGCTTGGCCTGATCTGGTGGGCGTATAATCGCCAGCCCACGGCAACCACCGTCAAATGATTCCCGCGGCCGGGGCGATGCCCCGGCCGCCTCGCTACAGGTAGGCCATGAAACAGTATCTAGACCTGGTCCGTGACGTCATCGACAACGGCACGCTGCAGGAAAACCGCACCGGCATCCGTACCATCAGCCGCCCAGGCGCCATGCTGCGCTTCGACCTGCAGCAGGGCTTCCCGGCCATCACCACGCGTCGGCTGGCCTTCAAGTCGGCCATCGGCGAGATGGTCGGCTTTCTGCGGGGCGTGAAGAACGCTGCGCAGTTCCGCGAGCTCGGCTGCAAGGTCTGGGACCAGAACGCCAACGAGAACGCCCAGTGGCTGGCCAACCCGTTCCGCCAGGGCGCCGACGACCTGGGTGAAATCTACGGCGTGCAATGGCGCCAGTGGCCGGGCTACAAGCGCGTGCCGTTGAGCAACCCCGAGGCCATCGCCATGGCCGAGGGGCAGGGCTTTCGGCAGATCGCCCAGGACCAGGAAGACGGCCAGGCGTTCGTCATTCTCTACAAGGCCATCGACCAGGTGCGCCAGTGCCTGGACACCATCGTCAATGACCCCGGCAGCCGGCGTATCCTGTTTCACGGCTGGAACTGCGCGCAGCTCGACGAGATGGCCTTACCGCCGTGCCACCTGCTCTATCAGTTCCACCCGGATGTGAAGAAACGGGAAATTTCCCTGACCCTGTACATCCGCTCCAATGACCTCGGCCTCGGAACGCCCTTCAACCTCACCGAGGGCGCTGCACTGCTGTCGCTGTTCGGCCGCCTGACCGGCTACACACCGCGCTGGTTCACCTACTTCATCGGCGATGCCCACGTGTACGAAAACCACCTGGACATGCTCAACGAACAGTTCACCCGCGAACCCTTGCCGGCGCCAACGCTGCGCATCAGCGACCGGGTGCCGGCGTTTGCCGACACTGGGAAGTACGAGCCAGAGTGGCTGGAGAAGATCGAGCCGAGCGATTTCACCCTGGAAGGGTATGAGCACCATGCGCCGCTGACGGCGCCGATGGCGGTTTGAGTCAAGTCGACGCGGCGCCAGAAGTGGTTTGCTCTGCGGCATGTCCTTAGAGGTGTTCGACACTCTGGAGATGGGGCCGTGAAGTTTCTTGCGCCGCTTCGGTAGTGCTCCTTACCAATGGATTTCAACCTGTGCTCATTGGCGGGTTGACCTTGGCGCTTGTGACAGGCACGTCAGGATAGGGCTGATTACTGAAAATCCTGATCATAAACTACCAGTACGAACCTTGGCTCTGATAAATGGCACGTCAGATGAGAGGTAGGGCCGGATAAGAGCAGCCA
>NZ_DAMCCR010000160.1:0-7236 GCF_032058845.1 Pseudomonas sp. | reverse complement strand
CGGCTCCAGCGCGGCGATGGCCTGCTGCACAGCCTCCAGGCGTTGCTGCGTGCTGGCGGCCAGGGCGCTGCGCTGCTCGATCTGCGCGCGGGTGCGTTGCAGCTCGGCAGGGTAGCGGCCGAGCAGGCTGTGCAATTGCCGTTTGAGGTCGACGCCAAGGTCTTGCGGGGCTTTCTCGGCCTGGCTCTGCAAACCCATCAGGGCGGCGAAGTCATCGCTGCCCGACTCGGCCGGGGCGGACACGCCGAGTAACGGCAGGGCATCGATCAATTGGGCCTGGGCGTCGATCAGCTGCAGCTCGCGCTGCACCTCGTCGGCGAGTTCGGCGCGGCCACTGCTGACCAGCTTGTCCCGGGCCAGGGACAATCGGCCCAGGTGTACGGCAGCGTCCAGCAGCGGTGTGCGGTAGCCGTCGGCCTGGACGGCGTTGCCGTCACTGGCATAACGCGCGAGTTGTTCCAGGGTGGCGCCCAGCTCGCGTTCGGCTTGCAGCAACAGCGCCTGGGGGTCGCCGGCCAGCTTGCCGGCGGCCAGCAGGTCGTTTGCGGTGAACGCCTGGAGGCTGTCCATGCTCGGGTGCAGGCTGTCGGCCAGCGGGCTGGGCCAGCTGTCGAGGCTCTGCTGCAGTTGGTCGATGGCCTGTGTGGCGGCCGCGTGGCGTACGGCATCGCCGCTGCCCAGGTACGCCTGAATGTTGGCCGCGCTGCCGTTCTGGAACTGCTGCGCCAGCGCCACGTAGCGCTCCATCATCTGGTAGGGACGCTGCAGTGCTTGCTGCGACCACCACAGGGTCGCGCCCAAGGCGATGCACACGGTTACCAGCAACAAGGTATTGAGATTGGTCAGCAGCTTGAGGCGCATGGCCACGCATTTCCGGCAGGGGATGACGGCGCTGACACTATGGCTAATTCATGACCAATTGATGACGACGGGGCGCTGGCGCCAGAAAAAAGTGGCCAGTGGCTATCTCTCCTCTGCGCCTGCGCCCAGCAGGCGCACGGCGCCGGTCAAACCATCAATCCGGCGCCTTCACCACACGGTTGCGCCCGCTGTGCTTGGCCGCATACAGCGCCTCGTCGGCAGTGGTGCCCAGGCTCAAGGCATCTCTGTCGTGTGTCAGGCTCGCCACGCCGGCGCTGAAGGTGCATTGCAGGTCGTGCGGCTGAGCAGGGTAGTTCAGCTCGGCGAAGCGTTGACGCAGGTCGTCGAGCACCTGGTGCGCCGCGTCCAGGTCGGTGTTGGGCATCACGATGGCGAACTCTTCGCCGCCGTAGCGGCCGATGAAGTCGGTACGGCGCAGGCGTTGGCGCAGGAACAGCGCCAGGCTCTTCAGTACCCGATCGCCGGTGGAGTGCCCGTGCACGTCATTGACGCGCTTGAAGTGGTCGATGTCGAGCATGGCGAAACTCAGCGGCTGCGCCTCGCGGCGCGCGCGGTGGCTGCTGTCTTCGAGCAGTTGCAGGATGTGCGTGTGGTTGTACAGCCCGGTCAGGCTGTCACGGATCATGCGCGCGTTCAGATGGCGGGCGCGGGCGGCGCGGTTGTGCACGGTGGTCAATAACTGACTGGCCCGCACCGGCTTGGTCAGGAAGTCGTCACCGCCTTCACTCATGGCCTCGAGCTGCTTGTCCAGGTCGTCTTCGGCAGACAGGTAGATGATGGGCACACTGACATAGCGATCACAGTGGCGAATGGCCCGGGCCAGCTCGGCGCCGGTGCAGCCCGGCATGTACATGTCGAGGATGATCAGGTCGGGCTGGAAGTCCGCCAGTGCGTCCATGGTCTTGAGCGGCTCGATCAACACGCGCGTGGCGATGCCCGCGCTTTTCAGCGTGCGCTCGGTGTGCAGCGCCTGGGTCCGCGAATCATCGATGATCAGCACGCGAAATGGGTCGATGTGCGCCGGGTTGCTCAGCAGCTCGATCTTTTCCAGCAGCATCGAGGCTTCCAGCTTGCCCGTCAGAAACGCCTTGGCGCCAGCGCGCACAGCGGCCAGACGGGCACTGGTGCTGGTTTCATCGCAGCCGAAGAACAACAGCGCCACCGGCTGCTGCGGATCGTCCTGCAGCGCCTGCGCCAGGTCCAGGCCACGGCCGGGCCCGGTGAAGTCGACATCCATGACCACGACCTCGGGGCGCTGCTCGCGCAGTGACGCCCGCAACGCCTCGGCGCTGGGCAAGGCCTGCGCCGCTAGGCCGAAGAACGCCAGCTGCTTGGCCAGGCGCTCGGCATGCTCGTGGTCTTGCAGCAGCAGATACAGGGGCCGGCGCGAGGGCGGCAAGGGCACGTCATCGAACTGATCGCCGCGCCGCAGGCTGGCCCGCGACAAGCGTTTAACCCACCCTTCAAGCTCGTTCAGCGCAGCGGCTGGATAGGGCGGCTGGCAGCCGTGCAGCGCCTGCAGGCGTTGTCCGATCATCTGTGCCAGGCCTGCCAGCGGCGCTTGTTCGAGACGTTCGGCCCAGCGTTGCAGGCGCAGGCTCGCCTCCAGCAGATCGTTCAGGCAAGTCTCGTCGCCGCGCCGCAGCCGCCGCCACAGCAACAGGACATCCCGGGTCTGTTGCACCACCCGCTGCGCGGACAGGTGCTTGATGCGTTCGGGGCAGGGTGGGGCTGGCTGGTTCATGGGCTCACTGCGATGGGCAGCTAAATAGTGGCCCCATGCTAGCACTGCTTGGCAGCCTACTGTTCGAGGGATTGGACTATTTGCGCATTTGTCGATCGCGACCCGCTGACCGGTTGGTCGCGTATGCGCATGGCGATGTCTGCTTTATAGTGCTGGCGCTGCGATCTGCCGTGGCACCCTGACTCTACCCTGTGGTCCAAGCCCCAGGACGCGCTTCGAAAGCGCCGGCTCATGGCCATGATGCATTTCGTCTGAGCGATCGCAACGGCGCCTCGAGCCTGGCAGCTGAACAGGATGCCGCACTGGCCAGTGCCAGGGGCGAACGCCAGCCTGGTGGGCGCGGTCTGTCGGGTGCGCTGCAAGCCCCAGGGGCGGCACACCCGCCTTGGCAACACCGATCCGATTCAAGTGAACAGCCGATTGTTCAAGATCGGCAGTATTCGCACAACGCTTCGTATTCGACGTGACTGATTAAGGACTAACGCCATGCTGGACTGGAAAAAACGCGAGGCCACCGAAGCGCCCCGCGAGCGGGCTGAAACCCGCAAAGCCACACCTCGCCGCCGCGCAGGGCCCTGGGGCAGCGTGATCGCCGCCGTCGTGGGTGTGTACCTGGTGGTGTGCATTGGTTTGAGCTGGTACTGGAGCCAGGAACCCGAGTTGTTCCCGGTACAGCAGACCGCGCAATCGGCGGCCCAGCAGTCCGGGCAGAAAATGGTGGTCGGCTACACCACGGTCGAAACCCTCAAGACCGTCGCCGGCACCCTGCTGAACAAGCCAGGCGGCTACATTGCCAACGACCGTTTCCCCCCGGGCCTGTGGATGGACAACATGCCGAGCTGGGAATACGGCGTGCTGGTCCAGGTGCGTGACCTGTCGCGCGCGTTGCGCAAGGACTTTGCCCGTTCGCAGTCGCAGTCGACCGAAGACGGCGATCTGGCCAAGGCCGAGCCGCGCTTCAACTTCGACCACAAGAGCTGGATCCTGCCCTCCAGCGAATCGGAATTCGAGGAAGGCATCAAGTCGCTGTCGCGCTATCAGGCTCGCCTGGCAGCCGGTGACAAGGGCGCGATCTTCTACACCCGTGCCGACAACCTGAACAACTGGCTGGGCGATGTCGCCACGCGTCTGGGTTCGCTGTCCCAGCGCCTGTCGGCAAGCGTGGGACGGGTCAAGCTGAACAGCAACCTGAAGACCGAAACCTTCGTCCCGGGCCAGGCGCCGCAGGTGGACGAAGAAATGGTCGAAACACCCTGGCTGCAGATCGATAACGTGTTCTACGAAGCGCGTGGCCAGGCATGGGCGCTGTCGCACCTGCTGCGCGCCATCGAAGTCGACTTCGCCGATGTCCTGGCGAAGAAGAATGCCACCGTCAGCGTTCGGCAGATCATCCGTGAGCTGGAAGCGTCGCAGGAACCGCTGTGGAGCCCGATGGTGCTCAACGGCAGCGGCTTCGGCATGTGGGCCAACCACTCGCTGGTCATGGCCAACTACATCTCTCGTGCCAACGCTGCCGTGATCGACCTGCGCCAGTTGCTGTCGCAGGGCTGATATGCCGATTGCACCTCTGGAGGCCTCGCACCGCGCGGCCTCTGACGTCGAGCTGATCGCCTGGGTGGATGCCCGGGACGAGCTGCTCGGCGCCCTGCCGCGCGCCGAAGTGCGTGAGCGCGGGCTCATTGGCCGTGGCACCTTCATCCTGCTCTTCAACAGCCAGGGCGAGCTCTGTGTGCATCGTCGCACCTTGAGCAAGGCGCTGTACCCGGGCTACTGGGACGTGGCGGCAGGCGGAATGGTCGGCGCAGGGGAAACCTACGCGCAATCGGCGGCCCGTGAGCTGGAGGAGGAGTTGGGCGTCAGTGGGGTGGACCTGCAGTTCCACGAGAAATTCTTCTTCGACCAGCCCGACAACCACCTGTGGTGCGCGGTATTTTCCGCCGTCTACGACGGGCCCCTGCGCCTGCAACCGGAAGAGGTGCTCGAAGCGCGCTTCCTCAGCCTCGCAGCGGCTGAAATCGACAGCCAGCACAAGCCCTATTGCCCTGATTCCCTGGCCGCCTTGCAACGCTACCGGCGCAGCGTCGGCCTCTGACGCGCGGCTGCCCGGTGCCAGGTCGCAAAACAGGCGCAAAATGGCGCAATCCGCTACTTGGGCCGTCAGACTTTTCTGGTTAAACTGCGCGCCCTTTACGGGTTGCCGCATCAACCGTGGCAATCAGCGCCGCCCCTGCCAGAGTGGGGCCTCGCGGTCGACCCAAGATCCGGTTCGACCAGTTTTTGTCCTCAGCCAGAGGCACAAAAGTGGCCAAGAAAACGTCCTCCCTTGCCGCCCTCGGCGGTCTCGTCTATTCCACCGATGCCGGCCGGCATTGCCCTGACTGCAGCCAGCCTGTGGATGCCTGTGTCTGCCAGCAGCAGTTGCCTGAAGGCGACGGCATTGCCCGCGTGCGCCGCGAGAGCAAAGGCCGTGGGGGCAAGACAGTCACCACCGTCAGCGGTGTGCTGCTGGCTGCCGAGCCGCTCAAGGAGCTGGCCGCCGCGCTCAAGCGCCGGTGTGGCACCGGTGGCGCGATCAAGGACGGCGTCATCGAGATTCAGGGTGATCACGTCGAGCTGCTCATCGGCGAGCTCGGCAAGCGCGGTTTCACGGCCAGAAAGTCCGGCGGCTGAGGCCTGGCCCCTGGTGCGTTGCGCACCCTTCATCACGCGATCGGGTCGCGAGCGATGCGGCCCGGTTCAGCCTTCGATCCGAGGCTTTTCAGGCAGCGCCCGGGGTTTTTAGCGTCGCGTTTCTAAACTCGCTTGTGCAACCGGGGTCTATCCCCAGCATGGACGAACCGTCATTTTCAGCTTCTACACTGCCGTGCGCTCTACCCAGGGCAGTGTTCTGACTTTCTTTATAGGGGACTTGAATGTCCGTACGACGCACACGCAAAGACGATGGCAGCCAATGGACCGTGGCCGACAGCCGCAGTGTTTATGGCATCCGCCACTGGGGCGCTGGCTACTTCGCCATCAATGAAGCCGGGCGCGTCGAAGTACGCCCCAATGGCCCCGACAGCTCGCCCATCGATCTTTTCGAACAGGTCGACGAGCTGCGTCAGAGCGGCCTGAGTCTGCCGTTGCTGGTGCGTTTCCCCGACATCCTGCAAGACCGCGTCCGCCAGCTCACCGGTGCCTTCGATGCCAACATCGCGCGCCTCGACTACCAGAGCCAGTACACCGCGCTGTACCCGATCAAGGTCAACCAGCAGGAAGCGGTGGTGGAGAACATCATCGCCACGCAGAACGTCTCCATCGGCCTGGAAGCCGGCTCCAAGCCTGAGCTGCTGGCGGTGCTGGCCCTGGCACCGAAGGGTGGCACCATCGTCTGCAATGGCTACAAGGACCGCGAGTTCATCCGTCTGGCGCTGATGGGCCAGAAGCTTGGCCACAACGTGTTCATCGTCATCGAGAAAGAGTCGGAAGTGGCGCTGGTGATCGAAGAGGCCGAGGAACTCAAGGTCAAGCCGCAGGTGGGTCTGCGCGTACGCCTGTCATCGTTGGCGTCGAGCAAGTGGGCTGACACCGGCGGCGAGAAGTCCAAGTTCGGCCTGTCGGCCGCGCAGTTGCTCTCGGTGGTGCAGCGCTTCAAGGATGCGGGCCTCGACCAGGGCATCCGCCTGCTGCATTTCCACATGGGCTCGCAGATCGCCAACCTGGCCGACTATCAGCACGGCTTCAAGGAAGCGATCCGCTATTACGGCGAGCTGCGCGCACTCGGCCTGCCGGTCGATCACATCGACGTCGGCGGTGGCCTGGGTGTCGACTACGACGGCACGCATTCGCGCAATGCCAGTTCGATCAACTACGACATCGACGATTACGCCGCCGTGGTCGTCGGCATGCTCAAGGAGTTCTGCGACGCCCAGGGCCTGCCGCACCCACACATCTTCTCCGAGAGCGGCCGCGCGCTTACCGCCCACCACGCCATGCTGGTGGTGCAGGTCACCGATGTCGAGAAGCACAACGACCAGATCCCGACCATCGATGACAAGGCCACGCTGCCCGAGACCGTGCAATGGCTGGTCGACCTGCTCGGCCCGACCGACATCGAGATGGTCACCGAAACCTACTGGCGCGCCACCCACTACATGGGCGACATCGCCGCGCAGTACGCCGACGGCAAGATCACCCTGAGCGAGAAGGCCCTGGCCGAGCAGTGCTATTTCGCTGTGTGCCGGCGCCTGCACAACTCGCTCAAGGCCCGTCAGCGTTCGCACCGCCAGGTGCTCGACGAGCTCAACGACAAGCTCGCCGACAAGTACATCTGCAACTTCTCGGTGTTCCAGAGCCTGCCCGACACCTGGGCCATCGGCCAGGTACTGCCGATTCTGCCGCTGCATCGCCTGGATGAAGAGCCGCTGCGCCGCGCGGTGCTGCAAGACCTGACCTGCGACTCGGACGGCAAGATCAATCAGTACGTCGACGAGCAGAGCATCGAGACCAGCCTGCCGGTGCATGGCATCAACCCGGGTGAAGACTACCTGCTGGGCATCTTCCTGGTCGGCGCCTACCAGGAAATTCTCGGCGACATGCACAACCTGTTCGGTGACACCGACTCGGTGAAC
>NZ_DAMCCR010000159.1:0-7237 GCF_032058845.1 Pseudomonas sp. | reverse complement strand
CATCGGCCAGACGATCCGCTGGGCCAGCAGCCGCCAGCGCGTGTGTGGCCGCCCGGCATGCAGTGCCTGGTGGCGCCGGAACGCCGTGCGCGGGAAACCGCACAGGCGCTGGGCATTGATGCCACGGCTGACCCCGCACTGGCTGACTGCGACCTGGGACGGTGGCAGGGGCTGACGCTCAAACAGCTGCAGGCGCACGCCCCCGATGCCCTGCAGGCCTGGCTGGACGATCCGTACACGACACCCCACGGCGGCGAGTCCCTGGTGCAGTTGCACGAGCGGGTGGGGCACTGGCTTGCGCAGGGCCTGGCGCCGGGGCAGTGGTTGGCGGTGACCCACCCCTGGGTGATGCGCATGGCACTGCAGCATGTGCTCGGCGGTTCGCTGACCGGAGCACACAGGATCGACGTGCTGCCGCTGGGGGAGTTGCGCTTGAGCGGGTATGACGGCTGGCGGTTGCGGGTCGGCTGAGGCAGGCGCGCTCGCACACAACCGCGCGTATCAGGTTGTCTCGCGCCGCTGTCGAAGCGAGTTCAGCCGCGATCGGTCGCGAAGCGTCCCCCAACGGCGGCGATTGGCAGCCCGTGCATCATTCACCCTCAACATTTGCGCCCTTCGGCCGATACACAGGCAATCGAGCAATCGCCAGGCCTATGAGTATCTCTACCCCGACGCCACCCAATCCCCACACCCCGCCCGCCGTCCGCAGCCGCTTGCAGCGTTTGCTACCGGTGGCGTTTGCCGTAGCAGGTGTCGGGTTGTCACTGCTGCTGGGCCACCTGGACACCCAGCGTGACCAGAGCGAGCGCCTGGCCACCCTCAACGCGCGGTTGTCGGCACTGGGGGCGGGGCTGCAAGCGCAGCTGCGCGCCACGTTCGGCGAGACCGAAGGCCTGGCGCAACTGATCATTGCCGATGGGCGGATCAGTTCGGTGCACTTCCAGAGCATGGCCCGCGAGGCCCTGAGCGCCTCACCTTATATGCGCACCATCACCCTGGCGCCGGATGATGTGGTACGCGACGTGTTTCCGCTGCGTGGTAATGAGGCGGTGGTGGGGCTCGACCTGCGCGCCGTGCCGGGTCAGTACCCGCTGGTGCAGCTGGCGCGCGAGCGGCGTGAGGCGGTGCTGGCCGGGCCGATTCTGCTGCGTGAGGGCGGTGGCTGCGCGCTGATCTACCGGCGGCCGGTGTTCGTTCATGGCAAGCGCGGGGTGAAGTTCTACTGGGGCATTGTGTCGGTGGTGGCAGATGTCGACCGGCTGTTGCGGGCGGCTGGGCTCAGCGCCTACCAGGATTTCGAGCTGGCGATTCGCGGCGCCGATGCACGCGGTGCGGACGGCGAAATGATCTGGGGTGAGGCCAAGGGGTTCGAGTCGCCCAAGGCCAGTCTGCTGCTGGAAGTGCCGGGCGGCACCTGGCAGTTGGTCGCAGCACCGCTGGGGGGCTGGCCGGCAGCCAATCCGTTCCGCTCGCCGTTGTTTTTGCTGGCGCTGGGCTGCACCTTGCTGTTCAGTCTGTTCGTGATGCAACTGACCCGCGGCCAGCGGCTACTGGCCGAGCGCAACCTGGCGCTGGGCGAGTCGCAGGCCAAGCTGGAGCGACTGGCGCATTTCGATGTCATCACCGGCCTGCCCAGCCGGGTGCTGTTCCAGCAGCAATTGACAGCGGCGATCGAGCAGGGCCATGGCCTGGCGGTGCTGATGCTCGACATCGATGGCTTCAAGCAGGTCAACGACAGTCTGGGCCATGCCATGGGCGACCTGCTGCTGCAGCAGGCAGCGCAGCGTCTGCTGGAATCGCTGGCCAGCGACGACTCGCTGTGCCGCCTGGGCGGCGACGAATTCGCCTTCATGCTGCGCGGCAACCAGGGGCCGATCATGGCGCGGGTGCAGGCGCTGCTGGCGGGCTTGCAACGCCCGTTCGACCTCAATGGCACCGCCACGCTGATTACCGGCAGCATAGGGCTGGCCTGGTATCCGCAGCACGGTGTGGAGTTCGACAGCTTGCTGCGCCATGCCGACACCGCGATGTATGCGGCCAAGGAGGGCGGGCGCAATGGCTGGCGCACCTATCATCCGGACATGACCGAGCGTCTGCAGCAGATGCTGGAACTCGAGCGCAACCTGCGCCGGGCCTTGCTGTGCAATGAGTTCGAGCTGTGGTACCAGCCCAAGCTGGCGCTCGATGACGGTCGGCTGGAGGGGGTGGAGGCGCTGGTGCGTTGGCGTGACCCCGAGCGCGGGCTGATTTCGCCGGCCGAGTTCATTCCGTTGGCCGAGCGCACCGGGTTGATCATCCCGCTGGGCGAACACGTGCTGGCCCTGGCCTGCGCGCAGCTGGCGCAATGGCGGGATGCCGACTGCCTGCCGGGGACCTTGGCGATCAACGTCGCGGCGCTGGAAATCGAGCGCAGTGACTACGTGGCCACTTTGCGCAATGCGCTCGCCAGACACGGGCTGGCCGCCACGCTGCTGGAAGTGGAAATCACTGAAAGCGTGTTGATGGAGAGCCAGCAGCAAGCCTTTGCGGTGCTCGAGCGCTTGCAGGCGCTGGGCGTGGCAACCGCGGTGGACGACTTCGGCACCGGCTATTCGTCACTGGCGTATCTGCGCGCCTTGCCCATCGATCACCTGAAGATCGACCGCGCGTTCGTCAAGGACCTGCCTGGAGATCCCGACGCGGTGGCTATCGCCCGAGCCATCATCGACCTGGGTCACGCGCTGGGCTTTCGCATCACCGCCGAAGGCATCGAGACGCCGGGGCAGTATGCGTTTCTGCGGGAAGCCGGGTGTGACCAGGGCCAGGGCTATCTGCTCGGCAGGCCGATGCCGGCAGCCGATTTGCAGCGGTGGGTGACCGCGCATCAGGCCCAGCGGGTCGAGTCGACGATCGAGTGACGCGCCGGCGTCACCGCTGCCGCGCTGGACGTCGCCCGAGGCGCGCTTTGCAGGGCGCCTACAACCTCGACACCGCACCTCGATGGGCATCGATCAGCGCGCGCGGCGCTCACTCGCCCAGGCGTTGCTCGCGTGAGGGCGGGTAGCCGAAATAGGCCGCGTAGCACTTGCTGAAGTGCGACACCGAAACGAAGCCACAGGCCACCGCGACGTCCATCACCGACAGGTCGGAGTACTGCAGCAGACGTCGGCTCTTGGTGATTCGCAGCTCCATGTAATAGCGCCGCGGCGAGGTGCCGAGCTGGGCCTGGAACAGCCGGTCGATCTGGCGCCGCGAGCGCCCGCTGTAGGCGGCGAGCTGATCGAGGCTGAGGGTTTCTTCCAGGTTGTTTTCCATCAGCTCGACGATGGTGCGCAGGTGCAAGCTCATGGACTTCTTCGCCCCCGGCCCGACCTGGCGGTAGCGTGCGCCGGAGAACGAGAGGATTTCCTCAACGCCTTCGGCCAGCGCATCGCCATGCAGCCGCCGCACCAGGCCCAGCATCAGTTCCATGGCGCCGTTGGGGCTGGCGGCGGTGAGGCGGTCACGATCGAGGGTAAAGCTGGAAGGCGTGATGCGCGTTTGCGGGCTGCGCTCGGCGAGGCTGGCGCGTTGTTCGGGGTGGATGCTGCAACCGTAGTCGCCAAGCACGCCGGCACGGCCCAGGAACCACGCGCCGTTCCACAGCCCGCCCAGCGCCCGGCCGTGTTCCATGCCATCTTGCAGCAGGCGGTCGAGTTCTGGGTATTTGAGCAACGTGCGCAGGCCACCGCACACCATGATCAGGTCTAGCCCGTCCAGGGCGCGCGGCTGCAGGGGCGTGGCGATCAGCTCAAGGCCCAGATCGGAGAGCACGCGGTCGCCGGTCAGCGAAAGCGGCGTGAAGCTGAAGCTGTCAGCACGCAGCAGGTTGGCAGTCACCAGCACGTCCATGGCCACGGTAAAGCTGGCCATTGAAAAATGCTCGAGCAAGACGAACGCGACCCGGTAGGGGGCCTGCTCATCGGTGACGCCGGACTTGAGCCGCAGCATGTTGCTGGTGCTGGCCTTTTTGCTGAACTGACGAGGTGTGGCCACTCTGGACTCCGCTGGCACGTGACGGCGTGAGTGTGCGTGTGCCGTCAGGGAAAGACAACACTGGCAGATGCCATGGCGCTGGCGACCACCTGGGCGGCGTATCGAGAGTATGCTGGCAGCCCGATCATCCCGGAGCACCTCCCAATGAAAGCCCTGCCTGCCTTGCTCTTGTGCCTGTTGCCCCTGATGGCTCACGCCGTCGACACCGGAGAGCACATTGCCCCTTGGACGCTGCACGATCAGCACGACCAGACCTACACCCTGGGTAACGACACGCGCATTCTGCTGGTGGCGCATGACATGGACGGCGGCAAGCTGGTCAAGGCCGCGCTCGCCGAGCAGAGCAAGGGTTACCTGGAAGCGCGCGATGTCGTGTTCGTCGCCGACATCCAGCGCATGCCCGCGCTGATCAGCAAGCTGTTCGCCGTGCCCGCGATGCGCGACTACAGCTACCGAGTGATGCTCGATCGCGACGGTCAGGTCGCCGGCCGCTACCCGGCTGCCGAGGGTCAGGTCCTGTGGCTGCAACTGGAACAGGGCATGGTGCAGTCGCAGCAGACCTTCGCCAGCGCACAGGCGCTGAAGGCAGCGCTGGAGAAGGCGTCTCGTCACTGAGCCGTTACGCGACACGGCGCCCGACGCAGGCATGCGCGACAAAAGCATGCCTGCTGGCGGCAACTTCGCTCGCCGCTACACTTTTCTATGGAACCCTTGCCGTTGGCAGTGACCGAACGTACTACTTGCTCATCGGGAGAACGTCTATGGAAATCGGAACGATCTGGATCATCATTGCTGCTGTGGTCATCCTGCTGGACATCTGGGCCATCTGGAACATCATCGGCAGCGACCGCCGCGCCGAACGCAAGATGCTGTGGGTCGTCTTCGTGGTCTGGGCGCCGATCCTGGGCCTGGTGGGCTGGCTGGTCAAAGGCCCACGCGCCGTGAAAGGCCGCGATGTGATGGAAGAGAAATAGTCCGACACCTTCGCTAGTGCTCATCCAAAGGGCTGCTGCGCAGCCCGCCACGGATGAACCCGCCGCTGGCGCAGGCCCTGTGAGCTGCGCAACAGTCGCTGGCGTGAAATCTGCGTTAACCCAGTCGCTGCCGCCCTTGGCGCCGTGTTCACGGCAATCACGCCAATGGCCGCTTGACCTCAAGCTTGCTTGAGGTCGGAGACTCCCGCGTTCTCTCTCCCCCATGAGCGCACCCATGATGACCGCCATAGCCGCCTTCAACCTGTCCAACCCGCCAGGCCTTTACGACCCTACCCCCAATGCCTACTCGCATGTCGCCGAGGTCCGCGCAGGCAGCCGCTTGCTGTTCATCGCCGGGCAAGGTGGAGAAGGGCCTGACGGACAGTTGTCGACGTTGTTTGCCGAGCAGGCGCGTCAGGCTCTGAGCAATCTGCACACGGCGCTCGCCGCGCAGGGCGCGGGCCTGGAACACGTTTGCAAGCTGACGCTGTTGATCGTCGATCACAGCCAGGCGCGTCTGGCTGAGTGGGTCGAGGTGGCCGGGCAGGCCTGGGGGCATGCGCCGAAACCGACCTGCACCCTGATTCCCGTGCCCCGGCTGGCGCTGGACGGCATGCTGGTGGAGATCGACGCGGTGGCGGCGCTGACCTGAGCGGGGCGTTGTGTTCGCTGCGTTCGCACCGTTCACTGCGCTGAGCCAGGACAGGCCAGACAGGCACCCAATGCAGGCAACGCGCGCTCAGAGCGCTCCCTGCGTCGAGACACTGTGCGCCGCGCCGGTTGCCTGCAGGCTGATCAAGTAGTCGCCGAACCCCTCACGCGCGCGCGCATCGGCGCGGCTGCTGGTTGCGACGCTGTTGCGCGCGGTCCAGACGATCTGTGCGCCGCTGGCCTGCAGGGCCTGCACCAGGTGCACATCCTCGTGGGCAGCCAGGGGCTGGAAGCCGCCGACCCGTTCATAGGCCTGCGCGCAAACGCCGAGGTTGGCGCCATGAATGTGCCGATGGCCTTCACGTGCCTCATAGCGGCTGCGGTACAGCGCGCGTATGGCTGCGGTCTGCCACGGCTGCCAGCGTTCGATGTGGACCGTGCCGCACACGGCGTCGGCGGCGCATTGCATCTGCCAGCACAGCCAGTGCGGCGGCACCTTGCTGTCGGCATCGGTGCAGGCCAGCCAGTGTGCGCCGCGTTCAAGCATGTGCCGGGCACCGGCCTGACGCGCCAGGCCGACATTGCCGGCATCCACCGTCAGGGTGGCGACGCCATGGCGCATGGCCACCGCTGCGGTGCCGTCCTGGCAGCGGTCCAGCACCACCAGAATCTCGACCCGGTGGCCCTGGGCCTGCGCGTGCGCGGCGGCCACCTGGACCGCCCGCAGGCAATGGCCAAGCCGGCGGGCTTCGTTGTGTGCAGGAATCACCACGGCAATCATTGGCAGGTCTCCTCAAGGTCGATGGCGCGCGCCTGGCGGCACCAGTACGCCAGCTGGAAGTCAGCCTCTTCATGCAGGATGACCCGATGCAGCCCCAGGTGCTCGGCCAAGGCCGCCTGCACCTGCGGGCCATCCTGCGGGCAGCCTTCGATGGCGTGGCGCCAGTGACAGGCGAGCAGTCCGCCGTCATCGGTGAGGCTGCGCCGCGCCCGCTCGATGACCTCCCGCCAGGCGTCCACCGTCAGGTAGTAGCCCACTTCGCTGAGCACGATCAGGTCAAAGCGCTGGTCCGGCCAATCGGCCGGCAGTTGCGCCTGCGCCACGCTGACGTGCGCCAGGCCCTGCAGGCGCTGACGGGCAAGGTCCACCGCGGTACGGTCGAGGTCCTGGCAGACCAGCCGGTCGCAGCGCTGGGCCAGCAGTGCGCTGAGCTCGCCATTGGCGCAGGCCGGCTCATAGATACAGGCAAAACGCTGACGCGGCAGGCAGGCCAGAATCAGTTCGCGCTTGCGCCGTTCGTACCAACGGGTGCGAAAGGCCCACGGGTCCTCGTTGTCGGCGTAGAGGTCGGCAAAGTACTGCGAATCGATGCTCATAATGGCCAGTCTCCGGCTGCAAGGTGGGCGACCTGCTGGCCCAGGGCGGCCAGGTCGCGTTCAGCGTGGCTCTGGCGCAGGAAAACGGGCAGGTCGGCGCTCAGGCGCGCGAAGTGGCCAGTGCGGCAGAAGGGGGTCGCACCCAAGGCGCGGCCGACATGCTGGATGACGCTGTCGGCCGCCTGCTCGACCACCGCACGCACGCGGCGCACGGGCAGCTC
>NZ_DAMCCR010000158.1:1017-7251 GCF_032058845.1 Pseudomonas sp. | reverse complement strand
CTTCTTCGATCAGCTTGGTGTAACGCTCAACCATGCCGCCGACTTGCTCGCTCTGATCCGGGTGGACCAGAAAGATGATTTCGTAATGACGCATGAATGCTCCTTACGGGTTAGTAGCCTGCCAGGAACACTGGTCAGACAAGGAGTGAATGAAACGGTGAGGCTTGCCGCAGAAGACAGGCACTTGTATACCGGCCTGCAGGGCAAGGCGCGCAATTGTAGAGAAGGCGGGTGGGACACGCAAGGTAATTGGCGATTATTTGAACAACCAGCGGTTGTCCAGCGCTAGCCTGCGGACGGTGTGTCGCGCCAACACTGGCGACACACCGCAAGGCCCATCGACCTCAGCGCTTGCCTTGACGCTGACGTACGGCTTCGAACAGGCAAACGCCCGTCGCCACCGACACGTTCAGGCTGCTGACACTGCCCGACATCGGCAGCTTGACCAGGAAATCGCAGTGCTCGCGGGTCAGCCGGCGCATGCCGCGCCCTTCGGCGCCCATGATCATCACCAGCGGGCCGGTGAGGTCCTGCTGGTAGATTTCCTGCTCGGCTTCGCCCGCCGTGCCCACCACCCACAGGCCGCGCTGCTGGAGTTTCTCCAGGGTGCGCGCCAGGTTGGTGACGGCCACCAGCGGAATCACCTCGGCAGCACCGCAGGCCACCTTGCGCACCACGGCCGTCAGGGTGGCCGACTTGTCCTTGGGAATGACCACGGCAGTGGCACCCGCCGCATCGGCGCTGCGCAGGCAGGCACCGAGGTTATGCGGGTCGGTGACGCCATCGAGCACCAGAATCAGTGGCGGCGTTTCCGCGCGCTCGAGCAGCTCGTCGAGCATGGCCTCGCCCCACACCTGGCTGGGGCTGACGTCAGCCACCACGCCCTGGTGCACACCCTCGACCCAGGCATCGAGCTCGCGGCGCTCGGCCTGGCCGACGGCGACACGGTTCTCTGCCGCCAGCGCCAACAATGCCTGCAGGCGCGGTTCGCTGCGCCCTTCGGACAGCCAGATCTGCTTGACCCGCTTGGGGTGGTGTTGCAACAGCGCCTGTACCGCATGCACGCCGTAGATCTTTTCCAGCTGACTCATGAGGTGCTCTTGCCTTTACGTGCTGCGCCGGACTTGGACGTGCTGCCCTTGCGGTGCTTGGTTTTGCCACTGCTGCTCTTGCTCGCCGTCTTGCTGCCAGCGGTATCGGATCTGCCAGAAGACTTGTCGGATTTGCCGCCGCCATTGCTGCGCGCATCCGTCATCAGGGCCTTTTTCATTTCCCGGCTCTTGCGCACTTCGGCATTGCGCTCTACAGCGTCTTTAGGGAAATAGGCATTCGCGGTTTCGCTCTTGCGGCTGCGCGGCTTGGGGTTGATCCGCGCCGCGTCCGGCGTTGCCGCAGGCTCGGCGGCGGGAGCGGCTGCGGGGGCCGCGCCACGTTGCTTGCGCCCAGCCGGTGCGTTGACTGCCGCTTCGGAGAGCTCGAAATCGATCTTGCGTTGTTCGAGATCGACACGCATCACTTTGACTTCGATGGTGTCACCCAAGCGGAAGCTGCGGCCGGTGCGCTCGCCAGACAGGCGATGGTGAACCGGGTCGAAATGGTAGTAATCCCCCGGCAGCGCACTGACGTGCACCAGGCCTTCGACGTAGATGTCGGTCAGCTCGATGAACAGGCCGAAACCGGTGACTGCAGTGATCACACCGGGGAAGGTTTCCCCGACGCGGTCACGCATGTACTCGCACTTGAGCCAGTTGACCACATCGCGCGTGGCCTCATCGGCGCGGCGCTCGGTCATCGAACACTGTTCGCCCATCTGCTCCAGCGCAGGCTCGTCGTAGGGGTAGATACGCGCCTTGGGAATGCTCACCGCACCCGCACGCTTGACGTGCGGGGTTTCCACGCGTGAACGGATGACGCTGCGAATGGCGCGGTGCACCAGCAGGTCCGGGTAGCGACGGATCGGCGAGGTGAAGTGGGTGTAGGCCTCGTAGTTCAGGCCGAAGTGGCCGTTGTTCTCGACGCTGTACACCGCCTGGCTCAGCGAGCGCAGCATGACGGTCTGGATCAGGTGGAAGTCCGGGCGACCGGAAATGCTCGCCAGCAGGGCCTGGTAGTCTTTTGGCGACGGGTCCTTGCCCTTGTGCAGCGACAGGCCCAGCTCGCCGAGGAAGGCGCGCAGTTTTTCCAGGCGCTCCGGCGGCGGACCATCGTGCACGCGGTACAGCGACGGCACGTTGTGCTTCTGCATGAACGCAGCGGTGGCGACGTTCGCCGCCAGCATGCATTCCTCGATCATCTTGTGCGCGTCGTTGCGCACGGTTGGACGAATTTCTTCGATCTTGCGGTCATCGCCAAAGATGATGCGGGTTTCCTGGGTCTCGAAGTCGATCGCGCCACGGGTATGACGGGCCGACAGCAAGACCTTGTACAGCGCATAGAGGTGCTTGAGGTCAGGCAGCACTGCGCTGTACTCGTCACGCAGCGCCTTGCCCTCGCGGGTGCGGGCGTGTTCGAGCATGCTGCTGACCTTGTTGTAGGTCAGGCGCGCATGGGAGTGGATCACCCCTTCGTAGAACTGGTAATCGACCATCTGGCCAGACTTGTTCATGGTCATTTCGCAGACCATGGCCAGGCGATCGACGTGCGGATTCAGCGAGCAGAGGCCGTTGGACAGCTCCTCCGGCAACATCGGGATCACACGCTCGGGGAAGTACACCGAGTTGCCGCGTTGCTGAGCTTCGACATCGAGTGCCGAACCCAGGCGGACGTAGCTGGACACGTCAGCGATGGCCACGAACAGGCGCCAGCCACCGGAGAACAGGCGCAGCTTGCCCAGCGGCTCGCAGTACACGGCATCGTCGAAGTCGCGGGCATCTTCGCCGTCGATGGTGACGAACGGCAGGTGACGCAGGTCGACCCGGCGCTCCTTGTCCTTTTCCTCGACTTCGGAGCGGAACTTGCGCGCTTCCTTGATCACATCCTGCGGCCAGACGTGCGGAATATCGTAGCTGCGCAGGGCAACGTCGATTTCCATGCCTGGGGCCATGTAGTTGCCGATCACCTCGACCACATCACCTTGCGGCTGGAAGCGCGGGGTGGGCCAGTGGGTGATCTTGATCTCGACGAACTGACCGATCTTGGCGCCGCCGTTACGCCCGGCGGTGACCAGCACTTCCTGCTGGATCTTCGTGTTGTCGGGGGTCACGTAGCCGATTCCACCCTCCTCGAAGTAGCGGCCGACCACGCTTTCATGGGCGCGCGAGATGATTTCGATCAACGCGCCTTCACGCCGGCCGCGGCGGTCGGTGCCGGACACTCGCGCCAGGCCGCGGTCGCCGTCGAAGGCCAGGCGCATCTGCGACGGGCTGAGGAACAGGTCATCGCTGCCGTCATCGGGGATGAGGAAGCCGAAGCCGTCACGGTGGCCGGAGATGCGGCCGCAGATCAGGTCGAGCTTGTCGACCGGGGCATAGGTGCCGCGGCGCGTGTAGATGAGCTGACCGTCGCGCTCCATGGCACGCAGACGGCGGCGCAGGGCTTCGATCTGCTCTTCCCCGTCGAGGCCGAACTCCTCTGCCAGTTGCTCGCGGGCAGCGGGTTCGCCGCGGTCAGCCAGGCGCTGCAGGATCAGCTCACGGCTGGGAATAGGGTTATCGTATTTGTCCGCTTCACGAGCGGCCTCGGGATCGAGGGATTGCCAATCGGCCATCAGAAGGGGTTCACCTTGGTATATATAGAGAAGAAGTTTGGCATAGGCGTATTGAAACTGGAAATCTCAGCCTTGGACAGCCCCCTGCTGATTGACGTACGGGCTGACTAAGGCCTGCGGAATCAACGGCTTGGACTTTTTTAAAAATTTTTCACCGCGGGGGTTTACAGGGTTAGGGTGCGTCCGTATAGTGCGCACCACAACGACGGACAGCCGACGTTGTAGTCGAGATAGACGGTCTTGTAAAGCTTGAACAGTTTGCACTGCACTAGATGATCTTGGCATGTGTGCCCAGGTGGCGGAATTGGTAGACGCGCTGGTTTCAGGTATCAGTGACTTAACGGTCGTGGAAGTTCGAGTCTTCTCCTGGGCACCAAATATTCGGATTGATAGATAGCAGGTTTGTCTGTCAGTCAGCAACAGGTTCACGCAGTACGCTGTAGATGAAAAGCTTTGCCCAGGTGGCGGAATTGGTAGACGCGCTGGTTTCAGGTATCAGTGACTTAACGGTCGTGGAAGTTCGAGTCTTCTCCTGGGCACCATATAAAAACCCACTAGCTTGCTAGTGGGTTTTTTCTTGCCTGCGTTTTTTCATCTCCCCCTCCAACGACCCGCTGCAATCAGCAGGTCTTCTCGCCTTCGAGCCCCCTCCCGGTTTGCTGATACCCCTGGCACCCCATTAAGGGTGCCCCCACAAATGCTCAGCGCTTGCGACCGAAGATGGTCTTCGGCGCGCGGCCATAGTAACGGGTGAAGGCCACGGTGAAATTGTTCGGGTACTTGTAGCCCACCTGCCAGGCGGCCTGCGCCACCTGCTGGCCGGATTCGAGCAAGGCCATGGCCTTGCGCATGCGCAGGTCGAGCAGCATCTTGGCCGGCGTGCTGTCGAACAGATGACGGAAGCCTTCCTTGAGCTTGTGCTCGTTCATGCCCACGGCGGCGGCGAGGTATTCCACGGTCAGCGAGGTATGCAACTGTTCGCAAAGCAGGTTGCGTGCCCGCTCCAGGCGCTCGATCTCCTGCGTGCTGAGCGGCGCGTCGGTGGTCTGTGGCGGGGCCAGCAGGTTGAATTGCTCCGAGAGCAGGCTGAGCGTGTGGATGTGCAGGTCAAGGCGGTTGGCCGGGTCCAGCAGCCCGGGCTGCAGGTAGCGCACCAGTGCGGCGGCGTGAGCCTGGGCAGCCTTGGAACTGGGGCGAAAATCCAGCCGCTGCAGCCGGCCGCTGCCCAGCACCTGCTCGGCGCGGGCCTCGCCGACGTACTTGCACAAGGTGGCCTGGTCGATCACCACGCGCAGTTGTGAGGCCGTTTCATTGGCCTGGTAACGGCGCTCGCCAGGGGTGGCGCGAAACGCGGTGATCGTGGTGTGCCCAGCCTCGAACGCGAGGTTGCTGCCGTCCTGGCCGATGAAGCCCGACTTACCCTGCAAGCCAATGGTGACCACCATGACGTGGCCGTCATGCGGGCCTGCGGTTTCTTCGATCAGGGTGCGCACCGGGTGGTAGTGCAGCCGCCCTAACGACAGGCCCTGCTCCAGCTGCAACAGCTCGGAGTGGCACTGGCCGAGGGTTTCGTCCAGCTGCATGCACAGGCGGCCATCGGCCTGCACGCTGCGCTGACGCGGTGAGTCCAGACCGAGGCGGCAGCTCCCTTTCGATGTGTTCATGACAGACGTCCCTGAGTTGCAGCGGCCAGTGCATCGCATAGGAACGGCTCCGGCTCGCATACTTATACTGAATGATTCTCATTTAATATATATCACCTTTATCAGTGATTCGGCCACGCGTTGTTTCCTTGAACCCGCGGCCACGTACAGGGAGTTACCGTGCCTCAACGCTCACAGCCGCACCCGCAGGCCCAGGATCTGGGCCAATCACACCCGTTGCAGCCGTGCTGGGACCTGCAACTGGGCGGCCTTGGCGCCGACGCCCTGCAAGCTGCGCTGGACTGCGGCCTGTTTGACCACCTGGAGCATTTCACCACGGCTGAGCGCCTGGCCGACAAGCTGAGCCTCGATGCCCACAGCACGGGCCTAATCCTCGAACTGCTGTGGAGCTTGGCGCTGCTGGAGCGTGATGCCCAGCAGCCGCCGCACTACCGCAACCTGCCGGTGGCCGACCGCCACTTGCACAGTACCGCCAGCGCGTACTGCGGCGATGCCCTGCAGTTTCGCCACCGGGTCATGCGCCAGACCGGCAGCCAACTGAGCGACTACCTGCGCAACGGCATGGCCGCCGCCACCGCCACGCCCGCGGCCATGGGCAGCGCCTGGGCCAACGCCGCGCGCCTGCAGATCGCTCAGGAACAACGCGCGGTCACCTCGGAGGTGGCCTGCGCACTGCTGGAACGCCTGCCCGAGTTTCATCATCTGCAACGCATGCTCGACCTTGGCGGCGGTCCGGGGCTGGTCGCCATCACCCTGGCGCAGGCGCTGCCCGATGTGCACGGCGTGGTGTTCGAGTACCCGGAAACCGCTGCCGTGGCTCACGAAAACATCGAGCTGAGCGGGCTGCAACAACGCCTGCAGGCT
>NZ_DAMCCR010000158.1:0-961 GCF_032058845.1 Pseudomonas sp. | reverse complement strand
CAACCATGACGACATCGGCAGCGACTTCGACCTGATCTGGTGTTCGTCGGTGCTGCATTTCGTCGATGACTTCCCGGCCATGCTGCACCGCCTCTACGCCGCCCTGCGCCCCGGCGGGCTGCTGGTGTGCTGCCAGGCCGAGGTGCCGCGCGAGCGTGAGGCCGCCGCACAGGTGCTGCCGTATTACCTGCACATGCGCCTGCAGGGCCGCCATGTCCTGGCTGAAGGCGACCTGGCGCAGCGCCTGCAACAGGCCGGCTTCAACGCCGTGGAACAGCTCAGCGGCCTGCGTTTCCCGGTGACCCCGGTGAACGCGGTGATCGCCCGACGCCCGAAAGGATGACCCCATGACCCGTGGACGAAACGCCGGCCTGCAACTGCTCTTCGGCTGGCTCAACCTGGTCCTGGCGGTGCCGAGCATCTACCTGATGTTCGGCATGCCGCTGGTGATGCGCCAGTACGGCTGGAGCGGCACCGAGATCGGCCTGTTCCAGCTCGCCGCCCTGCCGGCGGCGTTCAAGTTCCTGCTCGCGGTACCCGTGCAACGGGTGCGCCTGGGCCAGGGCCATCTGGTGCACTGGATGCTGCTGCTCAGCGCCGCACTGCTGGTGCTGTACTGGCTGATCGGCCGTCATGACCTCATCGACCAGCACCTGACGTTGTTCGCCATGACCCTGGCCATCAGCACCCTTGCGACCTGGATGGACGTGCCACTCAACGCCCTGGCCGTGCAATGGCTGCCACGTAGCGAACAGCTGCGCGCCGGCAGCATCCGTTCGGCGGCGCTGTTCGTCGGCGCCATCGTTGGCGGTGGCGTGATGCTGCTGGTGCAGGCACGCCTGGGTTGGCAGGCGCCGTTCCTGATCATGGGCGCGGCGCTGGTGCTCGGCATGCTGCCACTGCTGGCGCTACGTCGCCGCGCGCCGGTGTCGGTGCCGGTGCCGGTGCCGGTGCCGGTGCC
>NZ_DAMCCR010000157.1:0-7303 GCF_032058845.1 Pseudomonas sp. | reverse complement strand
CAAGAAGTTGCGCAGTGCTGCGCAAGTTCTTGCGCACCTGGCTGTAAGCCCCGCGACATGGGGGCTGTAGCGGTTTTAGGGGCTGTGGAACGGGGTTTTGTTGTGCAACTTTTTGCGCAGCAGGGCTCGACGACAATTGCAGGAGTTTGATCGTTTGATCAGGTATACGGCCCTTGAGATCCGGTCGATGATGACGGCGCGGGGGAGGTCATTTTCAGCGGCGCGAACCCTCAGCTACAAACCGCCCCCCAGCGGATACTCCACCGCCAACCTCAGCTGATTGCTGTCCAGTTCCGCCTGTGCGGTATTGCCGCGGTGCACGTCGTGGCGTACGGAAAACGTCATCCCCTTGGCCTTGCCTTGCTGCACCACGTAACGGGCTTCGAGGTCGCGCTCCCAGTGCTTGCCGCCGTTGCCGTAACCCAGGTAGGCGTAGCCGCCGTCGCGATCGACGTGGCGGCCGTCGATGTCGAAGCCGCGCACGTACAGGGCACTGAGCAGCAGGCCAGGCACGCCGACGCTGGCGAGGTCGAGGTCATAGCGCGCCTGCCAGGATTTTTCGTTGGGGGCGTTGAAGTCGGAAAGCTGCACGGCGTTGGTCAGGTACACCGCGCCACGGCTGACGTAGTCGAACGGCGTATCGCCGTGCACCTGCTGCCAGCCGACGCTGAAGGTGTGGGCGCTGTGGCGATAGCGCGAAATCAGGCTCCACGTGGTGTTGTCGATGCGCCCGGACAGCGCCTTGCCGGTGTCGCGGGTGTGGTAGAGGTTCAGGTCCAGGCTGATGCTGCTGTTCTCGTCCAGCGCGTGGCTGAGCGTGCTGCCCAGATAGTGCTGATTCCAGGTGTCCTGGTAGCGCGAGGTGTACAGGCTGGCGCTGACCGCTGCGTTGGGGTTCCAGATGGCGCCGGCAACGTCGAAGCTGTCACCGCGCTGTGCATTGGAATAGTTGACGACCAGATCGCCATGATGGCTGGAAGCGTTGCGGTCGGCGTTGGCGGTGAAATGTCCGCCCACCAGCTTGAGGGTGTCGATCTCGGCGCTGCTCAGCCACCAGCCGGTGAAGGTTTCGGGCAACAGGCGGCTGTCGGAGGCGCTGAACACGGGGGTCTTGACCCGTTGCTCGCCGTAGGTGAGCACCGTGTTGGACACGCGCATCTTCACGGCGGCCCCGGCGCGGCCATAGTCGCGCTGGGGATGACCGTCATTGTCGACGCTGAGCAAGCGCGCCTTGCCGGCGCGGCCGCCGCCGCTGTCGAGCTTGACCCCGAGGTAGCCATGGGCATCCACGCCAAATCCGACCGTGCCCTGCGTGAACCCCGAGGTAAAGGTGCCCATCAGCCCATAGCCCCATTCTTCAGCCAGATCGCTGCGTGCGCTGCGTGGCTTGTAGGCGTTGCGTGCGCTGCCGTTGAGCGAGCCGTGGTAGTAGTCGCGCCGGTCGTAGACGCTACGGTTGAGCACGCTCCAGCGGCTGTCTTCGACGAAGCCACTGGCGCTGGCCTGGGCCGACTCGGCGGCCATGCCCACGGGTGTGGCTGCCAGCAAGGGCAGCACCAGCGCCGTACGTTTGAGGGCGCTCATTGGCCGGCCTCCAGCTTTTCCAGCTGCGCCGTGATGCGCGCTTTGGCGCGAGCCGGCAGTGCAGCGGGCAACTTCGCGCCCTTGAGATCGGCGTCGCCGACCTGGATCAGCATGACCATGCCCATGGCCACGTGCGGCAGGCACTGGATGCCGTACAGACCGGGCCTATCGAAGGTCTGCTCGGCCGATTGGTTGAGCTTGCTCTTGAACGCTTCGGCACCTGCGGGCAACAGCCCAGGCAAGGTGGCGGCATTGTGGCTGGCGTGGGTGGGCAGGAAGCGCACCGTGTCGCCAGGGGCGATGCGCAAGTGGTCGGGCTCGTAGACCATGGCGCCGTCGGCGCCGCGGTTGAGCATCTTCACGTCAAAGGTGGCGGCCAGCGCAAGCGGTGCGAACAGCAGGCCGGCGGCAAGCACGGCGGCAGGTTTCAGGATCATGCTCGGAACTTCCAGGTTCAGGGGGCGCGCACGCGCAGGATGCGTGTGCCGTCAAAGGGATCGGTGAGGTAATGGCCGTGCACGCCGAAGGTGCTCAGCAGGCGTTCAGGGGTGAGCACGTCAAGCGGCGCGCCGAGGGCGACCAATCGACCTTGGTCGAGCACCGCCAGACGGTCACAGGTCAGCGCCTGGTTGAGGTCATGCAGCGCTACCACGCTGGTGATCGGCAGCGCCTGCACGCAGTGCAGCAGGCTCAGTTGGTGCTGGATGTCGAGGTGGTTGGTCGGCTCGTCGAGCAGCAGCACCTGCGGACGCTGCGCGAGGGCACGTGCAATGTGCACACGCTGGCGTTCGCCGCCAGACAGCGCGCCCCACAGGCGCCGTTGCAGGTGCATGGCATCGACGTCGATCAAGGCCTGCTCGACGATGGCTCGGTCATCCGCGCCGAATGGCGCCAGCGCCGACAGCCACGGCGTGCGGCCCAGCGCCACTGCATCGAACACGCTGATGGCGTCATGGGTGTCGGCGTGCTGTTCGACCAGCGCCAGGGTCTGCGCCACGCGGCGGCGGGGCAGGCTGGCCAGCGTTTCGCCCAGCACGTGCACGCTGCCCTGGCTCGGCGCGCGCAATCCGGCCAGCAGCTTGAGCAGGGTCGACTTGCCCGAGCCGTTAGGCCCGACCACACCCAGGGTTTCCCCGGCGACCAGCTGCAGGTCGATGCTGTGCAGCAGGGCATGGCCACGCACGCGTAAACCCAGGCCAACGCAGCTCAACGGCGCCCATTGGACCGCGGCAAGATTGCTCATGGGCGCCCCCGGCGGCTGATCAGGATCAGTGCAAATACCGGTGCGCCGATCAGCGCAGTGACCACGCCCACCGGAATCACCTGGCCGGTGATCAAGGTGCGCGAGAGGATGTCGGCGCAGATCAGGAACAACGCCCCGCCCAGCGCACTGGCCGGCAGCAGCCGGCGGTGGCCCGGACCGAACAGCAAGCGCAAGGCGTGCGGGATCACCAGGCCGACGAAACCAATGGCGCCGACGATCGACACCATGACCGCCGTCGCCAGCGCTGCCGTGCTGATCAGCAGCAACTGCGTGCGCCGCACCGGTACACCCAGTGATGCCGCCGAGTCTGCGCCGAACGTGAAGGCATCCAGGCTGCGCCGGTGCCACAGGCAGACCACCAGCCCGATGAGGGCCACCGGCAACGCCAGCGTCACGGAAGGCCAGCGCACGCCGCTGAGGTTGCCCAGGAGCCAGAACAGAATGCCGCGCGCCTGCTCTGCGGTGGCCGATTTGGTGATCAGAAACGCGGTGATGGCATTGAACAGTTGCGAGCCGGCGATGCCGGCCAGAATCACCTGCGCGTTGTTGTGCGCAGGCCCCGCAGCGCGGGCCAGCAGCAACACCAGCGCGAAGGCCGCCAACGCGCCGATGAAGGCCCCGGCCGACAACGACAGCGCCGCGCTGCCGATGCCGAGCAGGCCCACGGCCACCGCGCCGGTCGAGGCGCCGGCAGACAGACCCAGCAGATACGGCTCAGCCAGGGCATTGCGCAGCAGTGCCTGGAGGATCACCCCGCAGGTCGCCAGGCCGGCGCCGCAAGCGGCAGCAACCAGGGTGCGCGTGAGGCGATAGTTCCAGACGATGCCGGCATCGATCGGATCGACCGGGTAACCGGCCTGCCACAGGTGATTGGCCAGCACCTGGAACACCACCTGGGGCGCGACAGCGGTTTCGCCGATGCTGATCCCGGCGAGCAAGGCCGCCATCAGCGCCAGGACGGCGAGGGCGCAGGCGGGCAGTACGCGCATCCTCACTGCGCCGGCTTACCGCTGGCGAATGCCGCAGACAACGTCTCCAGCCCGCGGAACAAGCGGATGCCGGCCTGCATGGCGTCGGCATCGAGGATGATGATGCGACCGTTTTTCACGGCATCGAGGTGCTTGGCCACGGGGTCGGTGCGCAGGAATTCGAGCTTTTTCTGGTAGTCGTCTGCCGGGAAGCGGCGGCGGTCCATGCGCGCGATGATCAGCCAGGTCGGGTTGGCCTTGGCCAGGGTTTCCCAGCCGACGGTAGGCCATTCCTCGTGGGACTCGACCACGTTGCGCACGCCGAGGGTTTGCAGCATAAAGTCGGCGACACCTTGGCGACCGGCCACGTAGGGGTCGATGTCGAGGTCTGCGCTGGAGAACCAGAACAACGCGCTGGTGTTGGACAGGTCTTTGCCGGCCAACTGCGCCTTGGCTTTTTGCAGGCGGCCGCGCAGGTCGGCATTGAGCGCTTCACCGCGCGCCTGCACGTCGAAGATTTCGGCCAACTGGCTGACGCTCTTGTAAATGGTGTCGATCTGGAACGGCTGGGTGCGGGTGCCGTCGGCGCCGTTGAGGTTGTCCTTGCCTTCGCAGTCCGAAGGCAGCAGGTAAGTGGGGATGTTCAGTTCCTGAAACTGCTCGCGGGTGCCGACCACGCCTTGCTCGCCGACCATCCACTCGAACTGCACGGTGACCAGTTGTGGGCGCTTGCCGACCACGGCTTCAAAGCTGGGGTCGTTGTCGGCCAGGCGCTCGACCTTGTCGTTCTGCGCCTTGAACTCGGGCAGTACGTCGTTGAACCACAGCGAGCTGCCGGCCATGCGCTCGCCCAGGCCCAGGGCATACAGAATTTCGGTGCCGGCCTGGCCGATGGTCACGGCGCGTTGCGGCGCCTGGGCGAAAGTCTGCGGCTTGCCGCAGTTCTCCACCGTGAGCGGGTAATGGGTGGCAGCAGCTTGGGCCAGGCCAGACAGGCCGAGGCCGGCGATGAGGGCGGCGAAACGAAGCATGAAGACGATCTCCTATCGTGGTGCAGCGGGCCGCGCGCACGGACAGGCATCGTCGGCGCCGCTTGCATGGGGGCAAGCGACGCCACCCTGGACAGGGTGCCGATGGCCGTCCCGGACACCCCGCCGGTCGGTGATTGTGTGCCGGCAGGTCTCCTGACTGGTGCGTCATGGCCTGGCTCCAGCCTTCCCGGATCAGACGCTGTGCGAAATCGATCTGCCGTTGTGCAGAAACGTTTCAAACAGCGCCGGGCATCCAGTGGCATCGATGGAGCAGGCTCGGCACCTACAGTTGCGGGGGCAGTTTCGTTTGGCCACGCATTGAGCGGGCCACGAATTCCCTATTAATTCCTGGGGGGAAACCGGCGGGCGGCATGGTAGACCATCACCCGCAGGGCAGGGAACCTTTTCACAGGTATTTGAGCCAGGCGATGTCGCGCCGGCGTGCCTTGAGGCGGGCGAAGGCGCGCACCGGCACATACAGCGCGGCGGCCAACAGCACCGCGCATAGCCACACCGCACCCATGCTGTCGAAGCCGAAATACTGCCCGTGGTTGAGGCCGAACGCCGCCACGCACAGCACATAGGCGACCTTCAGCACATACAGGTGCAGCAGGTAGAAGAACATCGGGGCCGCGCCCATCACCGCCAGCACACCGATCCAGCGGGCCTGGCCTGCGCGCTCGAAACCGCGCAGCAGCAACAGACCGCAACCGAGCGTCAGGCACAGGAACAGCAAGGAGGGCGGGTACTTGGTGATGTTCATCAGGCTCATGAAGGTCTGCAGCGTGCTGGGGTAGCTGCTCCACGGCGCCTCGCCATAGCCATTGAGCACGCGCAGGCCGATGAAGGCCAGCAGTGCCAGCAGAGCCACGATCAGCAGCCGGCGCTGACGCACGCTGGCATCGGCAGTACGGCCAAACCACGGTCCGAGTGCGTAGCCCAGGGCAATCACGCCAATCCACGGCAGCACCGGGTAGGAGGTGCGCAGGCGCATGTGCTCGGACACGTCCAGCCAGCCACGGTCATGCAGGATTGCCCACACCACGTGCAGGGACGAGCCTTGGGCGAAGTGCAGGTGGTCGAGCAGGTTGTGCCCGCCGATGATCACCACACCGACCGCAATCAGCGCCGGGCGTGGCAGCCAGACCAGCGCCGCGAGGGCGATCATGCTGATGCCGATGGCCCAGATCACTTGCAGGTAGACCACGCTCGGCGGCAGCTGGAAGGTCCAGGCGAAATTCACCACGGTGAATTCCAGCACGACCAGGAACAGCCCGCGCTTGAACAGGAAGGCCGAGACATCGCTGCGGCCCTGGTATTTCTCGCCATACAGCCAGGCGGACAGGCCGGTGAGCAGCACGAACACCGGCGCGCACAGGTGCGCCAGGGTGCGACTGAAGAACAGCGAAGGCTCGGTGGCGGACACATCCATCGGGTCACCGACCTGATGGTGCAGGAAGAAGGTTTCGCGGACGTGGTCCAGCAACATGAACAGGATCACCAGACCGCGCAGGGCGTCGATGCTTTGCAGGCGTTGAGTGATCAGCGTGGGGAGGGGGGTGGCGTTGGCGCTTGTCATGAAAGATCGCAGGCAAGAGGGTGGGCTTCAAATGGAACGTTATCCTATAACATTATTCACGAATGCCACTAGTTATTTCATCTTTCATCGCTCAACTCCCCCACGCAGATCAAGCCGACGCGTCACTCCCCGTGTTACACGGGGAACGCTATCCTAGGCGCAACACTCCATAGCTCACCTGATCGAATCGAACGGACGCCATGCTCACCAATCTCGCCATCTTTCTCATCACCCTGGCCGGCATGGAAGTCTTTGCCTGGGCCGCTCACAAATACCTGATGCACGGCATCGGCTGGGGCTGGCACCGCTCGCACCACGAGCCGCGCACCGGCTGGTTCGAGAAGAACGACCTGTATGCCGTGGTGTTCGCGGGGCTGGCAATCCTGCTGATTGCGCTCGGCAATGCCGGCTGGCACCCACTGGAGTGGATCGGTGCCGGGATGACCGGTTACGGGCTGCTGTACTTCATCGCGCACGATGGCCTGGTGCATCGGCGCTGGCCATTCCGCTACGTGCCGCGCAATGGCTATCTCAAGCGGCTGTATCAAGCGCACCTGATGCACCACGCGGTCGACGGCCGTGAGGGGTGCGTGTCCTTCGGCTTCGTCTATGCCCCGCCTGTGGATCGCCTCAAGGCGCAGTTGCGCGCCCGGCATGCCGGGCCGTTGCGTTCGGCAGCGGCACGCGCGTCCACAGCTGAGGGTCACGCGGCGGATAGCGCCGCAAGCGCCGCAGCAGACTCGTCCACAACCCCCCGCTGAGCGCGCCGACCTTCTCCAGCTTGCTGGTCGAGGTTCGCGTATCCCAGGCTCGGGCGCCTGCCGCCCGCACCCGGATGCCGATTTTCCGGTACACCGCCCCGGCACTGGCCACGGCC
>NZ_DAMCCR010000156.1:0-7422 GCF_032058845.1 Pseudomonas sp. | reverse complement strand
CGTCGAACACGGCGAAGGCGCGCGCCAATGCGTCGGGCAGCGCCTCGACCGTCATCACGGTGTGGCTGAACGCCGCCACCCCGGCCACCAGCGCGCGCTGGTCGGGCAGCTCGTGCAGGTAGCCGTTGCCCCGGCCCAGGCGCTCGCGCTCGTTGACGCTGGAAACTACCAGCATGGGGATCGAGTCGGCATAGGCCTGGCCCATGGCGGTGAGGATATTGGTCATGCCGGGGCCGGTGATGATGAAGCACACCCCAGGCTTGCCGCTGACCCGCGCATAGCCGTCGGCCATGAAGCCGGCGCCTTGCTCGTGCCGTGGCGTGATGTGACGGATGCCGCTGCCAGGCAGGCCGCGGTACAGCTCGACGGTGTGAATGCCGAACACAGTGTCGACGCCCCAGGCCTGTAACTGCTGTACGAGGAATTCTCCACAGGTGGTCATGCTGCTGTCCTTGTAGATAAGGGAAATGTCTGCTGCCAGGCCGTACCGCGGCTGTATGGGCAGGTGCGGTCAGCGCCTGTCAGGGCATCAGCCGCAGCACCTGCCGGATTGCCTTACAGAGGCGGGCCGCCTCGTGCCCGCGCCGGCCTGCTGCACTGAACGGTGCCATCGCGTGGTGCCGGCGCACGCCAGCCCACAGGCTCTGCGCGGATCAGCGCCGATTCTCAGGCCGTGCGCGTAGCCTGCACCTGCGGCCGGGTCAGCAGGCTGCCGAGCACGAAGGCCAGCAGGCCGACGGCCAGGCTGTAGTAGATCGGCGTGTTGGCCTCCAGGCCATCGCGGAACATGAATACCAGCGCCGTGCCGCAGCCCAGCGCCATGCTGAGAATGGCCCCGGTGGTGGTCGCGCGCTTCCAGTAGATGGCGCCCAGCATCGGAACCAGAATGCCCCCCACCAAGAGGTTGTAGGCCAGCGTCAGAGCACCGATCACGTCGTTGACCACCAGCGCGACACCGAGCACCACCAGCCCTGTGAGGAAGGTGAACGCACGCGACATGCCCAGCGTGGACGCTCGGCCACTGCGCAGTTTCGGCAGCAGGTCTTCGGTGATGGTGGTCGAGGCGGCCAGCAGGCCGGCGCTGGCGGTGGACATCATCGCCGCCAGCGCGGCAGCGATCACCAGGCCGCGAATGCCGTCGGGCAGGGCGCTCTGCACGATCGAGGCGAAGGCGTTGTTGGCGTCGGCCAGGTCCGGCAGCAGCACCTTCGCGCACATGCCGATCAGCGCACCGACCAGCCCGTAGATCACGCAATACACCCCGGCCAGACTCCCAGCGACCCGCGCCACGCCTTCGCTGCGCGCGGTGAACACGCGCTGCCAGATGTCCTGGCCGATGAGGATGCCGAAGAAGTAGATCAGGAAGTAGGTGAGGATGGTGTCGTAGCCAATGGTGCTGAAGCTGAAGGCGGTCTCCGGCAATTTGGCGTGCAGGGCGTCCCAGCCGCCGACGCGGTACAGGCAGATCGGCAGCAGCACGAACATCAGGCCCACGGTCTTGATCACGAACTGGACGATGTCGGTCAGGGTCAGCGACCACATGCCGCCGATGCTCGAGTACACCACCACCACGCCGCCTGCGAGCAGGATGGCGGTGATGAAGGGCAGGTCGAACAGCACCTGCAGCACAGTGCCGCTGGCCAGGGTCGAGACCACGGCAATCATCAGCGCATAGGCGAACATCACCACGGCGCTGGCCTGACGCGCCATGGGCGTGTAACGACGCTCCAGAATCTGCGTCACGGTACTGATGCGCAGTTTGAGCAGGGGTTTTGCCAGGAACAGGTTGAGCACGATGATGCCGGCGCCCAGGGCCGCGCACAGCCAGAAGCCGGACAGCCCATGCACATAACCCAGGCGCACGGTGCCGACCGTGGCCGCGCCGCCCAGCACCGTGGCGGCCATGGTGCCCATGTAGAACGCCGGGCCCAGGTTGCGCCCGGCTACCAGGTAGTCTTCCTGGGTGCGCGCGCGGCGCATGCCGAACCAGCCGAGCAGCAGCATGCCGGCGGCGTAAACGATCACTACGGAAAGATCCAGGAGCATGGTGTTGTTCTCATTGTTCTGGAAAGAAGGGTGCAGCCGCGCAAGGCGCCCGCTGCACGAATGGATCGGGATCAGACGAGTCCGGCACCCTTGAAGCCGTTGCTCGAAGCACGCTTCACGCGGACCCAGCGCGGCCCGGCCGGGCCATAGACGTTGGCCGGTTCAGGGAACAGGTTGAGCAGCGTCAGGTACAGCAGCGCCGCCATGCCCAGGGTGAGCGGCAGGCTGATGTCGATGCCGCCCGCCAGGTTGCCCAGCGGCCCGACGAACTGCCCCGGCAGGTTGACGAAGCACAGGCCGGTCGCCGCGCTCGGAATCCACGCGCCCAGGCCACGCCAGTTCCAGCCATGCTGGAACCAGTAGCAGCCGCCCCGTTCACCGCGGGTGAACACCTGCAGGTCATCGGCGTGGTAATGGCCGCGGCGCACGATCAGCCCGAGGATCATGATCACCATCCACGGGCTGGTGCAGGTCACGATCAGCACGGCGAAGGTCGACACGCTCTGCACCAGGTTGAAGGTGAAACGGCCAATGAAGATGAAGGCAATCGCTGCCACGCCGATCAGCAACGTAGCCACTGCGCGGCTCAACACCTTGGGAAACAGGCTCGACATGTCCAGGCCCGTGCCATACAGCGCCGTGGTGCCGGTGGACATGCCACCGATCAGGGCGATCAGGCACACCGGCAGGAAGAACCAGCCCGGCGAAATCGCCAGCAGGCCGCCGACGTAGTTGCTCGATTCGATGTACTGCGGCGCCTGGCTGGCCACCAGGGTGGCGGTGCACAGGCCGAACAGGAACGGAATCAGCGTGCCGGCCTGGGCGGCGATCACCGCCAGCATGATGCGACTCTTGGGGGTATGGCGCGGGATGTAGCGCGACCAGTCGCCCAGGAAGGCGCCGAACGACACCGGGTTGCTCATCGCCAGCAGCGCGGCACCGATGAACGCCGCCCAGAACCCTGGTTGCGCAAGGCTCAAGGTGCCGGCATAGCCTGCATCGAACGGCCCGGCGAAGGCGAACAGACCGAGCAGGAACAGCAGGCTGGAGGCCCACACCGCGACCTTGTTGACCCACAGCATGAAGCGAAAGCCATAGATGCACACCACCAGTACCAGCACCGCGAACACGCCGTAGGCCAGGCCCAAGGTCAGGTCGGTCTCCGGCAGGCCGACCAGCCGCTTGGCGCCGCCGATCAACGCATCGCCCGAGCTCCACACCGACAAGGAAAAGAACGCCACCGCGGTCAGCAGTGACAGGAAGGAGCCGACGATGCGTCCGTGCACGCCGAAATGCGCCCCCGACGACACCGCGTTGTTGGTGCCGTTGAGCGCGCCGAACAGGCCCATGGGCGCCAGGATCACCGCGCCCACCGCCACGCCGAGGATGATCGCCCACACCCCCGCCTGGAACGACAGCCCGAACAGCACCGGGAAGCTGCCCAGCACCGCCGTGGCAAAGGTGTTGGCGCCGCCGAAGATGAGGCGAAACAGGTCAATGGGGGATGCATCGCGCTGGGCGTCAGGAATCTGCTCGACGCCAAAGGTTTCGATACCCGTGGAGTGACTCATGCTGTGTCTCCGCTGCCTGTCACGGTTCTTGTAAGGCCGGCTCAGGCTCGCCGGCCTCTTTATTCACCCCCGGCCTGTGCCGGGTGGCGGTGTGTGGCAATGCTGCAAGGCCCCCGGGTATGGGGCCGTGCGCGCGCGGTGAGGGTCACACCGCACGCGCGCGCGCGTCAGTTCAGGGTGGGGGCCGACAGGTGCTCATGGCACGCCAGCCAGCGCCCGCTCTGGCGGCGAAAGACGATGGTCTCGCGCTCCTCCAGGTGATGCTCTGCGCCGTCTGCCCGCAGGTGCGTGGCGACGTCATGGATGAAGATCGCCACGTCGCCCAGCACGCTGACCTGGCCGTTGCTCGAGCGACAGCCCAGCACCGCAAAGCCCTCGGCCTGCCACTGCTGCCATAACGCCTGGTAACCCGCGAGCGTCAAGGGCTGTGGCTGGGTGTGGAAGACGAAGCTCGCATCGGCGCTGAAACAGGTGAAGTAGCGCGCCGTGTCGTTGCTGGCGAACGCCTCGACCAATGCGGCGGCCGCGGCGTGCACCTCGGCGGCCGCGCTCATCGGCGCACCACGCCGGGCAGCACGCAGAGCATCTCGTACAACAGGTTGGCGCCGAGCAGCGCCGTGTTGCCGGTGGTGTCATAGGGCGGCGAGACCTCGACCAGGTCGCAGCCGATGAGGTTCAGGCCCTGGCAGCCACGGATGATTTCCAGTGCCTGGATGGTGGTCAGCCCGCCGACTTCCGGGGTGCCGGTGCCCGGCGCCCAGGCCGGGTCGATGCCGTCGATGTCGAACGACAGGTACACCGGGCCGCCATCGACCTTGGCGCGCACTTCTTCCATCAGCGGGGCGAGCGACTGGTGCCAGCACTCTTCGGCCTGCACCACGCGAAAGCCCTGGCGGCGGCTCCAGTTGAAATCGTCGGCGGTGTAGCCCTGGGCACGCAGGCCGATCTGCACCACGCGCTGGCTATCGAGCAGGCCTTCCTCCTGGGCGCGGCGGAAGGTGGTGCCGTGGGCGATCTTCTCGCCGAACATGTGGTCGTTGACGTCGGCATGGGCATCGATGTGGACCAGGCCGACCTTGCCGTATTTCTTCTTCATGGCGCGCAGGATCGGCAGGGTCAGGGTGTGATCGCCGCCCAGGGTCAGAGGAATGATGCCGTGTTCAAGAATGCCGTCGTAGTGCTGCTCGATGATGCGCACGGTGTCGAGCAGGTTGAAGGTGTTGAGCGCCACGTCACCGATGTCGGCCACGTTCAGCGAGTCGAAGGGCGCAGCGCCGGTGGCCATGTTGTACGGGCGGATCATCACCGACTCGGCGCGGATCTGCCGCGGGCCGAAGCGGGTGCCCGAGCGCAGCGAGGTGCCGATGTCCAGCGGAATGCCGATGAAGGCGGCGTCGAGCCGAGCGAGTTCTTCCGGGGCCTGCACATGGGGCAGGCGCAGCATGGTGGCGATGCCGCCGAAACGCGGCATCTCGTTGCCGCCCAGGGGTTGGTGGAGGGTATGGTCCACGGTGGGCCTCACATTATTCTGATTGTCGTGGGCCGATTCTGCGCACTGCGCGGGGTGCGACAAATCGCTGCGGGCAAATAATCAGTTCAGAGATTTCTAAACTTTCCAGGGCCGGGCTTTCCAGTGGTGCCGCGGGCAGCGGTAGACTGGCGGCTTTGATGATTTCCGGCAGGAGCGCGTGCATGGCGTCCGCATTACCCGATCTCAAGCTGCTGCGCATCTTTGCCAGTGTGGTGCGCAACCAGGGCTTTGCTGCCGCCCAACAGGAGCTGAACCTGTCGACCTCGGCGATCAGCACCTACATGAGCCAGCTGGAGTCGCTGCTCGGTGTTGCCCTGTGCCACCGTGGCCGAGGTGGCTTCAGCCTGACCGGCAAGGGCGAGCTGTTTCATCAGGAAACCTTGCGCCTGCTGGCCGAGCTGCATGATTTCGAGCGCTACGCCGCTTCCTTGAAGGGTGAGCTGCGCGGCACGCTCAACCTCGGCGTGCTGGACTCCACGGTGAGCGACCCGGCACTGCCGCTTGCCGAGATCATTGGCGCCTACAGCGAAGAGCATCCGGCGGTGCACCTGCACCTGGCGGTACTGAGCCCGGCCGAGTTGCAGCTGGGCCTGCTGGAAAACCGTCTGGACCTGGCGATCGGAGCATTTTCGGTGCGCACCAGTGGGCTGATCTACCAGGCGCTGTACCGCGAGCAACACTGGCTGTATTGCAGCGACCGGCATCCGCTCTACGCACAGAAACGCATTCCGGCCGAGGTGATCGCGCAGCAGCGTATGGTCGGGCGCGGTTACTGGAGCCAGGCCGAGCTTGCCCGGCACGGTTTCAAGCACAGCGCAGCGACCGTGGAGTCGATGGAGGCGCAGCTTATCCTGGTGTTGTCTGGCGCCTACATCGGCTACTTGCCGGAGCATCATGCGCAGCACTGGGTCGACCAGCAGCGATTGAAAGTGTTGTTGCCCAGCACCTTCGGCTACCAGGCGCCATTTACCACAGCCATCCGCCGCGGGCGCTCGCGCGAGCCGCTGATTCAGAGTTTTCGGGATCGGATCAAGGCGCAGGCGGGCAGAGACGCACCCGCTGCGGACGTGTAACGCTGGGGCGCTTGGCCCCGATTCAGGCGGCGCGCACCAGCAGGTGAATGGAGGTTGCAGCTTTGGGGCGGCTGCGCCGCCCATCGCGGCTGAAGCCGCTCCTACAGAGGCAGGTTGGGCTGGCAAAGCGCAGGAACGCGTGGTCGGTGTAGGAGCGGCTTTAGCCGCGATGGCCGGCAAAGCCGGCCTGATCCAGGCGCCTCGCAACAGCAGGTACATGGAGGTTGCAGCCCTGGGGCGACTGCGCCGCCCATCGCGGCTGACCGCAGCGCCGGACCGGCCGCTCCACGACCGCATTTTCTGCGGCAGTGTGCGCGACAGCGCGGTGTTCTGTGACGCGCTGAGTACGCTCAGGGCGTGCAGATTTCGACTGATGGGGCCCTTTATGGCGCACAGTCAGGCTGCTCTGCCACCTCTTCCATCGCTTCGCGCAACCCGGCGCCTAGCGCTTGCGCCTCACGTGCGGCGTACACGCGCCCGCCGGTCGCTGTGGCGATGCATTGGGACAGTGGGTTTTCGCTGATGCTGACCATGTTCACGCGCAGCCTCGGTTGCTCGCGGGCGATCCGCTCGGCCACCGCGCAGGCGTCCTGGTCGCAGGTGTCCTCGCCGTCGACGAACATCACCACCACTGCATCCTTCATGCGGCCGTCGACCTGCTCGGCGGCTTGTTCCAGGCTGTAGGCCAGGGGCGTGCCGCGGTCGGCGCTCAGCTGATCGATCGCCGCCAGCAGTTGCGGACGTTGCGCGTTGCTGAACAGGCCCTGATTGCGCACCCAGTGACAGCCGCCAAAGGTCAGCAAGCGGGTGTCGACGGCTGGGTGTACCTGCTTGAGGGTGGTGGCCATGGCCTGCTTGGCCAGGCTCAGGCGCGTGGGTTCGGCGAGTATCCGTTGGCGGCGCGGGTTGCTGCTGGGCAGGTTGCCGCCGATCTCGTTGAACCAGGTTTCATCCTCGGCGCTGGCTGCCACGTTGAGGTTCATCGAGCCTGAGGTGTCGAGCACCATGAGGAAGTCTGGCGGCGGTGTGCCGGGCGTGCAGGCAAAGTTGCCCACCGGCGTGGGGTTGAGCCGGTGCAACAGCGGGCCGCGCCAGTGCCACAGGGCCCACAGCCCGGCGAGCAGCAGCACCAGCAGCAGTAGCAATAGCAGCCAGCCTCGCCAGCCGCGCCGCATGCTGCGGGTCGCGGTGGGCGTGGGTG
>NZ_DAMCCR010000155.1:0-7433 GCF_032058845.1 Pseudomonas sp. | reverse complement strand
CGAAGGCTTCCTGCACTTCACGCGGGGCTGCCGCGCTCTGCACGTTGACCTGGGTCACGGTGATACCGGTGCGGTAGGTGTCGAGGAAACGCTGCAGGCGCTCGCGGATGTCCACCGCCATCTGCTCACGGCCTTCGGTCAGGACCTGGTCCATGGAGGTGGAACCCACCACGTGACGCAAGGCACTGTCGGTAGCGTGTTGCAGGCTGATTTCAGGCTGGTCGACGTTGAGCACGAAGTCTTGCAGGTTGGTGATCTTGTACTGCACGGTCAGCGGTACTTCGACGATGTTCTCGTCTTCGGTGAGCATCTGCCCCTGCTTGGTATACGCACGTTCACGCGTGACGTTTTCCATGTACTTGCGATCGATGGGCGGGAAGTAGATGTTCAGGCCAGGCCCCACGGTCTCGTGGTACTTGCCGAAGCGCAGCACGACGGCCTGCTCCTGCTCGTCGACCACGTACACGGCGCTGTACAGCCAGATAGCCGCCAGTACTGCCAGGCCAATGCCCAGCAAGCCCAGACCGCCACCCTTGCGCGTGTTGCGGTCACCGCCGCCACTGCGTTTCTTGCCACCACCAAACATGCCATTAAGGCTGTCCTGCAGCTTGCGGAAGGCCTCGTCGAGATCCGGTGGGCCTTTTTTATCGCCACCACCACCGCCGCCGCCACCGCGCCGACCGCCCCAGGGATCTTGATTGTTCGAGTTGCCACCCGGCTCATTCCAAGCCATAGCGCTCTCCATCTGATAAAGCAAAGACGCGCCCACGGCGCGCCGTCCAATGCTACAGAATGCCTGATATCACTGCCCGGAGACTGCAACGGGCATTTATTGCAAAGTGTGTTGTTCAACGAACGCCTGGGGTTCGTGCCCATCCCGACTGACCAGCCGGTTGAGCTCGATCCACGGTAACCGCACGCTCAGCAGGCTGCTGCCGTCTTCATCGTGATCTTCGCTCTGCACTGCGCCCAGCGTGAAGAACTGAGCACGCAAGCGAGCAAATTGCTGCCCAAGACGCAAGGTGCCGACGAACAGGTCATGCCCCAGCAGCTCGGCAATCGCCTGGCCTACCAGCTCCAGGCCACGCCCATCACGGGCCGATACCCAGACCCGTTCCGGCTTGCCATCGGCATTGCGCTGGATCTGCGGCTCAACGCCTTCGAGCAGGTCGAGTTTGTTATACACCTCGAGGATCGGCAAGCCTTCGGCACCGATCTCGCCCAGCACGGCCAGCACCTGCTCGATCTGCTCCATGCGCTCGGGCTCATGGGCATCGATGACATGCAGCAGCAGGTCGGAGTTGCTCGATTCCTCGAGCGTGGCGCGGAACGCCTCGACCAGTTTGTGCGGCAGGTGACGAATGAAGCCCACGGTGTCGGCCAGCACGATCGGCCCAAGGTCCTTGAGCTCCAACCGGCGCAGCGTCGGGTCAAGGGTGGCGAAGAGCTGATCGGCGGCAAACACGTCCGAGGCCGTCAGCGCGTTGAACAGCGTCGATTTGCCGGCGTTGGTATAGCCCACCAGCGACACCGAAGGGATGTCGGCGCGGCGTCGACCACGGCGCGCCTGCTCACGCTGGCTGCGCACTTTCTCAAGACGCGACTTGATCTGCCGCAGGCGTACCCGCAACAGACGACGGTCGGTTTCGAGCTGGGTCTCGCCCGGGCCGCGCATGCCGATACCGCCTTTTTGCCGCTCAAGGTGGGTCCAGCCGCGCACCAGACGCGTACTCATGTGCTCAAGCTGGGCCAGTTCGACCTGCAACTTGCCTTCATGGGTACGGGCGCGCTGGGCAAAGATATCGAGAATCAGACCCGTTCGGTCCAGTACACGGCACTCGAACACGCGCTCGAGGTTGCGTTCCTGACTGGGCGTGAGGGTGTGATTGAAGATGACCAGATCGACATGCTCGGCCTTGACCAGGTCGCGCAACTCCTCGACCTTGCCACTGCCGATCAGAAACTTGGCCGTCGGCTGATGACGCATCACCGTCGACAGCTGGACGATTTCAGCGCCAGCCGACAGTGCCAGCTCCTGAAACTCCTGCGGGTCTTCGCGCGCCTCAGGGTTCTGACCTTCCAAATGAACGAGCAACGCCCGTTCACCACCACCGTGGCGCTCAAAGAACAATGCGGGCTCCTATCAGGCGTTGCCTGGTTCGCTATCACCAGACTCGGCATCGGTCGGGCTTGGCAGGCGCACGGGACGCGCTGGCACAACCGTGGAAATGGCGTGTTTGTAGACCATCTGGCTGACGGTGTTCTTCAGCAGCACGACGAACTGGTCGAAGGATTCGATCGAGCCCTGCAGCTTGATCCCGTTGACGAGATAGATGGAAACCGGGACCTTTTCTTTTCTCAAGGTATTCAAGTAAGGGTCTTGTAGCGAATGCCCTTTTGACATATGCCGCACTCCTGTAAGGATCAATAATAGGAAATCAGAAAAAAACTACGAATTTCGCCGACCCTTCGCAAGAATAGCCGGCAATAGGCAGGGACTCAGCTCAATATGGAGACGCTTCCCAGGTATTTCAAGGTGCGGGACAGATTGTCGCAGGCCAGGCTGTCCAACCAGTGCACATCGGACCATCCGCGCAACCAGGTGAACTGCCGTTTGGCCAGTTGGCGCGTGGCGATGATACCGCGCTCCTGCATCTCATTCTCATCCAGTTTGCCGTCGAGATGATCCCAGACCTGTCGGTAGCCCACTGCCCTTATGGCAGGCAGGCCGGCGTGCAGATCGGCTCGCGCTCGCAGCACTCGGACCTCGTCGACGAAGCCCTGTTCCAGCATCTGGGAAAATCGTAACGCAATTCGCTCATGCAAAATGTGACGATGTGTAGGAGCGATCGCCAAACTCGCGACAGTATAGGGTAAATGCCCCGTTGCGCCTGTGTCTGAATCGCGACTTTCAGCCAATTGACGCTGCCGATGCGCGGTCATGCTCAGGCCACTCACGCGGTAGACTTCCAAGGCACGTATCAGGCGCTGCGGGTCGTTGGGATGGATACGCGCGGCAGACTCAGGGTCGACCTCGGCCAACTGCCGATGCAGCTCACCCAGGCCCTGCTCAGCCACGACCTGCTCAAGCTCGGCGCGGACCTGCGCATCGGCCGCCGGCATGTCCGCCAGCCCTTCCAGCAATGCCTTGAAATACAGCATGGTGCCACCCACCAGCAGCGGAATATTGCCGCGGGCGGTGATGTCAGCCATGGCCTGCAAGGCATCCCGGCAGAACTCGGCTGCCGAATAGCTCTGCGCCGGGTCGAGGATGTCGATCAGCCGGTGCGGATAAGCCGCCAGGGTGGCGGCATCGGGCTTGGCAGTGCCGATGTCCATGCCGCGGTAGACCAGCGCCGAATCGACGCTGATCAGCTCACAGGGCAGATGGCGCGTGAGCTCGATGGCCAGGTCGGTTTTCCCGGCCGCCGTCGGGCCCATCAGAAATAGTGCGGGGGGCTTGCCACTCATGTCATCGACCGCGAAGGAATAGTTTGTCCAGATCGTCCAGGCCCATCTGGGTCCAGGTCGGGCGACCGTGGTTGCACTGGCCGCTGCGTTCGGTGTTTTCCATGTCGCGCAGCAAGGCGTTCATCTCCGGGATGGCCAGACGGCGGTTGGCACGGATCGCGCCATGGCAGGCCATGGTCCCGAGCAGCTCGTTCAGGTGCGCCTGAATGCGGTCGCTGGTGCCATATTCCATCAGGTCAGCGAGCACGTCCTGCACCAGGCGGTTGGCCTCGGCCTGCTTGAGCAGCGCCGGAATCTGCCGGATCGCCAGGGTTTCCGGGCCGAGCCGCTGCAGCTCGAAGCCCAGGCGCTGGAACCACTGCGCATGCTCTTCGGCGCAATCGGCCTCGCGCTGGCTCATCGCCAGGCTTTCCGGCACCAGCAGCGGTTGACCACTCAGGCCCTCACTGGCCATCGCCACTTTCAAGCGCTCGTACATGATCCGCTCATGGGCGGCGTGCATGTCCACCAACACCAGGCCAATGGCGTTCTCGGCCAGGATGTAGATGCCCTTGAGCTGCGCCAGGGCGAAGCCCAGCGGGGGGATGTCGCCTTGCTGCTCGGGCAATGCCGCCGTACCTTGCGCGGCGTTTTCGAGCGGGGCGAAATACGCCTTGTAGACTGCACCGGCTTCGGCAACCGGCAGAGACTGCGACGTGCGCGGCGTGTACTGATAGCCGTGACCGGCGCCACCCGCAGGTGCCGAGTAAGGCTGCGCCCTGGGCTGTTCCAGGCTTGCGGCCGAGAGGCGCATTTCCCCCTGGCCACCGAATTCACCGGCCTGCAAGCCTGTGGGCTTGACGATTTCGCTGGCGGCGGCCGGCGCGGCCAGCTGATCCTCCGGGCGTACCTCGGCAATTGCCCGATACAACGTGCTGTAGAGAAAATCATGCACCATGCGCCCTTCACGAAAGCGCACTTCGTGCTTGGTCGGGTGCACGTTGACATCGACGCCGCTCGGCTCGAGCTCCAGAAACAGCACGAAGGTCGGATGCCGGCCATTGAACAGCACGTCGCGGTAAGCCTGGCGTACGGCATGGGCTACCAGCTTGTCGCGCACCGCGCGGCCGTTGACGAAGAAGTATTGCAAATCGGCCTGGCTGCGCGAGAACGTCGGCAGGCCGACCCAACCCCACAGCCGCACGCCGTTGCGCTCGACATCCACCGGCAATGCCTGTTCGAGAAAGCCTGGGCCGCAGATGGCGCCGACGCGTCGCGCGCGACTGACTTCATCGGGTGCCTCGTGCAGGCTGAGCACGCTCTTGCCGTTATGCCGCACATGGAAGCCGACATCGAAGCGGGCCAGGGCCAATCGGCGGATCACTTCCTGCAGATGGTCGAATTCGGTTTTCTCGGTCTTGAGAAACTTGCGCCGGGCCGGGGTATTGAAGAACAGGTCACGCACCTCCACCGAGGTACCGACCGGGTGCGCCGCCGGTTGCACGCGAGGCGACATGTCCCGGCCTTCGGTCTCGACCTGCCAGGCCTCAGTGGCACTGGCGGTGCGCGAGGTCAGGGTCAGGCGGGCCACGGAGCTGATCGACGCCAGCGCTTCACCGCGAAACCCCAGGCTGAGCACGCCTTCGAGGTCTTCGAGTTCCCGAATCTTGCTGGTGGCGTGGCGTGCCAGCGCCAACGGCAGATCGTCTGCCGAGATGCCGACGCCATCGTCGCGCACACGCAGCAGTTTCACCCCACCCTGCTCCACCTCGACGTCGATGCGCCGCGCGCCAGAGTCGAGGCTGTTTTCCAGCAGTTCCTTGGCCACCGACGCTGGGCGCTCGACCACCTCACCGGCCGCGATCTGGTTGGCAAGCCGCGGGCTGAGCAGCTCGATGCGTGACCCGCCGCTCATTGCTGCGACGCCAGCGTGGTCGCCGGAATGTTCAGGTGCTGGCCGACTTTCAGTTCATCGGTCTTGAGGCCGTTGGTCGAGCGCAGGCTGACTTCGCTGACCTGATAACGCACCGCGAGCATGGCCAGGGTTTCGCCGGGGCGCACCGTGTGGTCGCGCGGCCCCTGGGCGATCTTGCCGCTGTCACGCAGCCAGGCAATGTAGGTGCCCGGCGGCGGATTCTGCTGGAAGAACTGCCGCAAGCCGGTATGAATGGAACGCGCCAGGGCCTGTTGATGGCTACTGGACGCCAGCTTGGCCGCTTCGTTGGCGTTGGAGATGAAGCCGGTCTCGACCAGAATCGAGGGGATGTCCGGCGATTTCAGCACCATGAACCCGGCCTGCTCGACACGCTGCTTGTGCAGCGAGGTGACACGGCCCATGTTGCCCAGCACCTTCTGCCCCACATTGAGGCTGGAACTGAGCGTGGCCGTCATCGACAGGTCGAGCAGCACGCCGGCCAGCATGCGGTCCTTGTCGTCCAGACTGACATTGCCGGCGCCGCCGATCAGATCGGAGCGGTTTTCCGTATCGGCCAGCCATCGAGCGGTTTCGGAGGTGGCGCCGCGATCGGACAGGGCAAACACCGACGCGCCGAACGCCGCCTTGGACGGCGCAGCATCGGCGTGAATCGAGACGAACAGGTCAGCCCCTTTCTTGCGGGCGATCTCGGTACGCTTGCGCAGCGGAATGAAGTAGTCACCGGTACGGGTCAGCTCGGCACGAAAGCCGCGCTCGGCGTTGATCTGGCGCTGCAGCTCCTTGGCGATCTGCAGCACGATGTCTTTCTCGTGCTGGCCACGCGAGCCGGAGGCCCCCGGATCTTCGCCGCCGTGGCCGGCATCGATGGCCACGACGATGTCGCGCTTGCCGCTGGGCACCGGCGGCAGCTTGATCTGCGGCTGGGCTGGGGTCACGGGCACGGCAGGCGTGGTGATCGGCGGTATGACGGTCGGCACCGGGGGTGGCGTCGGGTTGCTCGCCGCGATGGCATCGGACTCCTGGTCATACAGGTCGACCACCAGGCGATTGCCGTACTGGGCATTGGGCGCCAGCGTGAAACTCTTCGGGGTGACCGACTTTTTCAGGTCGATGACCACACGCAGATCGGTAGGCGTGCGCTGCGCGGTGCGCACGCTGGTAATCGGGGTGTTGGAGGTTGATGCATTCAGCGCCCCGCCGAGGGTGGCGCCATTGATGTCGATCACCAGCCGGTCGGGGGCGCTGAGGGTGAACACGCTGTGCTGCACCGGGCCGGACAGGTCGAAGACCAGCCGCGTGTTATCGGGCGCGCGCCACAGGCGCATGCTCTTGACCTGCGTGACGGCCAACGCTTCCAGGGACACCGCGCTGAGCAACAGCCCGACCACGGCGACCAGTGCGCGTATGCGCATACCTACCCCACTCACTTATGATTGTCGGCGGCCAGAGCGGCACACCATGCTTCGCCACGAGAGCCCTGTGGCGTCAGGACCAGGGAGCGTCCGCCCGCCTGGGGGCTCATGGTAATGGTCAGGTCAGGCTTTGGCAAAATGCCCGCACCCTTTTCTGGCCACTCGAACAGACACAGGGCATCGCCTTCGAAATAGTCACGAATGCCCATGAACTCTAGCTCTTCTGGATCGACCAGGCGGTAGAGGTCGAAATGATAGGCGCGCAGTGCGCCGATCTCGTAGGGCTCGACCACGGTGAAGGTCGGGCTTTTCACCGCACCCGTGTGGCCCAGGCCACGGATCAGGCCGCGCGACAGCGTGGTCTTGCCCGCGCCCAGGTCGCCTTCGAGGAAAATGATGCCATGGCCGCCGGTGACTGCAGCCAGGCGGGCGCCGAAGGCGACGGTGGCCGGTTCATCGGCGAGAAAAAGGGTTATGCCTGACACGTAGAATGTTCCTCCAACAACGCTCGAATGACCGGTATCACATCGCTTGCCGCCAGCCCCCTGCCCTGCGGCCCCAGCCGCTCACCGGCGCAGGCGTGCAGCCAGACGCCCAGCGTGGCCGCCTGCCACGGCTCCAGGCCCTGGGCCAGC
>NZ_DAMCCR010000154.1:0-7435 GCF_032058845.1 Pseudomonas sp. | reverse complement strand
TCGGCAGGCTCGGCTAGCGCCTTCGGATCGAGAATGCGCCGGGCCTCCTGCTCCATCGCCAGGATGTGCTCGTTGTGCAGTTGGCGACGGATGTCATCGGCGCCGATCTCGCGCTCCACTTCCATCTTGATGCTGTTGAAGCTGCGTTTGAGGCGGCCGATCCACAGCCCTGCCGTGCGTGCAGCACCGGGCAGGCGGTCAGGGCCCAGGACCAGCAGCGCCACCAGGCCTACCAACAGGAGTTCACCGAAGCTGATGCCGAACATGGGTCAGTCTTTCCGCTGTGGCTCTTGGACCGGCGTGGCCTGGCCCTCGAGGGTATGGCCTGGGTTGACCGGTGCATGGGGCTGCGCAGGGGCGGGCGCAACCTCGACAGGCGGCACGGCCGGCTGAACGACGGCGGGCTGGACAGGTGCGGGTTGTACCGGCGGTACCGGCTGAGCGTTCTGCACGGGCTGAGGCGTGTGTACTGGGGGTACCGGCTGGGCGTTCTGCACGGGCTGAGGCGTGTGCACTGGGGGTACCGGCTGAGCGTTCTGCACGGGCTGAGGCGTGTGTACCGACGGCACGGGCTGGACATTCTGCACCGGGGGCGCCGGTGGCGGCGTGTACTCAGCGGGCTTGTGCTCCTCGTCGCTCATGGCCTTGCGAAAGCCCTTGATCGACTCACCCAGGTCACCACCCAGGTTCTTGAGTTTCTTGGTGCCAAACACCAGCACGACCACGATCAGCAGGACGATCCAATGTTTCCAGTCGAAAATACCCATTACGTACTCCAGAGACAGGCGTATCGGTTGTGCCACACACAGGGCCGCTGGGCCCCGTGTCTATCGGTTTGCGGCCAGGCCCGGGCCATGGCCGGCAGGCATCAGGCGGACGGCGCGCGCGCTGCCTTTTCGTCATGCCCGGACAGACCGAAGCGGCGCTCGAGTTCGTCCAGGACGGCCTGAGGATGCTGGCCCAGGGCACTGAGCATCACCAGGCTGTGAAACCACAGGTCGGCGGTTTCGTAAATGACGTCGCTGCAGTCATGGCTGATGGCGGCATCCTTGGCGGCGATGATGGTTTCCACCGATTCTTCGCCCAGTTTTTCCAGAATCTTGTTCAAGCCCTTGTGGTGCAGGCTGGCCACGTACGAGCTGTCGGGCGCGGCGTGTTTGCGGGCCTCGAGCACTTCAGCGAGGCGGCTGAGGGTGTCACTCATGTCAGTGTCCTGCCGAGTAGATGGCGTGCGGGTCTTTGAGTACCGGATCGACGGTGGTCCATTGACCGTTCTCGTAGACGCGGTAGAAGCAGCTTTCCCGACCGGTATGACAGGCGATCTGGCCCAGTTGCTCGACCATCAGGATGATCACGTCGGCATCGCAGTCCAGGCGCATTTCATGCAGCTTCTGCACATGCCCGGATTCTTCGCCCTTGCGCCACAGCTTGCCACGCGAGCGCGACCAGTAGATGGCGCGCTGCTCGGCGGCAGTCAGGGCCAGGGCCTCGCGGTTCATCCAGGCCATCATCAGCACCCGACCGCTCTTGTGGTCCTGGGCGATGGCCGGTACCAGCCCGTCACTGTTCCAGTTGATCTCGTCCAACCAGTCTTTCATTTCTCACTCCTGAACAGGCCCGCTGAGGTCCGGGCCGAGTACATCGGTCGCGGCGTGGGTCGGCGCGCCCGTGTCGCGGTGAAACGCGGCGCATCACCTGGCGAGGTGTCTAGCGGGTCGTAGTGTGCCAGTCGTCGCCACCGCTGGCTATCGACGCACGATCAGGTACAACCCGGCAGCGAGCATCAGGTACGCCGGCCACACGGCCGGTGCCGTGAGGCTGACGGCGCCGGCCGCCAGGGTTGCACCCCCGGCCAGCAAGCCGGCGCCAAGCAGGCGCAGGGCCCAGTGATCGCCCTGGTTGCGCTGTCGGGGCAGGTGCGGGTCCTTGAGGTGCGGTTGCGACAGGCGTTCGAGCAGGTCGCGGGTCATGTCGGCCAGGTGCGGCAACTGCTCGACCTGGCTGTAGACGTTGCTCAGCACAGCCTTCGGGCTCATGCGCTGGCGCATCCAGCGTTCCAGGTACGGCTTGGCCGTGCTCCACAGGTCGAGGTCCGGGTACAGCTGACGGCCCAGGCCCTCGACGTTGAGCAGCGTCTTCTGCAGCAACACCAGTTGCGGCTGGACTTCCATGTTGAAGCGCCGCGCAGTCTGGAACAGACGCATGAGCACATGGCCGAAGGAAATATCCTTTAACGGTTTTTCGAAGATCGGCTCGCACACGGTGCGGATGGCCGCCTCGAATTCGTTGACCTTGGTGTGCGCCGGAACCCAGCCCGAGTCGATGTGCAGCTGCGCGACGCGACGGTAGTCCCGCTTGAAGAAAGCGATGAGGTTGCGCGCCAGGTAGTCCTGGTCTTCATCGGTCAGGCTGCCGACGATGCCGCAGTCGATGGCGATGTACTGCGGGCTCCAGGGATGCACGGTGCTGACGAAAATGTTGCCCGGGTGCATGTCGGCGTGGAAGAAGCTGTCGCGAAAGACCTGGGTGAAGAACACTTCCACACCGCGCTCGGCCAGCAGCTTCATGTCCGTGCGCTGATCGGCGAGGGTGGCCATGTCGGTGATCGGGATGCCGTAGATGCGCTCCATGACCAGCACCTTGGGCCGGCAGTAGTCCCAGTACACCTGCGGCACGTACATCAGCTCGGAGCCTTCGAAGTTGCGCCGCAACTGGCTGGAGTTGGCCGCTTCGCGGAGCAGGTCGAGCTCGTCGTAGATGGTCTTTTCATAGTCGCCGACCACCTCGACCGGGTGCAGGCGGCGGGCATCGGCAGACAGCCGCTCAGCCGCCTTGGCGATCAGGAACAGCCAGGCCAGATCCTGGGCGATGACCTGCTTGAGGCCAGGACGCACCACCTTGACCACCACCTGCTCACCGGTTTTCAGCTGCGCGGCATGCACCTGGGCCACTGAGGCCGAGGCCAGCGGCTCGACGTCGAAGCGCTTGAACACCTCGCCGATGCTCGCGCCCAGTTGCGACTCGATCAGTTGCACGGCCTGTTTGGGATCGAAGGGCGGCACACGGTCCTGCAGCAGCATCAGCTCATCGGCGACGTCGACCGGCAGCAGGTCACGGCGGGTCGAGAGCAACTGGCCAAACTTGATGAAGATCGGCCCGAGGTCCTGCAGGGCCATGCGCAGGCGCGCGCCGCGCGTGGCTTCGGCGGGCTTGCGCGGCAGCCAGCGCCACGGCATCAGCAAGCGCAGGCTCATCAGCCACCAGGGCAGAGGCATGGCCAACAGCAGGTCATCGAGGCGGTAGCGGATCACCACGCGCTGGATGCGAAACAGACGGCGGACGGCGAGCAGCTTCATGCGTTATCGCTGGTATCAGAGGGTCGGGAAAGGCGGCGGATGCGCGCCTCGAGTCGATCGAGGTCGATCTTCAGCGCATCGAGCTCGCTGAACGCCGCCTCGGCTTCGCGCTTGCCCACCAGGGTGCGCGATTCTTCGGCCAGATAGTCGGAGAGGTTCTGGCTGAAACGTGCCAGGCCCTGGCGGGTCCAGCGCGTGCGGGTGCGCACATGACCGGCCAGCAGTGAGGTCGCGACCGGGCCGAGCCAGCGCGACACTTCGTATTGCCAGTCCAGCTCCAGGTCTTGCAGCACGCCGAAGAGGTCGAGCAGCGCAGCGCTGTCGCCATGCAACTCGACCTCCGGGCTGTGCAGCACGGCGGTCTTGTTGGCGCTGAAAGCCAGCCGCAGCAGGCTGCCGGCCGGTGCGCGCAGCGTACAGTGCACGTCACCTTCCCAATGGCCGGCCAGCATCAGGCCCTCTTCATCGGGCAGGATGAACACCTTCAGCGACGGCTGCTGGCAGTCGATGGCGATGACCTTGCCTTCCAGCCCGGCCAGGCGCGGCAACGCCGTGCTGTCCATGCGCAGGACACGGTTCAGACCCTGCTCGACGCTGGCGAGCACTCCGGCCATCAGCATCAGGGCTTGATTCCCCGGTGCACCGCCACGATGCCGCTGGTCATGTTGTGGTAGGTGACGCGGTCGAAACCGGCCTCGACCATCATGCTTTTCAGGGTTTCCTGATCCGGGTGCATACGGATCGACTCGGCCAGGTAGCGATAACTTTGCGAATCGTTGCTGATCAGCTTGCCGGCCAGCGGCATGAAGGCGAACGAGTAGGCGTCGTAGGCTTTGGACATCAGCTTGTTGGTCGGTTTGGAGAACTCCAGCACCAGCAGGCGGCCGCCTGGCTTGAGCACCCGTAGCATCGAGCGGATGGCATCGTCTTTGTGTGTGACGTTGCGCAGGCCGAAGGCGATGGTCACGCAGTCGAAGTGGTTGTCCGGGAACGGCAGCTTTTCCGCGTCGGCCTGGACGAACTCGATGTTGCCGGCCACACCGCGGTCGAGCAGACGGTCACGGCCGACCTTGAGCATGGATTCGTTGATGTCGGCGAGTACCACCTGGCCGGTGGGGCCGACCAGGCGCGAAAACTTGGCGGCCAGGTCACCGGTACCGCCAGCGATGTCGAGGACCCGGTTGCCGGTGCGCACGCCCGACAGCTCGATGGTGAAGCGTTTCCACAGACGGTGCATGCCACCGGACAACACGTCGTTCATCAGGTCGTACTTGGCGGCGACGGAGTGGAACACCTCGGCGACTTTCTTCGCTTTCTGGCTCTCTGGTACGTCGCTGTAGCCGAAATGCGTGGTGGGTTCGGCGGCTTCGCCTTTGCGCTGATCGTTCATATCGCTTCACCGGGGAAAAATTACCGCCATTCTAGGGTGAACGGGCGGATTTGTCTTGGCAGGTGTGCCGTGGGGCAGGGGCGGGCATAATGCCCAGCATGTCTCACCGTCAGGACCGTCTGCATGACCCAGATCAGCGTTGAACGCAAACACAGCCTCGGCCGCGAAGCCGCGCGGGCCAAGGCGCAAGCCCTGGTGGAAAAGCTCTCCAGCAAGTACGACCTCGAGGCCAACTGGCAGGGCGATCGCGTCGACATCGCGCGCAGCGGCGCCAAGGGCAGCGTGCACATCGGTGACGAGTCGATCCGTGTGGACCTGAAGCTGGGCATGATGCTGTCGATGATGAGCGGCACCATCGAAGGTGAAATCGAGCGTGCGCTGGACAAGGCCCTGGTCTGACTGGTGCACACGCAAGGGCCTGGCGCACGCACTGGCGTCCGGCTTTGCTGCCCTGAACGTTTCGCTTTAGGTCAGCGTCCGGGACTGGCGTTTACCTCCCGGTCTGTCGACGTACCCGCAGGTGCGCCGTCACCAGGCCGGTACCCGATCTACAGCATCAGCTTGACCACCGACTCCGCAGGGTCCCGGGTTTTCCCGGCCAGGCGCAGCGTCTCCAGGTAATCCTCCCACAACGCCTCCTGACGCAGGCACAGCTGCTCCAGGTACTCCCAGGTGAACAGCCCGCTGTCGTGGCCATCATCGAAGGTGAGCTTCAACGCGTACTGGCCCGCCGGCTCCAGGCCCACCAGACCCACGCCAAGCTTGCCGAATTGCAGGATGGGCTTGCCATGGCCCTGCACCTCGGCCGACGGCGAGTGCACCCGCAGAAACTCTGCCGGCAGGTGATACACCTCGCCCTCGGCGTAGGTCAGCGACAGGGTCTTGGAGGCTTTGTGCAGGTTGATGGCAGTGGGCATGCGCGGCATGGCGGCGGTCTCTGGAGAAGCGGATGGCCAAGCTTCGGGGTTTGGGTGGGGAGATTCAAGCGGTCCGGTGGCGTGCGCGCTGCCATGGCAGCGGGATGAACGCGCTGGATACGCGCGCGGGATACCGCTTCACATGCTCCAGAAAGGCGTGCTCCAGAAAGGCGTGCTCAAAAACGCCAAAGGCCGCAAAAGCGGCCCTTGGGGTAATGTCAGTCGGTCAGCCGCGTCGGGCTGCAGAACAGCCCCAAAGGATTCAACTCGACTCGACTGACGGCCTCTGGGGCCATCGTCACGCTTACAGAATGTAGCGCGACAGGTCTTCGTTCTGCGCCAGATCACCCAGGTGGCTGTTCACGTACGCCGCATCGATCCGAATCGGCGCCTCGGTATGGCTGCTGGCCAGGTCACCGGCACTGAACGACACCTCTTCGAGCAGACGCTCGAGCAACGTGTGCAGGCGGCGAGCACCGATGTTCTCGGTTTTCTCGTTGACCTGATAAGCGATCTCGGCCAGACGCTTGATGCCCTCGTCGACGAACTCGATGTTCAGGCCCTCGGTCTTGAGCAGCTCGCGGTATTGCTCGGTCAGGGACGCGTGCGGCTCTTGCAGGATGCGCTCGAAATCTTCCGGGGTCAGCGCCTTGAGTTCCACGCGGATCGGCAGGCGGCCCTGCAGCTCGGGCACCAGATCGCTCGGTTTGCTCAGGTGGAACGCGCCGGAGGCGATGAACAGGATGTGGTCGGTCTTGACCATGCCCAGCTTGGTGTTGACCGTGCAGCCCTCGATCAGCGGCAGCAGGTCGCGCTGTACGCCTTCACGGGACACGTCGGCGCCGCCGACGTTGCCACGCTTGGCCACTTTGTCGATCTCGTCGATGAACACGATGCCGTGCTGCTCCACCGACTCCAGCGCCTTGGCCTTGAGTTCTTCCTCGTTGACCAGGCGGCTGGCTTCTTCATCACGCACCAGCTTGAGCGCTTCCTTGACCTTGAGCTTGCGCGACTTGCGTTTGCCCTTGCCCATGTTGGCGAACAGGCTCTGCAACTGGTTGGTCATCTCTTCCATGCCCGGTGGGGCAGCGATTTCGACACCGGCCGACTCGGCCACTTCGATCTCGATGTCCTTGTCGTCCAGTTCACCCTGACGCAGGCGCTTGCGGAACAGCTGGCGGGTGTTGGAATCGGTGCTGGTGTGCGCCGCTTCTTCGCTGAAGCTGGTGACCCGCGCCTGGGGCAGGAGGGCGTCGAGAATGCGGTCTTCGGCAGCGTCCTCGGCACGGTGGCGCACGCGAACGATTTCCTGCTCGCGCAGCAGCTTCAGCGCAGCGTCGGCCAGGTCACGGATGATCGATTCGACGTCACGGCCGACATAGCCGACCTCGGTGAACTTGGTGGCTTCGACCTTGATGAACGGCGCATGGGCCAGCTTGGCCAGGCGGCGGGCAATCTCGGTTTTACCGACACCGGTCGGGCCGATCATGAGGATGTTCTTTGGCGTCACTTCCGCGCGCAGCTCTTCGGGGAGCTGCATGCGCCGCCAGCGGTTGCGCAGGGCGATGGCGACGGCGCGCTTGGCGTCATCCTGGCCAATGATGTGACGGTTGAGTTCGTGGACGATTTCGCGGGGGGTCATGGACATAAGAATGATGGTCCTTGTGCACGGTGTTTCAGCGTGGAAAAGCCCAGCCACCGGGGCTGGGCGCCAGAACAGCTGATCACTCGGCCAGGTCCTGCTCCTCGATGGTCAGGTTGTGGTTGGTGAA
>NZ_DAMCCR010000153.1:0-7582 GCF_032058845.1 Pseudomonas sp. | reverse complement strand
CGGCGCAGCCGACCCAGGGCTGCAACCTCTATTTCCTGCTGTTTGGCGACGCCTGAATCAGGCCGGCTATGCCGGCCATCGCGGCTAAAGCCGCTCCTACATGGACCGCGTTTTGTGGGGCTTTAGCCGCGATGGGCGGCGCAGCCGACCCAGGGCTGCAACCTCTATTTCCTGCTGTTTGGCGACGCCTGAATCAGGCCGGCTATGCCGGCCATCGCGGCTAAAGCCGCTCCTACATGGACCGCGTTTTGTGGGGCTTTAGCCGCGATGGGCGGCGCAGCCGACCCAGGGCTGCAACCTCTATTTCCTGCTGTTTGGCGACGCCTGGATCGGGCCGGCTGCGCCGGCCCAAACCAAGCGCTGCGTTAGGTGGGTCGGACTGAGTGGCGCCCATTGGGCATGCTGCTCAGTCCCTTGCGTCTCACCGAGGTACCGACCCGGCCACTCTGGTGGGAATGGCTAACCGCACAGATTCAGCCCGCATCCCCATCCGCACCTTGACCCAACGCACTCAACAGACGAATCGTCCCGTCTCATCCGTGCCTTTTGCGCCCGTGTCTGAGAAAATGCCCGCACTTTTTTGCCGGATGCCGACATGACTGCCCTGAAGAACGATCGTTTCCTGCGCGCACTGCTCAAGCAACCCGTGGACGTCACCCCCGTCTGGATGATGCGCCAGGCCGGTCGCTACCTGCCCGAATACCGCGCCAGCCGTGCCAAGGCCGGCGATTTCATGAGCCTGTGCATGAATCCGCAGTTCGCCTGCGAAGTCACCCTGCAGCCGCTGGAGCGTTACCCGCTCGACGCCGCGATCCTCTTCTCCGACATCCTCACCATCCCCGATGCCATGGGCTTGGGCCTGTACTTCGAAACCGGCGAAGGCCCGCGTTTCAAGAAAGTCGTGCGCACCCTGGCCGACATCGAAGCACTGCCCGTGCCCGATGCGCAGAAAGACCTGGGCTACGTGATGGATGCCGTCAGCACTATTCGCCGTGAGCTCAATGGTCGCGTACCGCTGATCGGTTTCTCCGGCAGCCCGTGGACCTTGGCCACCTACATGGTCGAAGGCGGCTCCTCGAAGGATTTCCGCAAGATCAAGGCCATGGCCTATGACACCCCCGAAGCCCTGCACCTGCTGCTCGACAAGCTGGCGCAGTCGGTCACGTCCTACCTGAACGGGCAGATCCTGGCCGGTGCCCAGGCGGTGCAGATCTTCGATACCTGGGGCGGCAACCTGTCGTCTGCGGCGTACCAGGAGTTCTCCCTGGCCTACATGCGCAAGATCGTCAGCGGCCTGATCCGCGAGCATGACGGGCGCAAGGTGCCGGTGATCCTGTTCACCAAGAACGGCGGCCTGTGGCTGGAGAGCATCGCTGATGCCGGCGCCGACGCCCTGGGCCTGGACTGGACCTGCGATATCGGCGAAGCGCGTCAGCGCGTGGGTGGCAAAGTGGCCCTGCAGGGCAACATGGACCCGACCGTGCTATACGCCAACCCGGCGGCGATTCGCAAGGAAGTGGCGCGGATCCTGGCCAGCTACGGCCACGGTAACGGGCACGTGTTCAACCTTGGCCACGGCATCACCCCCGAGGTCGACCCGGCGCACGCCGGCGTGTTCATCGAAGCGGTGCACGAGCTGTCGGCGCAGTACCACGGCTGAAGCCCAGCACCCTGTGCGTCTTGCCAGCCTGCAACGGGCTGGCAAGCGGCATCCGTCAGTTGACGACTAATCCGCTTCGCAAGGCCGCCTTTTCCTACGGCACACTCCGATTGCTCCTTATAAGCTTCTGCGCCTTCGATCCACTGCGCCGTTTGCCGGGCTGCCAGCTTCAAACGCTGTCGCGCGAACGACGCACATCGTTTGAGAGGCGCTACCGTGAGCGAACATTGCAAGGTCGACCGTTATGGCTGGGCACAGGTGCTGCTGCACTGGGTATCAGCGCTGGTCATCATCTGGGTGTTGATCAGCGGCTTCTACGTCGCTTATGCAGAGGTCGAGGCACCGACGCGCGCCTGGGTGGGTTGGGTGAACGTCTCGCTCACCACCGTCTACATCCCGGTCTTCATGCTGCGTTGCCTGGTGCGTGTGCTCAAACCTGCACCGCCCAGCATCGACCGAAGCCGCCTGGGCCGTGTGGCAGCAAGCATCGCGCACCATGCGCTCTACGGGCTGACGGCATTGGTATTGCTGTCAGGCGTGCTGATGATGGACAGGGCGATCGACGTTTTCGGCAGGTGGCAGATCCCGGCCCTCCTGGCTGACGGCACCTGGCAAGGCCGCTGGTTCACCCTGCACATCGCCAGCTGTGTCGCGCTGGCGGGCGTCGTGCTGATGCATGTTGCGGCCGTGTGCAAGCATCAGCTCAGCGGCCAGCGGATCTTGCGCCGCATGTGGTTGTAAGGCTCAACCCTTGGGCGGCAGGCGGCTCAGGTGGACGGCGATGCCCAGGGCAATGGCCAGCAGGCTGCCGATGAACAGGCCAATGCCATTCCAGCCGCCCAGGTGCCAGAACACCCCGCCTGCTGTCCCGGCGACACTCGACCCTGCGTAGTAGCTGAACAGGTACAGCGACGACGCCTGGCCCTTGGCGATCAGCGCGCGTCGGCCAATCCAGCTGCTGGCCACCGAGTGCGCACCAAAAAAGCCGAAGGTGAACACCAGCATGCCGATGACGATCAGGCTCAACGGCGCGGCCATGGTCAGCGCCATACCTGCCGCCATGACCACGATGCTGGCCCAGAACACCTTGCGCCGGCCCAGCTTGTCAGCCAGGGCGCCCACCTGGGCAGAGCTGTAGATGCCTGACAGATAGACCACCGACAACAAGCCCACCAGCGCCTGGTTCAGGTGATAGGGCCCGGCCAGCAGGCGATAGCCGATGTAGTTGAACAGGGTCACGAACGCACCCATCAGCAAGAACGCCTCGAGGAACAGCCACGGCAGGCCAGCATCCTTGAAGTGCAGCACGAAGCCATCGAGCAAGCGGCGCGGGTGCAGTGACTGGGGGCGAAAATTGCGCGATTCGGGCAGCACTTTCCAGAACACCACCGCCGCTGCCAGGGCCAGCGCGCCCATCACCAGCAACGCTGTGTGCCAGCTGACGAAATCGATCAGAACACCGCTGATCAGGCGTCCGCTCATCCCGCCTATGGCGTTGCCGCCGATGTACAGGCCCATGGCCAGGCCGATGTGCTGGGGCGCGATTTCTTCGCTCAGGTAGGTCATCGCCACTGCCGCCAGGCCACTGAGCGACAGGCCCACCAGCGCCCGGGTCGCCAGCAGGGTTTCCCAGGTCGGCATGACGGCGCTGGCCAAGGTGGCCAGCGCGGCGCAGAGCAGGGCCGCGACCATCACCGGTTTGCGCCCGATGCGGTCGGAAATGGGGCCCGTGATCAGCAACCCGATCGCCAGCGTGGCCGTGGAGACCGACAACACCAGGCTGCTCTGCGCCGCATTGATGGCGAAATCATGAGACAGCAGCGGCATCATCGGTTGGACGCAATACAGCAAAGCGAAGGTGGCAAAGCCGCCGCTGAACAACGCCAGCACGGTTCTCATGAAGGCTGGGGTGCCTTTCTCGATCCACAGCGTTGGCCCAGGCGTAACCTGGGCAGTGGCGGGGCGGGTGGGATGCGGAGCGACGGCGGATTTCACGAAACTGGACCTCGGACGGCGTGGGCCGGTGGTGCGGTAGGAAAAATCATATAGCTGGCTAATGATTACTTCCAATATATTGTTCGACCTATTTAAGAGCTTTCACGACTCAATAAGAGGATGCTCATGGAGCTGCGTCACCTGCGCTATTTCATCGCTGTGGCCGAAGAGCTGCATTTTGGCCGCGCCGCCCAGCAGCTGGGCATTTCTCAGCCGCCACTCAGTCAGCAGATCCAGGCGCTTGAGCAGGAGCTGGGCGCGCGCCTGTTCGAGCGCACCAACCGGCGGGTCGAACTGAGCGAGGCGGGGCGGTTGTTTCTGGACGAGGCGCGGCAGGTGCTGGCTCAGGTCGAGAAGGCCGCCGACGTCGCGCGCCGCGCACAACTGGGCGAGTTGGGCGAAATGAAGATCGGTTTCACTTCATCGGCGCCCTTCACCTCGAAAATTCCCAAGGCGCTGCATGCCTTCCGCCAGCGCTTTCCCGCCGTGCACCTGAACCTCAAGGAACTGAGCAGCCGCGATGTGGCGGCGGGTGTGTTCGACGAGTCCATCGAGGTCGGCCTGATGCGGCCGATGCCGCTGCCTGAGGGGCTGGTGGCCACCGAACTGCTGCGCGAGCCACTGGTGGCGGTGATCAACGCTTCGCATCGGTTGGCCGAGGGCAGCGAAACGGGCCTGTACATGGCACAACTGGCCGACGAGCCGTTCGTGTTCTTCCCACGCAGTTATGGCAGCGGTCTGCATGCGCAATTGCTCAGCCTGGCACGCACGGCCGGGTTCAGCCCGCATTTTGCCCAGGAAGCCGGGGAGGCGATGACCATCATTGGCCTGGTTTCGGCGGGGCTGGGGGTGTCGGTGCTGCCGGCTTCGTTCCAGCGCATGCGCATCGAGGGCGTGGTCTACCGCACCCTGCTGGACGAGGACGCGGTGACCGCCGTGTGGCTGGTGCAGCGCCAGCACGGCGGGTCGGCGATGGCCAAGGCCTTTGCCGAGCTGCTGCAGGAGGGCCTGGGCGCGCCGTGAGACGCGCCGAGGGTTGCATCAATGTGCGTCAAGGCCGCGCAAGGCGAGGTCGGATGCGCCCTCAGGCGCACCTGGGAGGTCACACCTGAGTGAGCTGCGCCCGCTCTTCGCTGGCCAGCACCTGCGCATCGGTCTGCTTGAGCAGTTGGCTGGTGACCATGCCCGCCGTCATCGAACCGTTCACGTTGAGCGCGGTGCGGCCCATGTCGATCAACGGCTCGACCGAGATCAGCAGTGCCACCAGTTCGACCGGCAGGCCCATGGCGGGCAGCACGATCAATGCGGCGAAGGTCGCGCCGCCACCCACGCCGGCCACGCCGACCGAGCTCAAGGTGACGATGGCCACCAGGGTGGCGATCCACAGCGGATCGAACGGGTTGATACCCACGGTGGGCGCAACCATCACTGCCAGCATGGCCGGGTACAGCCCAGCGCAACCGTTCTGACCGATGGTGGTGCCGAACGACGCACTGAAGCTGGCGATCGACTGCGGTACACCCAGGCGCAAGGTCTGCGCTTCGATGTTGAGCGGAATGCTGGCGGCGCTGGAGCGGCTGGTGAAGGCGAAGGTCAGCACCGGCCAGACCTTGCGCAGAAAGCGCAGCGGGCTCACGCCAGTGGCGGCGAGGATCAGGCCGTGGACCACGAACATCAGGCCCATGCCCAGGTATGAGACCACCACGAAGCTGCCCAGCTTGAGGATGTCTTCGAGGTTGGAGCTGGCAACGACCTTGGCCATCAACGCCAGCACGCCATACGGCGTCAGCTTCATCACCAGGCGCACCAGGCGCATCACCCAGGCCTGCAGGGTCTCGATGGCCGACAGTACGCGCGTGCCTTTCTCGGCATCGTCCTTCATCAGTTGCAGCGCAGCCATGCCGAGGAACACCGCGAAGATCACCACGCTGATGATCGAGGTCGGCTTTGCCCGGGCCAGGTCACCCACCGGGTTGCTGGGGATGAACGAGAGCAGCAACTGCGGCACGTTGAGGTCCGCGACCTTGCCGACGTAATCGGCATGGATGGCCTGCAGCCGCGCGCTTTCCTGCACGCCCGCAATCAGGCCTTCGGCGCTGAGGCCGAACAGGTTGGTCAGCAGGATACCGATCAGCGCGGCGATGGCCGTGGTGATCAGCAACGTGCCGATACTCAGCACGCTGATACGCCCGAGGGACGAGGCATTGTGCAGTCGCCCGACCGCGCTGAGGATCGAGGCGAAGATCAGCGGCATGACGATCATCTGCAGCAAGCCGACATAGCCGTTGCCGACCAGGTCGAGCCAGGTGATGGTCTGCTTGAGTACCGGATGGCCCGCGCCATACAGCGTGTGCAACACCAACCCGAAGAGCACGCCGAGCACCAGGCCCAGCAGTACCTTCTTCGCCAGGCTCCAGTCTGTGCGGCGAGTCTGTGCCAGGCCCAGCAGCAGGGCGAGGAACGCCAGGAGGTTGAGAGACAGCGGAAGATTCATTGAGGCTCCAGTTCGAGCAAGACGTAGGCAACGCTGCAGTGAGCGAAGGCAATCGCAAATGCTAACAGGCTGAAAACAAAGGAATTTATACCCAAATGTTATTTCGTTAGTCGTTTTGGAAATAACGACAGCTGTGACGTGTACGCGACGGCGGCGGTTCCTCGGTGCCGACCAACTGCCACGTGGTCGCACGCGCGTCACATAAGCGGTCTAGGCTTTAGCGCCCACGTCCTTGGAGAGCCTCGCGATGCTTGCTTCGAAATACCTGCTTGGTGGTCTTGCCCTGCTCGTCAGCGCCAGCACCTGGGCGGCGACCGAACTGAAACACTGGCCCGTCGAGGCCGCCAGGCAACTCGACACGATGATCGCTGCCAATGCCAACAAAGGTAACTACGCAGTCTTTGACATGGACAACACCAGCTACCGTTTCGACCTCGAAGAGGCCCTGCTGCCGTTCATGGAGAACAAGGGCCTGCTGACCCGCGAAAAGCTCGACCCTTCGCTCAAGCCCATTCCCTTCAAGGACACCGCCGAGCACAAGGAAAGCCTGTTCAGCTACTACTACCGGTTGTGCGAAATCGACGACATGGTCTGCTACCCCTGGGTCGCGCAGGTGTTTTCTGGCTTCACCCTCAAGCAATTGAAGGTGCAGGTCGATGAGCTGATGGCCTCGGGCAAGCCGATCCCCGCCACCTATTTCGAGGGCGATCAGGTCAAGTCGATGGAGGTGCAGCCACCCAAGGTGTTCGTCGGGCAGACCGAGCTGTACAACAAGTTGATGGAGAACGGTATCGACGTCTACGTGATCACCGCCGCCAGCGAAGAGCTGGTGCGCATGGTGGCCGCCGATCCGCAGTACGGCTACAACGTCAAACCGCAGAATGTCATCGGTGTCAGCCTGCTGCTCAAGGATCGCGCCACCGGCAGCCTGACGACCGCGCGCAAGCAGATCAGCGCCGGCCACTACGACGCCAAGGCCAACGAAAACCTGGAAATGACCCCGTACCTATGGACCCCTGCCACCTGGATGGCGGGCAAGCAGGCGGCCATCCTCACCTACATCGACCAGTGGAAACGCCCGGTGCTGGTGGGCGGCGACACCCCGTCGAGTGATGGCTTCATGCTCTTCCACGGTGTGGATGTGAACAAGGGTGGCGTCCACTTGTGGATCAACCGCAAGGCCAAGTACATGGACCAGCTCAACGGCATGATCGCCAAGAACGCCGCCGCGCAGGCCAAGGAAGGGTTGCCGGTAACGGCCGACAAGAACTGGGTGATCGTGACGCCGGAGGAAATCCAGTAGGGCCGCGTGCGGCGCATGTCTGAAGCATGAAAAAACCGGCGCACCCGCCTAATGCCAGTCAGTTAAGCCGCTTTCTAGCAATTGGGGCTGCCTTGCAGCCCATCGCGGCTGACCGGAGCGCCGGACCGGC
>NZ_DAMCCR010000152.1:7724-7819 GCF_032058845.1 Pseudomonas sp. | reverse complement strand
TTTGTGGGAGCGGCTTTAGCCGCGATGGGCGGCGCAGCCGACCCAGGGCTGCAACCTCTATATCCCTGCTGTTTGGCGACGCCTGGATCGGGCCG
>NZ_DAMCCR010000152.1:0-7645 GCF_032058845.1 Pseudomonas sp. | reverse complement strand
AGTCGCGATGGACGGCGCAGCCGCCCCAATGGCGGCTATCCCATTCCTCCAAGTTGTACGGTGGTGTCTGTGCTGGGCCGGCTACGCCGTCCATCGCGACTAAAGTCGCTCCTACACGACACAAGCGGCCGGTCCGGCGCTCCGGTCAGCCGCGATGGCCGGCATAGCCGGCCTGATTCAGCCGCTGCGCACCGGCAGGTTGACCTAGGTTGCAGCCTTGGTTCGGCTGCGCCACCCCATCACCTCAGCTCAAGTGCAGCAGCCGAACCCCTCAGCATCACTCGTACCGCAACGCCATCGCCGGCTCCACCTGCGAAGCCCGATACGCCGGATACACCGTCGCCAGGAAGCTCATCACCAACCCCGCCGTGCAGATCAGCCCCACATCGCCCCATTGCAGTTCAGACGGCAGGCTGCTGATGAAGTACACATCGGAGGTGAAGATATGCTGGCCACTGACCCGTTCCAGCCAACCCACGATCTGGCTGACATTGAGCGCTGCCACGACGCCCAGCACACCCCCGATCAGCGTGCCGACGATACCGATCAGTGAGCCCTGCACCATGAACGTGCCCATGATCTGCGCGGGCGTGGCGCCAATGGTGCGCAGGATCGCGATATCCGCGCCCTTGTCGTTCACCACCATGATCAGCGTGGCGATGATATTGAAGGCTGCCACCGCGATGATCATCATCAGCAAGAGGCCGATCATGATCTTTTCCATCTTCATCGCACTGAACAGGCTACCTTGCGTGTGCGACCAATCGTCAGCGCGGTAAGCACTGCCCAGCTCGGCAGCAATCGCCTTGGACACCTGCGGCGCGGCATACAGGTCATGCAGCTTGAGGCGCACGCCCTGCACGCTACCGTCGGGCCAGCGTTGCATCTCGCTGGCGTCGGCCACGTTGATATAGGCCTGCGCGCCATCGAGCTCGGCGCCCACCTTGAAGATGCCGACCACGGTCAGGCGCTGCATGCGTGGGGTGATGCCGCCGGGCGCCTTGCTGATTTCCGGCACGATCAAGGTCAGCTTGTCGCCGGTGTTGAGGCGAAAACGCCGCGCGGTCAGCTCGCCGATCACCACACCGTACTGGCCCGGCACCAGCGACTGCAGGCTGCCCTGAACGATATGCTGGCCAACGATGGACACTTTGCTCTCTTCAGCCGGGTCGATGCCGCTGACCTGGATCGGCTGCATGGCGCCCTTGTACGAGAGCATGCCTTCCATGTCGGTGATCGGCGCGGCGGCCATCACGGCAGGGTTGCGCAGGGCGACATCGGCCACCTTGCGCCAGTCTTGCACCGGCTCCACGCCGAGCAGGCTGGCGTGGGGCACCAGACCGAGAATGCGTGAGCTCATTTCGCGCTGGAAGCCGTTCATCACCGACAGCACCACGATCATCGCCAGCACGCCGAGCGAGAGGCCGATCATCGAGGTCATGGAGATGAACGAGATGAAGTGATTGCGGCGCTTGGCACGGGTGTAACGGGCACCGATGAACAAGGGCAAAGGTCTGAACATGGACGAGAACACCCAGTGAATAAGTGAAAAAAAGTCAGTGGCCGACGCGGTTGTTCAGGCGTTGCCTGAAACGGCTTGAGCGGAGGTCGGGCGAGACTGCTGTCAACGCCGCACACCGAGCATCAAGGCGTTTCAGGCAGCGCCCGGGCCCGGCAGGCCGCGATCCGCACCGGGCCTGCATGAACGCGGCGAGTGCCGCGCATGCGGCGCCCGGCACTTCAGATCGGCACCAGGCGACCATCTTCCAGGCTCAGCACCCGATCCATCTGGCGCGCCAGGTTCAGGTCGTGGGTCACCACCAGAAACGCCGTCTGCGAAGACGTCGACAGCTCGCGCATCAACTCCTGAATGCCTTGGGCCGTGTTGTGGTCGAGGTTGCCGGTGGGCTCGTCGAGCATCACCAGGCCAGGGCGATTGACCAGGGCGCGGGCAATCGCCACACGCTGACGCTCACCGCCGGACAGCTCGGCCGGTTTGTGATCGAGGCGATGGCCCAGGCCCACGCGCTTGAGCAATGCACTGGCCCGCTCACGCGCCTCCGGGATGGGCGTGCGCCCGATCAGCAGCGGCATGCAGACGTTTTCCAGCGCAGTGAATTCGGCCAGCAGGTGGTGGAACTGATAGACGAAGCCCAGCGCGCGGTTGCGCAGCAGGCCACGGGCGCGCTCACCAAGCGCCGACAGCTCTTCGCCGGCCAGCCAGACGCTGCCCTGGCTCGGCGTGTCGAGGCCGCCCAGCAGGTTGAGCAAGGTACTCTTGCCGGAACCCGAACTGCCGACGATCGCCACGCGCTCGCCCGGCAGCAGTTCAAGCTGCAGGTTGGCCAGCACCTGCACGGATTCGGGGCCTTCCTCGTAGGACTTGCCCAGGTTGCGGCAACTCAATACGGCTTTATCACTCATGCGCGACTCACTCATAACGTAGCGCCTCTGCAGGCTGGGTGCGGGCCGCACGCCAGGCCGGATACAGGGTGGCGAGGAAACTCAGGGCCAGGGCCGCAGCGCAGATCATCCAGACGTCCTGGGGCAGGATCCGTGAGGGCAGGTAATCGATGAAGTAGACGTCGGCATTGAGGAATTTATGCCCGATCAGGCGCTCGATGCCGGCGATTACAGCGCTGACATTGAGCGCTGCGAGAATGCCGACCACGGCGCCAATGAACGTACCGACTACGCCGATCACGGTGCCCTGGACCATGAAGATGGCCATGATCTGCCCAGGTGTGGCGCCCAGCGTACGCAGGATGGCGATGTCACCGCGCTTGTCGTTGACCACCATCACCAGGGTGGAAATGATGTTGAACGCCGCCACCGCCACAATCAGCAGCAACAGCAGCCCGATCATGGATTTCTCCATGCGGATGGCCTGGTACAGATTGCCGTGGGTGCGGGTCCAGTCACGCGAGTAATACTCGCCGTCCAGCTGCTGGGCGATGTTGTAGGCCACGCGCGGTGCTTCGAACAGGTCGTCGAACTTCAGGCGCAGGCCTTGGACCTGATCGGCTTTCCAGCGGTGCAGGCGCGACAGGTCGGAGAGATTGGTCAGGCCCAGGTAGCCGTCGATTTCACCCGCACCGACGTGAAAGGTGCCGACCACGGTGAAACGCTTCATGCGCGGGAACATGCCGGCGGGCGTAACGCTGATTTCCGGTGCGACGAAGGTCAGCTTGTCACCGACCGCCACGCCCAGCTTGGCCGCGGCCTTGTCGCCGATCATGATGCCCCACTCGCCCGGCGCCAGCTTGTCGAGGCTGCCTTCGAGGGTGAAGCGGTCGATGATCGAGACCTTGCGCTCGAGTGCAGGATCGACGCCGTTGAGCAGCACCTTCTGCACCTTGCCTTCATGCGTCAGCAGGCCTTGCATCTGGGTGAAGGGAGCGACCTCCAGCACCTGGCGGTTCTGCTTGACGCGCTCGGCAACAGCCGGCCAGTTGTCGATCGGCTGGGCGGACTCGAGGGTGGCGTGGGGGATCATGCCGAGCACGCGGGTGCGCATCTCGTGATCGAAGCCGTTCATCACCGAGAGCACCACGATCATGACCACCACGCCCAAGGCGAGGCCGATCATCGAGGTCAGGGAAATGAACGAAACGAAATGGTTGCGGCGCTTGGCACGGGTGTAGCGCGTACCAATGAATACGAAGAGAGGTCTGAACATGTCGGGGCTTGTTCGGATGGAAAGGGACGTCTTTATGGCGAGGCGCCCACGTTGTACCTGATAAGCCTTGATGCTGGGTCAGGCTGCGTTGAAACGACCCCGGGATGCACATGTACATCCGTACACGCCGCCTCCACGGTCGCTTACCCTTGCCTGACCGGCGTCTCAAGTCTTTCCAGACAGAACCTGGCAGCTTTACACTCGGACCATCGCCGCTAACATGGGTTCACCATGACGACTCAAGACGAAGAAGAACGCCGCGAATACTACCGCATCGAAGACTCGATCGCACTGCAAATCAGCCCGCTGAGCGCTGCCGAGCTGGCCGATGCCGACCTCGTGCAAGCGGCTTCACCATTGGTCAGCCTGCTCAGCGAGCTGCACCTGGCCGACTTCGAGAGCCAGCACCTGCTGCGCCAGCTCAGCGACAAGGACCGCATCCTCGCCGCCTTCCTGCGCGCCCAGAGCAAGCGTGTCGACCTGCTCAGCGCGCTGGTTGCGCACAGCCTGCTGGGACAACTGGGCGAACCGCAGCCGGTGATGCTCAGCGAAGGCGGGCTCGATTCCACCAGCGCCCAGGCGATCGCCCCCGGCACGCGTGTCGCGGTGCAGATGGTGCTGATGCCCAGGGGCCACGCCCTGCTGCTGCGCGGGCGTATCACCCATTGCCAGGCGCACACCGACGGCAGCTATGCGCTGGGCACCGAATTCACCGACCTGACCGACGCCGAGCGCCAGCTGCTGGCCCGGCATATCCTTCAGCGTCAGCAACAGCAACGCCGCCAGGCCCTCGAACACAGCGATCCAACCCATTGAGCCCTGCTCTCTCGACCTGAAGGAACGAACGTGACACTCATCTATGGCCATCGCGGCGCCAAGGGCGAAGCCCCCGAGAACACCCTGAACAGCTTCCGCCAGTGCCTGTCCCATGGCGTGAACCGCTGCGAACTCGACCTGCACCTGTCAGCCGACAACGAACTGATGGTGATCCACGACCCGACGCTCAAGCGCACCACCGGCCGGCGCGGCAAGGTGGTCGAGCACACCGCCGCCGAGCTGATCGCCTACGACGCCCGCCAGGGTGGCCCAGGCTGGGTGCAGCCCTGCCCGATTCCAACCCTGCAGACGCTGTTCGAGCAATGCCCGTTCGAGCACTGGCAGCTCGAGGTCAAGAGCGCCTCGCGCACCCGCGCCGCCAGTACGGTACTGGCGATTCGCGAGCTGGCGCAGGCATTCGACATGCTCGACAAGGTCACCATCACCTCCGGTTCACGGGAAGTGCTGACGGCGGCCGTTGAGCTGGTGCCCGATGTGGCGCGCGGTCTGGTCGCCGATTACGCCTGGCTCGACCCCTTGAAGGTGGCGCAGAACTACGGCTGCGAACTGCTCGCGCTGAATTGGACGCTGTGCACACCGGAACGCCTGGCCAAAGCCCAGGCACTCGGGCTGCATGTGTCGGTATGGACGGTCAACGAGCCGGCACTGATGCACCGGCTGGCTGATTTTGGGGTCGACAGCCTGATTACAGACTTTCCCGGTTTGGCCAGGACCACCCTCGGCAAAGACTGAAATCACTCTCCCCGACCGGCTCAGGCGACCGGCCGGAGCCGGTCAAAAAAGCCGGTTCAGGCCGTCGTAGGCGGCCACCCGGTAGGCTTCGGCCATGGTCGGGTAGTTGAAGGTGGTGTTGACAAAGTACTTCAGGTTGTTCAGCTCGCCCGGCTGGCTCATCACGGCCTGGCCGATGTGCACGATCTCCGAGGCCTGGTAACCGAAGCAGTGCACACCCAGCACTTGCAGGGTCTCGCGGTGAAACAGGATCTTCAGCATGCCTTGCGGCTCACCGGCGATCTGCGCCCGGGCCATGCTCTTGAAGAACGCCTTGCCCACCTCGTACGGCACCTTGGCCTGGGTCAGCTCCTGCTCGTTCTTGCCCAGCGAGCTGATCTCCGGAATGGTGTAGATGCCGGTCGGCACGTCATCGACGAAGCGCCAGCTACCATTGTCGACGATGCTGCCTGCGGCCGAGCGACCCTGGTCGTGGGCGGCACTGGCCAGGCTCGGCCAGCCGATCACATCGCCCGCGCCATAGACGGTGCTGGCTTCGGTGCGGTAGTTCTCATCCACCTGGATCTGCCCGCGGCTGTTGACCTTGATGCCGATGTTTTCCAGGCCCAGCTTGTCGGTGTTGCCGGTCCGGCCGTTGCACCAGAGCAAGGCGTCGGCCTTGATCTTCTTGCCCGATTTGAGGTGCAGCACCACGCCATTGTCGAGGCCTTCGACGCGCTCGTAATCTTCGTTGTGGCGTACGGTGATGTTGTTGTTGCTGAAGTGGTAGCTCAACGCCTGGGAAATTTCCGAGTCGAGGAAGTTGAGCAACTGCCCGCGGTTGTCGACCAGCTCCACCAGCACACCCAGGCCACTGAAGATCGAGGCGTATTCACAGCCGATCACGCCGGCGCCATAGATGATCAGCTTGCGCGGGGTGTGGCTGAGGCTGAGGATGGTGTCGCTGTCGTAGACTCGCGGGTGGTTGAAGTCGATATCGGCCGGGCGATAAGGCCGCGAGCCGGTGGCGATGATGATGTGCTTGGCCACCAGGGTTTCGACCACGCCGTTCGGGCAGACCACTTCGATCGTCTGCTCATCGGCGAAGCTGCCGGTGCCGAAGAACAGGTCAACCCGGTTTCGGGCGTAATAGCCGGTGCGCGAGGCCACTTGCTTGGCAATCACCCGCTCGGCGCTTTTCAGCACATCCGGGAAGGAGAACCAGCGCGGCTCACCAATGGCACGGAACATCGGGTTGGTGTTGAACTGCATGATCTGCCGCACCGAGTGACGCAGGGCCTTGGACGGGATGGTGCCCAGGTGGGTGCAGTTGCCGCCGACCTGGCGACGGCTGTCGACCATTGCCACCTTGCGCCCGGCCTTGGCCGCGTTCATTGCCGCGCCTTCACCGGCAGGGCCGGACCCCAGCACCACCACGTCGTAGTTGTAGACAGCCATGCGTACTCCTTCAGAACGGGCCCGGCGGCCCAATGGCCGCGGGGCTTGGCCATGTCGCCGCAGCGGCATGGAAAAAATTCGGGTTGCAGTCTAAACAAGCCTGAACGCCGCGCACATTAACCCTTGGTCGCGTCGTAGGCCAATTCTGACTGCACTACATGTTCGTCGTACGCCTGCTCCCTGGCGACCGTTCATGCTCCAGATGCGCCACTGCAGCCCAAGTCGGGCAACGGGCGCCGCACGAGAAACGAGAACCTTTAGGGTCAATGTCCGTTAGTCAAGCAATTGGGGCCGCTTGGCGGCCCATCGCGGCTGAAGCCGCTCCTACAGGATTGCGCCTGTTCGTTGGAGCGGCTTCAGCCGCGATGGGCTGCCAAGCAGCCCCAATTAACGCTATTTCGCTTAACGACCGGTAATAACCCTAGGGCTCCCGTATCGTCCACACGCTACACGCCGATCAGCGCGGGAATGCAGGCGGGTTGACCCCAGCCATGTCTTCCATCACACGCACGACCTGGCAGCTGTAGCCGAACTCGTTGTCGTACCAGACGTACAGCACGACGCGGTTGTCGTTGGCGATGGTGGCTTCGGCATCGACCACACCGGCGTAGCGCGAGCCGACGAAGTCGGTGGACACCACTTCCTGCGAGCTGACGTAGTCGATCTGCTTGTGCAGCTCCGAATGCATGGCCGTCTGACGCAGGTACTCGTTGATCTCCTCGCGGGAGGTCGGGTGTTCCAGGTTCAGGTTCAGAATGGCCATGGACACGTTTGGCGTCGGCACGCGAATGGCGTTGCCGGTCAGCTTGCCCTTGAGCACTGGCAGCGCCTTGGCGGCTGCGGTGGCCGCGCCGGTTTCGGTGATGACCATGTTCAGGGTGGCGGCACGACCACGACGGCTGCCTTTGTGGAAGTTGTCGATCAGGTTCTGGTCGTTGGTGAACGAGTGAACGGTTTCGA
>NZ_DAMCCR010000151.1:0-7872 GCF_032058845.1 Pseudomonas sp. | reverse complement strand
AGGAACACCAGCAGTTGCAGCAGGCCATCGCCCAGTGGCGCGCGGCGCATGCCGACCTCGACGACGCCGGCCTCGAGCGCCTGCTGGCCATCGACGACACGCAGCGCGCAGCCTTGCGCCAGGACGTGCAAGACGCAGACTCCGCCCTCGATCAAGCCCGCATCCGTGTGCAAGAGCGCGAGCAGCGTCTGCACCAGCATCAGCAGCCCGACCTCGAGCCGTTGCCGGCCGATGCCCTGGAGCAGGCCCTGGCCGAGACCGCACAACGCCTGGCGCAGCACGAGCAACGCTGCGCCGAGCTGCGTGCGCAACAGGCCGAAGACCAACGCCGCCAGCAGGCCTGCCATGCACTGGCTGCCGAGATTGCCCAGGCCGAGCAGCACTGGCAGCGCTGGGCACGGCTCAACGCGCTGATCGGCTCGGCCTCGGGCGATGTCTTCCGCAAGATCGCCCAGGGCTACAACCTCGACCTGCTGCTGCACCATGCCAACACCCAACTGCGCCAGCTGGCCCGGCGCTATCGCCTCAAACGCGGCGGCAGCGCCCTCGGCCTGCTGGTGCTGGACACCGAGATGGGCGATGAGCTGCGCTCGGTGCATTCGTTGTCGGGCGGTGAGACCTTCCTGGTGTCATTGGCCCTCGCCCTGGGGCTGGCGTCGATGGCCTCGAGCACATTGCGCATCGAGTCGCTGTTCATCGACGAAGGCTTCGGCAGCCTCGATCCGGAATCGCTGCAACTGGCGATGGATGCCCTGGATGGCCTGCAAGCCCAGGGGCGCAAGGTGGCGGTGATCTCCCATGTGCAGGAGATGCACGAGCGTATTCCCGTGCAGATCCAGGTGCGGCGTCAGGGTAATGGCTTGAGTGATGTGGAGGTGTGTGGCTGAGGCGGCGCCGATGCAGGGGGCTGTAGGTTCGGCTGCGATGGCCGGCATAGCCGTTCTGACTCAGGAGGAGCTCATTCCTGAGGAAAAACGCGACTGCAGCCATCAGGACGGCTTCGCCGTCCATCGCGGCTAACCGGAGCGCCGGACCGGCCGCTCCCACAGGTGCGTGTGAACTGGAAAGAGTTATTTTGATAGGAGCGTGCGATCCGAGTAGGAGCGACTTCAGTCGCGATGGACGGCTTCGCCGTCCTGATCCAGGCGACGCGTATTCCTGGAGAAAGCACGACTGCAGCCATCAGGACGGCTTCGCCGCCCATCGCGACTGACCGGAGCGCCTGACCGGCCGCTCCAACAGGCGCACAGGTGGTGACAGCTCGCGCGCGCTACTCGATGAACTTCAAGTCCGACGGCGCCGGCTGTTCCAGGCGCTGCACGACCTCGCCCAAGGTTCCCTCACGCGGATCGCGCCTGATGACCACGATCTCGTTACTGTGCTGATTGGCCACCAGCAGGAAATGACCGTCTGGCGCGACGGCAAACTCACGGGGATGCTCGCCCTCGGCTGACCGGCGCTGCAATAGCGTCAGCCGGCCATCGTCGGCGTGCACGCGATAGACCACGATCTGGTTGGCCTGGCCACGGTTGCTGACGTAAAGAAAACGCCCATCGGCTGACAAGTGCAGCCCGCCTGCGCCCTTGAATGCAGGGTCGGTCTGTTCGGTGAGTGGCAGACGCTGGTCGAGCGTGAGCTGACCGTCAGGCTTGACCGTCAGCATGGCCACTTCACCCAGCATCTCCAGCGTCAGGTAGGCATGCTTGCCCTTGGCATCGAACTGCAGATGACGCGGCCCGCTGCCTGCGGGCAGCGCCAGGCTGGCCGTCGGCGCCGAGCTGAGCGGTTGCGTGTCATTGGCACCGTCGTAGCGGTAGATGAACACCTTGTCGGCGCCCAGGTCGCTGGCATACAGGTGCCGGCCGTCGGGTGCGAGCACTACCGAATGCACGTGCGCCTCGGTCTGGCGCTCGGCGTTGACCTTGCTGGGCGCGTGACGCAGGTCCTGGGTGGCGCGGGTGAGCGTGCCGTCACGGCGCACCGGCAAGGCCACCAGGCTACCGCCCGGAGCTTTGGCGCCGTAGTTGGCGACGAACAGGTAGCGCTGGTCACGGCTGAGGCTGGCGTGGGTCGGCTCGCCACCCTGGCTGGCGATCGTGCCCAGCGAGCGGAGGGCGCCGTCTTTACCGATGGCAAAGCTGCTGACCTGGCCGCTGCGCGATTCGTTGACCGAGTACAGCTGGCGTTGATCTTCCGACAACACCAGCCAGGAAGGATTGGCGGCGCGTACCACTTGCAGCGGGGTCGCGTCGATCTGCCCCTGAGTGGGATCGAAGTGGTAGCGGTAGATGCCATGACTGTCGCCATCGGTATAGCTGCCCACCAGCAGCGTGGCGGCGTGGCTGTGCAGGGTCAGGCTCATCAAGCCGGTGCTAAGCAGGTGTATGTAGATCCTGTTCATCGTGGTCCTCGTCCGGTGCCCGCAGTGCGCTCATGCACACCAGCCGGTGTTCACCTTGGACACCGTCGAGGCGCCATTGCTCACCCTCGCCTTGCGCAGCGGCAATCTGCTGCGGGCTGAACTGCCACCGGCGCAGTTGCCGACCGTCCATGCACTCGGCCATCAGGCCGTCGTCGTCGAGGTGAAAGTCGAAGCAGTGCAGGTCATCGATCAGCAGCATGTCGCAGGCTTGGAGGGCAGCAAGGAGGGTCATGGGAAATCCGGAACGAAAAATGGCGTGCAGTATACCTCTTGCGGGCCAACCTCACGCACGGCTGAAGATCGGCAGCGTAGGCGCGCCCACCCGACAGAAGCCTCAGCGAGCTTGCTTGCGCCTGCGGTCAATGCGCGAACGGCGATCCGCCTGTCCTGCCCGCCAGCTGCTCGGGCCTGATCAGGAAGCGCGCCAGCGCCGGCAACAGCCACAGGGCGCCGATCATGTTCCAGAGCAGCATGAAGGTCAGCATCAGGCCCATGTCAGCCTGGAACTTGATGGCCGAGAAAATCCACGTGCACGTGCCGATCGCCAGGCACAGGCCGGTGAACAGCACCGCCTTGCCGGTCGAGCGCAGGGTCTGGTAGTAGGCCTCCTGCAACGGCAGCCCGGCACGCAGGAAATGCTCCAGCCGGCTGTAGATGTAGATGCCATAGTCCACGCCGATGCCCACGCCCAGCGCCACCACCGGCAGCGTCGCGACCTTCACGCCGATGCCCATGAAGGCCATCAGCGCGTTGCCCAGCACCGAGGTCAGCACCAGCGGCAGCACGATGCACAAGGTGGCGGCGAACGAGCGGAAGGTCACCAGGCACATCAGCGCGACGCACAGGTACACCAGCAGCAGGATGGTCAGCTCGGCAGACTTGATCACCTCGTTGGTGGCCGCCTCGACCCCGGCGTTGCCCGCTGCCAGGAGAAACTGCAGACCGTCACGGTCGTGGCTGCTGGCGAATTCGCGGGCGACCCCGGTCACTCGCTGCAGGGTCTCGGCCTTGTGGTCGTTGAGGAACACCAGCACGGGCGCCAGCGAGCAATCGGCGTTGTACAGGCCATCGGCGCGGGCGATGGAGTTGTTCAGCACATCAGGGTTGCGCGACAGCGTCTCCCATTTCAGGCTGCCCTCGTTCATGCCCTTGATCACCTGCTTGGACACCGTCACCAGGGAGATCGCCGACTGCACGCCGGGGGTGTTCTGCAGCGTCCACATCAGCTCATCGATGGGCGCCAGGGTCGCGTGCACCGAGCACTGTTCGGCAGGCGTCTTGACCATCACCACCAGCACGTCGGAGCTGGTCGAGTAGTTGTCGATGATGAAGCGGTTGTCCTGGTTGTAGCGCGAGTCAGGGCGCAGTTCCGGGGCCCCTTGGTCGAGATCGCCGATCTTCAGGTGCTGGCTGTACCAGAGCCCGCCGCCGAAGGCGAGCAGCGCAAGGCCGATGGACACCGGCGCCACACGGGCACTGGCGAACCCACTGAGCAAGCGCCAGAACGGGTGCTCGCGGTGCGCGTCGGCCTTGCTGCGGGCGATCGCCTTGCCACTGATGCCCACATAGGAAATCGCCACCGGCAGCAAGATCAGGTTGGTGAACACGATCACCGCGACCCCGAGCGAGGCACCAATGGCCAGCTCGCGAATCACGCCGATGTCGATCACCAGCAAGGTGATGAAACCCACCGCGTCCGCCAGAATCGCGATCATCCCCGGCAAGAACAGCTGGCGGAAGGTACGCCGCGCGGCAGTCAGCGCGCTGTCGGCGGTGCTGGACTGCAAGGCGATGCCGTTGATCTTCTGCACGCCATGGGAAATGCCGATGGCAAAGATCAGGAACGGCACCAGCATCGAATACGGGTCCAGGCCAAAGCCCACGGCGTGCATCAATCCCAGTTGCCAGACCACCGCCACCAGCGTGGTGACGAGCACCGCCACGGTACTGCGAATGCAGCGCGTGAAGGCGTAGAGCAGCACCAGGGTGATCAGCAGCGCCACACCGAAGAACACCACCACCATCGACAAGCCGTCGATGAGGTCGCCGACCTTCTTGGCGAAGCCGACGATGTGCACCTTCACGTTGGGGTTCTGCGCCTGGAACGTGTCGCGGATCTTGTCTTCGAGCTGGTGGGAGAACTGCTGATAGTCCAGTTTCACCTGGCGGCCTGGGTCTTGCGGATCGGGGTAGCTTTCCAGCAGCGGCACATCGACGATGCTGGAGCGGAAGTTGTTCGCCACCAGCCGCCCGACCTGGCCAGACTTGAGCACGTTGTCGCGCAGTGCATCGAGGCTGGCGGGTGAGCCATCGTAGGTGTTGGGGATCACCTCGCCGCCGGCAAAGCCCTCCTCGGTGACTTCGGTCCAGCGCACGCTGGGGCTCCACAGGGATTTGAGCCCACTGCGATCGACACCGGGCAGATAGAACACCTCGTCATGCAGCTTGCGCAGGGTTTCCATGTACGTCGGGTCGAAGATGTCGCCATTCACCGCCTCGACCGAGATACGCACCGTGTTGCCCAGATTGGCGAGATCGTTGCGGTGCTCGAGCATACGTTCGATGAAGGGGTGCTGCAGCGGGATCATCTTCTCGAAGCTGGTGGACGGGCGAATCAGCAGGGCCTGCCAGAACAGCAACACGCTGAGCAACAGGCACAGCCCGATCACGACAGGGCGGTGGGTGAAGATCATTCGTTCCAGCCAAGTGGCCTGGGCGTCGTCGGGCGTCACACCTTGCTGCCCGCTCATGGCTGCACCTCCTGGTCAGCGCCCTCGGGTGTAGTCAGGCGAATGCCGGCCTGCCCTACCAGCAGCAACCCTCCTTGCCGCCCCACGACGCCGGACAACGCCAGGCGATCGGGCCGGTTGAACAGGCTGAACTGTTCGCCGTCATCCGTGCTGCGCAGCACGCTGCCGCCGTTGCCGACGATCACCACGCTGCCGTCGGCCAGCAACGCACCGCCTGCCAGGCCGAAGGCTAACGGGCCGCGTGCGGTGGGCAGTGGCACGCGCTGCCAGGTATCGCCGAAATCGGTCGAGCGCAGCAGATTGCCGCGCAGCCCATAGGCCAGCACCGTGCCGGTCGTGGCAGTGCCGAGCACGCCGAACAATGACCCTTCGTATGGCCCTTCGAGCCGTGACCACTGCTGGCCGTCATCGCTGGAGCGGTACAGGCTGCCCTGCTCACCGACGATGAACAGGCCGCGACCTTTGATTGCGGTAATCGCGTTGAGGTGCAGCTGGTCCGGGTTGTCGAGGCGCTCGCTGACGTCCTGCCAGTGCTGCCCGCCGTCACGGGTTTCGAGCAATGCACCATAGGCACCGACGGCAAAGCCGTGCTGGGTATCGAGAAAATGCACATCGAGTAGTGGCGCTTCGCGGGCGCGGTCTTCGAACTGTTTGCGCCAGGTCGCGCCGCCGTCAGCGGTCGCGAGAATCTGCGCATCATGGCCCACCGCCCAGCCATGCTGGGTGTCGACGAAATACACGGCGGTCAACAGTTGCCGGGTCGGCACGTGGGCCTGGGTCCAGGTTGCCCCTTGATCGTCGGACATCAGCACATGCCCGCGGTCGCCGACCACCACCAGGCGGTTGCCGGCATGGGCGGCGTCGAGCAACAGGCTGTGGCTGGCGCGAGATGAAGGAAGGGCCATGGCGTCTGGCGCGTCTGGCGCCTGAGCCGCCTCGAGGCTGCCGGCCCAGAGCGCCAGGGCGACACCCAGGAGCATCAGCTTGAGCAGCGCACCTGTAGCGTGGCTGCCAGTCATCCTTGAGCGTGCCGTCATGGCGTTCCCCTGTCGTTGTTCTTGGAGGGGGTTGTGCGCCTGCGCGAGGGAGGCCGACCCCAAGGAAACAGATGCTGCGATAGCGATGGGCCATCCTAGCGGTGCAGGCGGCTGCAGATCAACGCAGGTGGATCGTTATTTTGCACGTGAATGTACCGGCCCGCTGGCGCTGCCCGCCCTGGGACACTCAACGGTCTGGTGCCTCGACGTTGGCCTGGTAACGCAACCAGCCGGCAGTCGTGGATCGACCGTCGACACGGTCCTTGGGATGCTGAACACCTTCGCTGACCGGCACTTCGGCGAAATCGAACGGGCTCATGCCCTCCAGGCACGCCACGTTGATGCCGTATTGATCAGGCGAGGAGCGCCGCTGGTGAAAGGTGTAGATGCCGCAGTGCGAGCAGAAGTAGTGTTTGGCCTCGCCGGTATTGAACTGGTACAGCGTCAGCGCCGCCTCGCCCTGCTCGACCGAGAGGTCGGCCAGGTCGGCCGAGACCGCCACCGCGCCGCGCATGCGGCAGTAGGAACAGTTGCAGCGGCGGGCGGTGTCCAGGCCGTCAGCCAGGCGTACCGTGAAACGTACAGCGCCGCAGTGGCAGGCGCCGTGATGCAGGGGGCGGGTGTCGAGGGCAGTCATGGCAGCACCGTGTGAGCAAGGTGCCTGGCAGCATAGCTGGCCAGCGGCTTCTGGCCTCCTGTGCGAGGCTGCGGCGCGTCGGCCAGGTGGGGATCAAGGCCACACCTGCTCCGCACGCCTGACCGTCAGTTTCGAGCGCAGCGCACTGAGGGCAATCAGGTGCACGGGCTCGGTGGGCGCGGCGCAGAGGTCTTCGACCACGACCACGTCGAAGGCCTCGGCCGCCTTGGACATCGCCGTGAACGCCACGCAGTTCTGCGTCATCATCCCGCAGATGAGCAACGTCTCGACGTTGTGCAGATGGCTCGCCAGGTCGGTTTCCTGAAACGCATCGGCGAGGTGCTTGAGCACGATCGGCGCGCCCTGGGCAACATCGAGAACGGCCGGCCTGAGCGCCGCCCCCGCACTGCCCGCCGCGAACAACCCTGTAGGCTCGGTGGAATGGTGCTGCACCAGCACGATGCGGTCACCGGCCTGGCGCGCGCGCTCGATCGCCGCACAGATGTTGGCGGCGGTGGCCTCGGCGTCATGCAAGGGCAGAACGCCGTCGGCGAAATAGTCATTCTGAATATCGATTACGACCAGTGCGCGGCTCATGGCGGTGTACTCCAGGGGGTCAGTGGTGTGACTTCAGGCTCTGTACGAAAAGCCTAGCCCTGTCACGGCGCGGCAACGACTGGCCGGATGGCCATCTTTCGATTAGATTCGGCCAATGAAGATCGCCCTCCTCGCCTACGACCATGTCAGCCCGTTCATGCTCTCCACGCCACTTGCGGTGTTCCAGGGCGCGTCCCTGGCTGCGCCCGATGAGGTGATCATCTGTGCGAGCCATCGACGGGTCCTGGGGCCTGGTGGGCTGAGCTTCAACCTCAGCGCCGACCTGGAGGCCGCCAGCGATGCGGACCTGGTGCTGCTGCCGGGCTGGCGCGACGCGCAGGAGCCGGTGCCCGATGAGCTGGTCGAGGTGCTGTGCCACGCCGCCCAGCGAGGCGCGGTGGTGGTCGGTCTGTGCCTGGGTACGTTCGG
>NZ_DAMCCR010000150.1:0-7962 GCF_032058845.1 Pseudomonas sp. | reverse complement strand
GCAACGCCGCCGCTGGCCATGCCCAGTACCCGCGCCCGCGGGGTCAGGCCGTGGCGCTTCACCGCCTCGGCCGACGCCAGGATCAGCGCTGCCGCGCCGTCGTTGACGCCCGACGCATTGCCGGCTGTCACGGTCTTGTCGGGGCCGTTGACCGGCTTGAGCCGGGTCAGTGCCTCCAAGGTGGTATCGGGGCGCAGGTGCTCGTCCTGATCGACCACGGTTTCGCCTTTTTTGTGGGCGATGCGCACGGGCACGATCTCTTCGGCGAAGAAACCGGCCGCTTGGGCCGCCGCGGCTTTCTGCTGGCTACGCAGGGCGAAAGCGTCCTGGTCGGCGCGCGAGACGCTGTAGTCGTCGGCCACGTTGTCGGCTGTTTCGGGCATCGAGTCGACGCCATGTTGCTGCTTCATCAACGGGTTGACGAAGCGCCAGCCGATGGTCGTGTCTTCCAGCTTCATGGTGCGCGAATAACCGCTCTCGGCCTTGCCCATCACGAACGGCGCGCGCGACATCGATTCCACGCCCCCCGCAATCGCCAGCTCCATCTCGCCGCTGGCAATGGCCCGGAACGCAGTGCCGACGGCCTCCATGCCCGAGGCGCAGAGGCGATTCAGGGTCACGCCCGGGATACTGTCGGGCAGGCCTGCCAGCAGCAGCGCCATGCGCGCGACGTTGCGGTTGTCTTCACCGGCCTGGTTGGCGCAGCCGAGAAACACTTCGTCGACCTGCTCCCACTGCACGCCGGGATTGCGCTCGATCAGCGCCTTGAGCGGCACGGCGGCCAGGTCGTCGGCCCGCACGCTGGCCAGCGCGCCGCCGAAGCGGCCGATGGGGGTGCGAACGGCATCGCAGATAAACACATCACGCATCACGCTTCTCCTGGCGCCTGGCCATGGGCCGCGGCGGTTCGTGCTTCAAGGTCGCGCAGCGCAGACAGCTCGGCGTCGGTTGGCGCAGCGGTGTCCTGGACATCCTCCGCAAACCGCAGGGTCCAGCCGGTGGCAGCGATGATCTGCTCACGGGTCACACCCGGGTGAATCGACGTCACCACGAACTCGTGGGTGTCGGCTTCCGGCTCCATGATGCACAGGTCAGTGATGATGCCCACCGGCCCCTCGCCGGGCAGGCCCAGGCGTTTGCGTGAGTCGCCGCCTTCGCCGTGCCCGACCGAGGTGATGAAGTCGAGCTTCTCGACGAAGGCGCGGGTCGATTGCTTGAGGATGATCAGCACCTGCTTGGCGGAACCGGCGATCTCCGGCGCGCCGCCCGCGCCCGGAAGGCGGGTGCGCGGGGCATGGTAGTCACCGACCACGGTGGTGTTGATGTTGCCGAAACGATCCACCTGGGCCGCGCCAAGAAAGCCCACATCGATGCGCCCCCCTTGCAGCCAGTAGCGAAAGATTTCGCCGGTCGGCACTACGGTGTCGGCGGTTTCGGCCAGCTCGCCATCACCGATCGACAGCGGCAGCACACTGGGCTTGGCGCCAATCGGCCCGGACTCGTAGATCAGCACCACATCCGGCGAGGAGGTCAGACGCGCCAGGTTGGCGGCCTTGGACGGCAGGCCGATGCCGACGAAGCACACCGCACCGTTACGCAGGCGGCGCGCGGCGGCGACAGTCATCATTTCAGCGGTGGAGTAGCTCATTGTACGGCCTCCGAGGTGCTGGCCAGGCGGGCCTTGAATTCGGTGAAGTCGGCAGTGCCGCGGATGTAGGTGTCGATCCAGGCGGTAAAGGTCTCGCGGTTGCGCGCAATCGGGTCCCAGGCCTGATAGAAGCGGTTGTCACGCTCGTAGTAGCCGTGGGCATAGGACGGATGCGCGCCGCCTGGCACCAGACACACGGCGCTCAAGGCCCAGGTCGGCAGCACGCAGGCGTTCATCGGCGCTTGCAGGTCATCGACGATTTCTTCGACGGTGACGATGCAGCGCTTGGCGGCCAGCGCGGCTTCCTTCTGCACGCCGAGGATGCCCCAGAGCAGCACGTTGCCTTTGCGGTCGGCTTTCTGCGCGTGGATCACGGTCACATCCGGGCGTACCGAGGGCACGGCCGCCAGCACTTCGCCGGTGAACGGGCAGGTCACGCTCTTGATCAGCGGGTTGACCTTGGGCAGGTCGGAGCCCGCGTAGGCGCGCAGCACCGCGAATGGCAGCCCTGACGCACCGGCGACGTAGGCATTGGCGAGGTCGGCATGGCTGTGCTCTTCGATCTCGATCGCGTGCGGCCATTGTTTCTCGACCGCATCGCGCAGGCGGTGCAGCGAACCCACGCCTGGGTTGCCGCCCCAGGAGAAGATCAGGCGCTTGGCGCAACCGGCACCGATCAGCTGGTCGTAGATCAGGTCGGGGGTCATGCGCACCAGGGTCAGGTCGCGCTTGTTCTGGCGAATGATCTCGTGCCCTGCGGCAGTCGGAATCAGATGCGTGAAACCTTCCAGGGCGACGGTGTCGCCATCCTGGATGAACTGCTTCACAGCGTCGTGAAGCGAAAGGATTGCTGCCATTGGAGACTCCTGGTCAGGACGAGTCGATGCGCTGAGCAGCGCGTCGAAACCGGCGCTGCGATGCACTCAGAGTAAGGAGCCGCGCGGTGGCTTTACAATCCGATAATCGTCTATCTGGGCGATTATCGAACGATATGTCGGCCGCTTGCTCACGCCTGCCTGCTCAGGTGGCATCCGCATGGCTGACCACGCCCTTGATCACCACCGCTACTGCCGCCAGCGCTGCCGGCACCAGCAGTGCCGTCAGGACCTGCGTGAAGCTCCAGCCGAGCCCGAGCAGGGTCGCCCCACTCCATGCGCCGAGAATCGCGCCGAAGCGGCCGATCCCGAGCATCCATGACACCCCCGTCGCGCGCGCCCGGGTCGGGTAGAAGCGCGCCGCCAGCGAGGGCATGGCCGACTGCGCACCGTTCACGCACATCCCGGCCAGCAGCACCAGGGTCGCCAGCAGCGCCATGTTGCCCAGGCTCTGCCCCACCGCATAGGCGAAGCCACCGGCCAGGGCGTAACACACGCCAATCACCGTGTGCGGGTTGCAGCGGTCCATCGCCCAGCCGACGGCCACCGCGCTGAGCACTCCGCCAAACTGGAACAGTGCCCCGATGAACGCCGCGTGTTCCAGGCTCGAGCCGCTATCGCGCATCAGGGTCGGCAGCCAGCTGGTGAGCAGGTAGACGATCACCAGCCCCATGAAATAGGGCAGCCACAGCAGCAGCGTACCCAGCCCATAGGTGCCGGAGAAGATCACCGCGAACACGTTGCGTGCGGCCACTGCCTGCTGCTCCGGCACACTGAAACCGCTGGCGCTTGCCACGATAGCCGGCGCAATGGGCGCCAGGGTCCTGCGCACGCGCTGCGTGCCGCGGTTGCGCACCACCAGAAAACGCGCCGATTCCGGCAGCCAGACCGTCAGCACCCCCACCAGCAGCAGCGGCAAGACGCCGCCGAGTACCAGCAGGCTCTGCCAACCATAGGCTGGAATCAGCTTGGCGGAGACGAAGCCGCCTGCGGCCATGCCCAGGTTGAAACCACAGAACATGCTGGTCACCAGCAGCGACTTGTGCCGCTCCGGGGTGTATTCAGAGAGCAGCGTGGTGGCGTTGGGCATGCCCGCCCCCAGGCCCAGGCCCGTCAGAAACCGCAGGATCAGCAACTGATCGACCGACGTGGCATACGCCGACGCCAGGCTGAAGCCGCCAAACAGCGCCACTGCGCCGATCAGCACGCCACGTCGACCAAAGCGGTCGGCCAAGGGGCCCGAGCCCAGGGCGCCGAAGACCATGCCGATCAAGGCGGCGCTCATCACCGGGCCGAGGCTGGCGCGATCGATACTCCACGCCTGGGACAGCGCCGGGGCGATGAAGCCCATCGCCGCGGTGTCCAGGCCATCGAGGAAGACGATCAGGAAACACAGCAGTACCACCCGCCACTGAAACCGTGAGAGCGGTTGTTCATTGATCAAGCGTTGAACGTCCAGCACCTGGCCTGCAGAAGCTGCGGATTTATCGAATCGTGAGGTCATGGGTGTCGTCCAGACAGTACGCGCAAGCGGGCGCCTGCACAGTCGATGTGCAGCCGTGAGGGGGTCTCGAGCAGTGCGAGTGCGTGGCTAGACGGGGTCTGGCGGTACTGCATGCAGGTGCGGCCGCAGCAGTGGGGATGCAGTGTTCATGGACAGTTCTCGTCTGTTGTTCTTGTGCGGCCGGTCTGAGCCGACTCGTGCGAGAAACAGTAGTCAGCGCAGGCAGCGGGCGCAATTGATGCGCCGTGACTGTGTGCGTTTATCGAACGCTTTAGCTGCGCCGCGCTTGCATTACGGGTTGGCCTCAGCCGAACAGCTGGGTACACAGGTCCTGGCTGGTGGCCAGCAGGATGGGCAGAAAGCGCTGTTCCAGTTCGTTGCGCGTCACCCGGCCCACATGGGTGCTGACGTTCAGCGCGGCCAGCACTTGCCCGGAGGCGTCATAGATGGGCACGGCGATCGAGCGCAGGCCCTGCTCCAGTTCCTGATCGACCACGCAGAAGCCTTGTGCGCGCACTTGCTGGATGCAGGCGAACAACGAATCGGCGTCGTGCAGGGTGCGGCTGGTGCGCGCCTTGAGGTCGGCCCGTTCCAGGTATTCGCGCAGGCTGGCGTCGTCCAGCGCTGCGAGCATGATGCGGCCCATCGAGGTGCAGTAGGCCGGCAGTCGGCCGCCGACCGAGAGATCGACCGAGATCAGGCGCTCCACGGTGGCCGAGCGAGCGATGTAGAGAATGTCGTCGCCCTCGAGGGTGGCCATGTTGGCCGCCTCGTGCAGCGTGTCGCTGATGCGGTCGAGGTACGGCTGGGCAGACACCGCCAGCGGCGTCGAGGACAGGTACGCGTGGCCCAGCGTGAGCACCTTGGGCAACAGCGAGTAGGTGCGACCGTCCGTCGTGGCGTAACCCAGTTTGATCAGCGTGTGCAGGCAGCGCCGCACCGCTGCTCGGGGGATCTCGGTACGGTGGCTGATCTGGGCGATGGTCAGGTGGCGCTTGCGCTCCTGAAACGCCTGGATCACCGCAAGGCCCCGGGCCAGCGAGGTCATGAAGTCAGGATCGCCGGTGAACGCCTGGATACGCTTGGCCGCCGACGCGACGATCGGGGGTGCCAAGGCGGCGGTGGCGGCGCGAATCGGGCCGGTAGCTGCAACGTCTGGGGTTTCTTCGCTCATGGGCTAGGTCTCGATGAACCGGTGCTTTGTGCGATTATCGAACAAGCGGCCGATAATCGCAATTGACCGCCGACACGTTTGCTTATACCTTTCTACCTGCCCGATGTGGCTTCTTTGGAGAGACTGGTCAGGTACCCACCGTGGAAGCTTGAAGGCAACGGCCTCGCCCTTTCGCGAGGCCGTTTTCATTTGTGCGGCGCAATCGAACTTGCAGCACACTCCGACATCGAAGTTAATGTTCGCCATGCCCTTGGCTAACGCGATATAACTGCAACTTCGCGCACGCTCATGCCAAGCACTGGCCTGACTGTTCAGGCGCAAGAGGCGCATTATACTCGCCGTACGCATTCTTTACCGATCAACCCCGTGCTGTCGGCCACCGTCGAAGCGCCAGGCACGTTGCGTGCAAGCGCGCGCAGGTCCGGGTACCAGCCCCTGCAAGGCCGCTGGCGGGTGATCGAACACTGACAAACAGGAACACTGGCGTTACGACAGCGCACTTTCCCCGGTTCGTAACCGACCCACGCCTACGTGATGGTCGCCCTCGGGGTACAACTTCAAACTGACAGGTATTGTTGTGACAAAAGATGAACTGCGCGCAGAACTCGAGCGCCAGGCTGAACGTTTTACCGGCGTGTATGGCGGCGAAGTCACCACCTATGCGGCGCAACCTGACCCAGAACGCAAACCCTGGCGCAAGCGCGCGACCATTCATGACCAGGCCTTCGCCGAAGAGCTGGACAAGATGGAAAAGGAACTGCGCACTGACAGCGGCCAGACCAGCGCTTGACACGCTGCAACTCGCCCAAGGGTGGATACGTTCTGCCCACCCTGGCAGTTGCCCTAACAGCGCGACCGTGTTCTGCAGTGACGCTGTGTCGACTGACACGGGCGGAGCCTGAGCGATTGATGAGCATGGCCTCGACGTCTCCACTCAGTACGCTTGCCTGCCGTACCGGTAACGGATTCATACAAATTTCATAGCGAAATCTGCGAGTCACCGTCCGCCCCGCTCATTGCAGCGCCTGGGTAGTTGTTGCGCATTTGCCAGCCTTTGCGCGAACTTCGCACGCGATGCGCTTGAGGCGACTGCCCGCAACACTGATTTGGCGCAAGATTTTAGGGCCTAAGCGGATGCTTCGATCAGCGCGTTTTTCTGGCATAATCCGGCCCCCTTTCGACCGCCAGAAAACTTTTCATGATCGATTTATTCAGCGGACTGGACGCCTGGGTCGCCGTAAGCCTGGTGCTTGCCTTGACCTTCGTGCTCGCTTTCGAGTTCATCAATGGCTTTCATGACACCGCCAACGCGGTAGCGACAGTCATCTATACCAAAGCCATGCCGCCGCACCTGGCGGTGTTCTTCTCGGGGGTCTTCAACTTCCTTGGCGTGTTGCTCGGCGGCGTCGGCGTGGCCTATGCCATCGTCCACCTGTTGCCGGTGGAACTGCTGATCAACGTGAATACCGGTCACGGCCTGGCCATGGTCTTCTCGCTGCTGGCTGCGGCCATCGCCTGGAACCTGGGCACCTGGTACTTCGGCATTCCGGCCTCCAGCTCGCATACCCTGATCGGCTCGATCTTGGGCGTCGGCCTGGCCAATGCCCTGATCAACCACATCCCGCTGGGTGATGGCGTCAACTGGCAGAAGGCGATCGATATCGGCCTGTCGCTGGTGTTCTCGCCCCTGGCCGGCTTCATCGTCGCTGCCCTGGTATTGCTGTTGCTCAAGCGCTGGCGGCCGCTGTCGAAGATGCACAAAACGCCTGACCAGCGCCGCAAGCTCGACGACAAGAAGCATCCGCCGTTCTGGAATCGCCTGGTGCTGGTGATCTCGGCCATGGGCGTGAGCTTCGTGCACGGCTCCAACGATGGCCAGAAAGGCATCGGCCTGATCATGCTGGTGCTGATCGGCATCGTGCCGGCGCAGTTCGTGCTCGACCTGGGCAGCAGCACCTACCAGATCGAACGTACCCGTGACGCCACCCTGCACCTGAGCCAGTTCTACGAGCGCAATGCCGATACCCTGGGCGATTACCTGGCCCTGGGCAAGGCACAGGCCGGCGACCTGCCAGGCCAGTTCAGCTGCGACCCCAAGCAGACCGAACCGACCATCAATGCCTTGCAGAGCTCGCTCGCTGGCGTGACCGACTACCACGACCTGAGCCCTGAAAAACGTGTTGAAGTGCGCCGCTACCTGCTGTGCCTGGACGACACGGCGAAAAAGGTCGGCAAGCTGCCAGGCCTGCAGGCACGCGAGCGTGCCGACCTCGACAAACTGCGCAAGGACGTGACCGCCACCACCGAATATGCACCCTTCTGGGTCATCGTCGCGGTTGCCCTGGCCCTGGGCCTGGGCACCATGGTTGGCTGGAAGCGCGTGGTGCTGACCGTTGGCGAGAAGATCGGCAAGCAAGGCATGACCTACGCCCAGGGCATGTCGGCGCAGATCACCGCGGCCTGCGCCATCGGCATGGCCAACGTGTTCAGCCTGCCGGTGTCTACCACGCATGTGCTGTCCTCTGGCGTGGCGGGCACCATGGTCGCCAACAAGAGCGGCCTGCAAGGCGGCACGATCAAGACCATCCTGATGGCCTGGGTCCTGACCCTGCCAGCCACGGTGGCGTTGTCTGCCGGGCTGTTCTGGCTGGCGACGCGCTTCCTCGGTTGAGGCAGTCGCTGCACCGTAAAGGCGCCCCAAGGGCGCCTTTTTCATGGTGCGCCAGGCATGGCGCGTCGCGCGCAAGCGCAACCCGCTTGG
>NZ_DAMCCR010000149.1:0-8150 GCF_032058845.1 Pseudomonas sp. | reverse complement strand
CAGGCGGATGCGCAGTGGCCGGTCGGCGTCGACGCGCGAGCCCTGCAACAGCGCCAGCAATCGCACTACGGTGGTGGTCTTGCCGGTGCCGGGGCCGCCGGTAATGATGCTCAGCGCCGCGCGGGTGGCCAGGGCGCAGGCCAGTTTCTGCCAGTCGATCTGGCCGGCGACGGGTGCGCTGAACAGTGCGGCGAGGCGCTGCGACAGATCCTCCGGCACTTCCACCGGCAACGTCAGGCGCTGGCGCAGGCTGCCTTCGACGGCACGCTCATAGGTCCAGTAGCGGCGCAGGTACAGGCGCCCGTCGTTGAGCACCAGGGGCCGGTCGCTCGGGCCGTGCAGGCCGTCGGCGATCAGGCTCGATGCGCGCAGGGCCTGCAGCCACTGCGTAAGGTCCAGGGGAGCCATCACGCTGGAGGGCAGCACGGAGGCGGCTGAACTGTCTTCACCCTCAGGCGGTAGCGACAGCGCAAAATCCGGTTCGGCGAGGGTCTGTGTCAGGTCGAGGCAGACATGCCCGTGGCCCAACTGATGGCTGGTCAAGGCGGCCGCCAGCAACACCAGCGGCTCGCTGCCCAAGGCTTGCTCATCCAGAAAGCGCACCAGCGCCAGGTCCAGCGCGCGCAGCCAGCCCTGGCCGACCCAGCGGTCGAGCAACGCGAACAATCCGGCGGTGGAGTCCAGGGACGGCAGCGCGTCAGCTGCAGTTGGTGTGGGCGTGAACAGATCGTTCATGGACGAACCTCGGCAAACGGATCAGCCTGAGCGGCGGTAGCCAGTGTTTGCAGCACGTCACCTGCAGTCGGCATAGCAGCGGACACATCGTTCATGGACGAACCTCGGCAAACAGATCGGCTTGAGCGGCGGTGGCCAGTGTTTGCAGTGTGCCTTGGAACAGTTGGTCGAGCTGTTCGATCAAGGCTCTCGGCGGACGGCTGAAGTACACGCCACGGCTGCGCGCGTTGAGCCCGCGCAGGAAGATGAACACGGCGCCGCCGACATGCTGGTCGTAGTCGTAACCCGGCAGGCGGGCCTTGAGCTGGCGGTGCAAGGCCAGCAGGTAGAGCACGTACTGCAGGTCGTAGCGGTGTTCGAGAATCGCCACCTGCATGGCCGCGTGCGAATAGCTGGCGTTGTCCGCGCCCAGCCAGTTGGACTTGTAGTCAGCCACGTAGTAGCGGCCTTCGTGCTCGAAGCAGAGGTCGATGAAGCCCTTGAACAGCCCATTCAGGCGCCCGCCCTCGGCAGGTGCGCGGGGGGCGCCGTGGTGGGTGTGCTGGCGCACCAGGGTGTCGAGGCGCACCACGTCCACGTCGCGGCTGGCGAACCAGAACTCCAGTTCGTAGCGGTAATCGGCAAGGTCAGACAAGCGTACTTCAGCGCCATCGGCCAAAGGCAAGGCTACGCTGAGCAGGGTCGTGAGCCACTGCTCCAGGGTCGGAATCCAAGCGTCCCAGCCGCGCGTTGCGCAACGTCGGGCGACCGTGTTACGCAACGCCTCCGGATGCTCGGTCAACTGCCCGAAACCCTCGCGCCCGGCCCACTCCAGCAGGCCGTGGAGGAAGGTGCCGGGGTGCGGGCCGCGTGGGAACTGGTGGATCGAGCCATGCCCCGCGCTGAGTTCGTTGGCGTTGCCGAGGGGTTCATCGTCCAGCAGGTTTTGCGCCTGCAGGCTGTCCGGTGCCCAGTCGCCGTCGATGCTGTCGGCGATTCGCAGCGCACTGTAGGACGCGATCCACCAGTACTCGGCAGCACGCCTGGACGGCTCACGTGCCGCTTGCAGACGCTGCTCGCTGCGCACGGGTGTATAGCGTTGCTCGCTGGCTTCGGGCAGGGCCTGCACCGCCACGGCGGGGTGACCGCCCTGCACGTCCGTCAGCCACGCGGCCAGGCCGCTCGAGTCGGCCAGCGGCGCACCACCGCCGAGCAGGTAGCCCAGCGCCGAACGGTGCAGCACCGAGCGGCTTTCCCGTCCGCGCTTGAGGTCTGCCACCCCCAGCCAGCACGCGTATTGCGCACGCGTCAGGGCCACGTACAGCAGCCGCAGGTCCTCACCCAGGCGCTCATCGTCGGCAGCGGCAATGACGGCTTCATCCGGGGTCATGGTGGTGCGCAGCTCGCCCTGTTCATCGTGCCAGGCGACTGGCAAGCGACTGCCATCCACCGGCCGCGCGCTACAGACGAAGGGCAGAAACACCAGCGGGTATTCCAGGCCCTTGGACTTGTGGATGGTCACCACCTTGACCAACTGCTCGTCGCTCTCCAAGCGCACCACCTGATCTTCGCCGCCATCGGCCTCGCTGGTCAGGCGCTCGCCGAGGTAGCGAATCAGGGCCTGCTCGCCGTCCAGCTCGGCCGAGGCCTGCTGCAGCAGTTCGGTCAGGTGCAGCAGGTTGGTCAGCACCCGCTCGCCATCGGCACGGGCGGTGAGGCGTACAGGCAACTGGAAGTCGTGCAGCAGCCGGCGCAACATGCTCAGCACCCCTTGTGTGCGCCACAGCGTGCGGTAGTCGCGAAACTGCATGACGCGCCTTTCCCACGTCAGCTCATCGCGGTTGAGCGCTTCGAGCTCGGGCAATGGCCGGGCCAGGGTGACGCTGGCCAGCGCCGCGCGCAGCAGACGGTCGGCGTCCGGCTCGGCACAGGCGCGCAGCCAGGCCAGCACGTCCAGGCCCTCTTGGCTGCGGAACACGGACTCTTTGTCAGACAGGTAGACACTGCGCACCCCGCGCGCGCGCAGCTGCGCGCGGATGGCCTGGGCTTCGCCACCGTCGCGCACCAGGATGGCGATGTCCGCCGGCGCCAGCGCGCGCTGTTGACCGTCCTTGCCAGCGAAGCCGCACTGGCCCGCCTTGGCCAGTTCCAGCAGACGCACGATTTCACTGGCGCAGGCCGGCGCGAGGTGGTCGCGGTAGGTGCCGTTGGCAAGCGGTTTGTCGCTGGCCAAGGCCCAGAACGTCAGTGCCGGCTGTGCCTGGCCCTGCACCTGCAGTCCATCGTCGCGGCCCTTGGCCGCCACCGACACGAACGGCACCGGGTTGTCCTTGCCCTCGCGGAACAGGAACGCGCCGCGCCCCTCTTGCCGTGCCTCGGCAGACTCGAACACGCGGTTGACGCCGGCCACCATGGCTTCGGTGGAGCGGAAGTTGGTGCCCAGGCTGTGCAGGCGTCCGGCACTGGCACGCCGCGCGCGCAGGTAGGTATGGATATCGGCGCCACGGAAGGCATAGATGGCCTGCTTGGGGTCGCCGATCAGGAAGATGCCGAGGTCCTGGCGGTTTTCCTCGATCTGGTAGATGCGCTCGAAGATGCGGTACTGCACCGGGTCGGTGTCCTGGAATTCGTCGATCAGCGCCACCGGGAACTGCTCGCGGATGATCCGCCCCAGCGCCTCGCCCGACTCACCGCACAGGGCGGCATCCAGGCGCAGCAGCATGTCATCGAAGCCCATCTCGGCACGTCGACGTTTCTCATCTTCAAAACGAGCGCGCACCCAGGCGGCGGCGTGATCGAGGGCCGCAGCACCGGGGTCGGGCAATTGTTGCAGGCGTTGGCGCAAGGTGACCATGGCGTCCAGCGCGGGGTGGCTCGGCGGGCTGGTCTTCCAGGCTTCTGCCAGGCCGTCGGGCGTGAGCCGCTCGAAGCCTTTACCGAGGTCGAGCAGGTGGCTGTCCGCTGTGGCCTGCCACTGCGTCAGCGCCTCCAGCCATGGCTCGAAATAACGGGGCTGCAGCTTGCGCGCGTCCACGGCCTTGTCGGCAACGCCTTGCAGCAACAGCGTGCGCAGTTCTTCGATCCATACGCCCCAGGGTTGCTTGATCGCCGCCAAGGCTTCAAGCCGCCGGCGCAGACCGCCTGCGATGTGCTGCGCCGGGTCAGCGCTGGGGTCAAACGGCGGTGCGCTGCCGAGCATGCCTTTGACTCTGCCCAGCAAGGTCGTGGGGGACTTCCAGTGTTCGCGCACCCAGCCCAGGGTCTCGCCGGCCATGGCGTAGCAGAACTGCCGCCAGTAGTCGCGCGCCACCTCGTTGAGCAGTTCGCTGTGGTCGGTTTCCAGGCTCTGGGTGAACAGGCTGCCGCTGTCCAGGGCGTGCTCGCGCAGCATGCGCTGGCACCAGCCGTGAATCGTCGACACGGCGGCTTCGTCCATCCACTGCGCGGCGGCGTCGAGCTTGCTGGCACAGAGCGGCCAGATATCGCTGGGGTAGTCGTCGCGCAGCTGGCTCACCAGCGCATCCGGCGCTGCAATTTCCTCACGGAAAAACTGCGCAGCCTGGGCCAGACGCGACCGGATGCGGTCGCGCAGTTCCTTGGTGGCCGCGTCGGTGAAGGTCACAACGAGGATCTGCGGCGGCAACAGCTCGCGGCCAAAGCCGCATTCGCCTTCGCCGTGGCCGAGCACCAGGCGCAGGTACAGGGCAGAAATGGTGAAGGTCTTGCCGGTGCCGGCGCTGGCTTCGATCAGTTGGCTGCCACGCAGAGGGAAGGTCAATGCCAGAGGGCGACTCATCGGGCAGGCTCCTGGGTCTGAAGGTCCGCCCAAGGGGCAGTGAACAACGGTTCGTACAATGCCTGTACCCAGCCTTCGAACGACTCATCGGCCGTCAGGGCGGCGAAGTCGGGGAATTGCCGGGCCAGCGCCATGTCGCGGGCTCGCTCACCGGCTCCACCCTGCACGAACTCCGAGCCTTCATAGGCAACCTGCGCAGCTTTGAGGCCAGCGTCGCGGTCTTTGCCGGCCAGAAACGCGAATGCCGTGCGCGGCGCCACCGGTAGAGGCTGCGTCATGCCTTGGCGCCAGGCCAGCAGCATGTCGGCAAGCGCCGTGCGGGCGTGGTCGGCGCTCAACGGGGGTAACAACAGGGTGGTGTCGCTTGCCACGACCGCGGTGTGCAGCGGCAGACCTTCAGCACAGGCCGCCAGATGATGGACCCAGCTGTCGATCAACCTGGGCCACTTGCGACCGCCCCGGGCATTGATCGCATTGGCCATGAGCGTGACGCGTAGCAGGGTCCCGTCTGCACCTTCGTGCAAGCCGGCCAGCCATCCGTCCAGCTCGATGCCGTGGGCGGCGGCGTACAGCGGCAGCGCGCTGTGCACAGGGGTCGGCCAGCGTGTCAGCAATGCACGATAGCGGCTGATCAGGTCGGGTAACGGGGCAATCAGCTCGGCCTGCAGCGACTCGCCGAAGCCGGCCATGGGCAGACGTCCGGTAGCCTGCAATCGGCTGGCCTGAGTGCCCAGCAGCGCTTCAAGCTCACCGTCCTCGCCTTGCAGCACGGTCTCCAGCAGTTCGGTGCTGAGGGTGTAGTGCTGCAGCCCGTCCAACAGGAAAGGCTCGGCCTCCTCGAGCGCGTCTTGCACCTGCTCGAAGTGCACCTTCAATCGCTGCGTGTAGAAATGCTTTACCGGGTTGCGCAGGAAGTTGGTCAGCCCTTCGATCGCCAGGGGGCCGTCAGGCTCGAAAGGCGGCAGGTCAGTGGCTGGGGTCGAGGCTGCGCTGGGCGTTTCATGCACCGCCTGCCACTCCCGCGCATAGCTGAACAGCGCGGCCTCACCCTCCTGGAAGTAGCGGATGCTGAACGGCTGCAAGGGGTGTTCGACGGTCAGCGCGTGGATCAAGGCGTCGGCCGGCAGGTCGACAGCGTGTGCATCGTCACCCCGCAGATGCCAGCCTGCGGCCAAGTGATCACGCAACTGGCCAACCAGCACCGACGGCGGTCGTTCAGTGTTGTCGCGAATGCTGCGCCCGACCCAGCTGATGTACAGCTGTTTGCGCGCTGACAGCACTGCCTCCAGCATCAGGTAGCGGTCGTCCTCGCGGCGCGAGCGATCTCCGGGACGGTAATCGGCGGCCATCAGGTCGAAGTCCAGAGGTGGCTGTGCACGCGGGTAATCGCCATCGTTCATGCCCAGCAGGCAAACCATCTCGAAGGGAATGGCGCGCATCGGCATCAGCGTGCAGAAGTTGACAGAGCCCGCCAGGAACCGCTGATTCAAACCGCCTTGGTCGAGCCCGGCCAGCCAGGCTTCACGGACCACGGTCAGCGGCAAAGCCGCTTGCAGCTCGACCGCCTCGCAGGTATGCAACCACTGGTCGCGCAGCTCGTCGAGCTGAATGAGCAGGTGCTCGGTGTGCTCGTCTTCAGGCTTGAAGAAGTCGCTGACCAGGCCCTGCAGGCGCTGGCTCCAGACCTCTGGCGTGGTGGCTTCGAGCAATGCCTGATACCAATGATCCAAGCGATCGACAAGCGCGAACAACGGGCCCACCAGCGCCGCGTCGAGGCCACCGACTTCGTCGTAGGGCTCGACCCCGCCGAAGCGCTCGCCACTGCCGACGGCATAGCCCAGCAGCATGCGCCGCAAGCCAAATCGCCAGCTGTTCTGCTCCATGCTGCCCGGTAGGCCCAATGCTTCACGCTGGCGCGCATCCAGGCCCCAGCGCACCCCGGCACCTTCGATCCAGCGGTGCAGGATGGCCAGTGATTGCTCGGGGATACCGAAACGTGCGCGCAACGATGGGACGTCGAGCAGGTCGAGGATCTCGCCGACGGCGAAGCGACTGTCAGGCAGCTTCAACAGGTGTTCGAGTGCGATGAGCAGCGGGTCACGGCCCCGTTGGGCCTGGTCGTTGAGGGTAAAGGGGATGAAGCGCCTGTCGTCACGCGGCACTTGGCCGAACACCGCGCGGATGTGCGGTGCGTAGCCGTTGACGTCGGGGACCATGACGATGATGTCGCGCGGGTTGAGCTTGGGATTGCGGGAAAACTGTTCCAGCAACTGGTCATGCAGCACTTCCACTTCCCGCTGCGCACTGTGGGCGATGTGGAAGCGGATGGAGGTGTCTTGCTGCGGATCGACTGCCGGCCAATGCTCGCGGGTTTCTGCAAGCGGGCGCAGTTCGAGAATGTCGTCCTGCAGCTGGCTGAGCAGTGAATCAGGGGCTTCATCGCTGTAGAGGTCGATCTTGCCATCGCTGAACGCACCCCGGTAGCTGTCTGGCTGGTCGAACTCGTCCAGCAGGGCAATGTAGTCGCGACCCTGCTTGCCCCATGCGGCGAGCAAAGGCTGGGCATGCTGGTGCAGGCTGGTGGCGTCGAGCTGGAGCGGCACACCCGGTTTGCGGCTTTGCCGACGGTATTCGCGTCTGAGCAGGTCTTTGTCGGCGACGATGTCTGCCCAATGGTGGCGGCAAGGGTTGTGCACACAGAGCAGCACCTGGGTGAACCGGGCGAGGCCTGCCAGGGCATGCAGCACTTGGGCAGGCAGGGAAGAGATGCCGAACACGATGACGCGGCTGGGCAACCCCTGGGGCGCCGTTTGTGTGGATTGCACGATGTGCATATAGCGTTGGTGCACGCCGGCGCGGCTCTGGGCCATGCCGTCAGCGCCGACATCTGCAAGCAGCGCCTGCCACAGTGCTGCCTGCCATTGATTGCCTTCGGACAACGGACGCAATTGGTCGCGACCGTCACGTAGCTGGTAGCGGCCCGCTGCCCAGTCTTCCAGCCAGTCGGCGCGGTATACCTGGTACTGGTCATACAGATCGGCCAGGCGCTGGGATAACTGGTAGCGCTTGCGCATGTCGCGATCGTCGTTGAGGAAGCGTGCAAGTGGCGCGAAGAGCGGTTGCTCGATCAGCGTGGGCAGCAAGCGCATCAGTCGCCACGTGAGCGTGGCTTTGTCCAACACGGACGTTTCGGGAATTTCCTCGCGACCCAGCACGGCTCGGTACAGGCGCCATAGAAAGCTGCCGGGGAGTTGCACGTCGATCGCTGCGGCGATGCCGCAACCGCCGTCATCCTGGTCGGCCGCCAGGGCCATCTTCAGCCATTGAGCAATGCCGTTGCTCTGCACCAGCACTACTTCGTTTTCCAGCGGCCGCAGTGGGTAACTGCGCATCCACTCCACGACCAGGCTTCGCAGGTCATCTGACCGGTTACCGTGGATCACCATGAAACCGGGCGTGATGGAATCGAACTGCGACATTGCGGCTACCTGGAGGCGTTCAAAGGGAAACGATGCCATCTGTCCCGGGTGGTCGCAAGCATGGGTTTGGAGGCGATCTTGAGTAAGCTTGGGAGATTTTACAGAACGCAGAAAAGACAAAACCCCTACCTGCCTGAGCAGATAGGGGTTTTGCGAAATGA
>NZ_DAMCCR010000148.1:0-8276 GCF_032058845.1 Pseudomonas sp. | reverse complement strand
GATACGGCTGGCCGCCGAACGCGGTGGCGCGTTGCAGCGCGGGCCCGGCCTGATCGACCCTGAGCGCGGTGGCGCACAGCGACGGGCCGTGGGCTTCGAAGAAATTGTGGGCAAAGGAATAGGGCTCGGCATTGAGCACGATGTTGATATCGCCCTGGCGCAGCAGGCGTACATCCTTGCTGCGGTGCTCACCGGCGTCGCGAAAGCCCAGGCGCTTGAGCCAGCCGCCCAGCCGCGCGCCCACCGCCTCATCCACGGCGAACTCGAGGAACTCCACACCTTGGTACTGGCTGGCAGCGGGCGGTGCGAACAGCACGCCGCTTTCGAGGGTCGTGGCCTCGGCCTGCAGACGCAGGCGGGTCTTTTCCTCCAGATACAGCAGCGAGCGCAGGCCGTCGACTGCGTTCTGCCGGGGCGGCGCTGCGCGGAAACCATCGTTGAAGATTTCCAGTGACAACGGCCCTCGGTAACCGGTGGCGAGGATCGACGCCAGGAACCCGGCCATGTCCATTTCGCCCTGGCCGGGGAAGCATCGGAAATGCCGGCTCCACTCCAGCACATCCATGGCCAGAATCGGCGCGTCGGCCATCTGCACGAAGAAGATCTTCTCGCCCGGAATATCACGGATCGCGCCAGGGTCACCTTTGAGCGACAGGGTGTGGAAGCTGTCGAGAATCACCCCAAGTGCCGCGTGATCGGCCTGACGCACCAGGTTCCACACCTGTTGATAGGTGTTCACATGACGCCCCCAGGCCAGCCCTTCATAGCCAATGCGCAGGCCGCGCTGGTTCGCATGCTCGGCCAGCAGGCGCAAGTCATCGACCAGTACCTGCTCATCGCCAAGGGCATCGGCCTGCACGTTGCTGCACACCAGCACCAGGTCGGTGCCCAGTTCCTGCATCAGGTCGAACTTGCGCTCGGCGCGATCAAGGTTGCGCTGCAGGCGGTCGCGGCGGCAGCCTTCGAAGTCACGAAACGGCTGGAACAGGGTAATGGCGATACCCAGGTCGGCGCACATCTGGCGGATTTCCCGCGGGCTGCCGTCGTAGTAGAGCAGGTCGTTTTCAAAGATCTCGACACCGTCGAACCCTGCTGCGGCGATCGCTTCGAGCTTTTCCGGCAAGGTGCCGCTCAAGGACACGGTGGCAATTGAACGTTTCATGCTGGAATTCCTTGTAGTGAGGCGCGCAGCGCTATCGGTGCGGGACGACAGGCCCGCAAAGGGTTTCTTGGCAGGATGGATTATTCGCAGGTAAAGTCGCGCCGACAATGGGTCTTGTACGGAATGGTTAGTTTTGCGTTCGATTGCCGAACAGAACCGGATGATACGAATTGATTCACTTCACAGCACTGGACAACCATGACGCCACTCCCAGGCCGGGCCCTCGACCCGCACTGCTTTGTCGTCGAGGGCTTGGACACTGCGAGGGCGCGCGTTGCGTCACCAGACAATAATTTCAATAAACCGGGTAAACACCTATGCACACCTCCACTGCCCTTGCGCTTGCCCGCAAGCACCGAGTACGTACCTGCCCCCCTGCCCTTTCTGTTGTGCTGGCGAGACTCACGCCTGGGGTTTGCCCGTTTCTGTCTGCCTGAATTGTCTTAACCCATGCGTTGCCTACACCGCTCCGTGCGGTGACTAACAAGAACAACGGAGAACACGATGGCCAAATCAAGCTCCCAAGCCAAGAAAGCGACCGCCAGCGGGTGGATCGGCTCGGCCCTGGAATACTACGACTTCTTCATCTATGCCCAGGCTGCGGCCTTGATTTTCCCGCAGATATTCTTCCCGTCGATGGACCCGAAGATGGCCATCATCGCCTCGCTCGCAACCTATGGCGTGGGTTACCTGGCGCGCCCGATCGGCGCCTTCGTGCTCGGCCACTGGGGTGACACGCGCGGGCGCAAAAATGTGCTGCTGCTGTGCATGTTCCTCATGGGCCTGTCGACCATGGCAGTGGGTCTGCTACCCACCTACCACGACATCGGCATCGCTGCCCCGCTGATTCTGGTACTGCTGCGCCTGGTGCAAGGATTCGCGGTGGCCGGGGAGATTTCCGGCGCCAGCTCGATGATCATGGAGCACGCTCCGTTCGGCCGCCGCGGCTACTACGCCAGCTATACCCTCCAAGGCGTACAGGCTGGCCAGGTCATGGCGGCTGCCGTGTTCCTGCCGCTGGCCTACTTCATGCCCAGCGACATGTTCAATGACTGGGGCTGGCGCATTCCGTTCCTGCTCAGCGCGTTCGTCCTGGTGGCGGGCTTCATCATCCGCAAGGAAGTCCACGAAACCCCGGCGTTCGTTCAAGAAGAACAGAAAGACGCCGTGGCCAAGTCGCCGATCAGCGAAGCGTTTCGCTACAGCTGGAAACACATGGTGCTGGTGATGTTCATGGCCCTGATGAACGTGATTCCGGTAGTGGCCACGGTGTTCGGTGCGGCCTACGCGGTGCAGCCGGCCTATGGCGTGGGCTTCGATAAAAGCGTGTACCTGTGGATCCCGGTGATCGGCAACATCGTCGCCGTGCTGGTGATTCCGTTCGTGGGCAATCTGTCGGACAAGATCGGCCGCCGCCCGACCATGATCGCGGGCTGCCTGGGCTCGGGCCTGTTGGCCTTCGTCTACCTGTACGCCATCAGCATCCATAACGTGCCGATGGCCGTGGCTGCTTCGATCGTGATGTGGGGCCTGGTCTACCAGGGCTACAACGCGGTGTTCCCAAGCTTCTATCCAGAGCTGTTCCAGACCCGCTACCGCGTCTCGGCCATGGCCATTGCGCAGAACATCGGCACCATGCTCACCGCCATGCTGCCGGCGCTGTTCGCCGCCGTTGCGCCACCGGGCTCGGACAACATCCCGATGGTGGTCGGAGGAATTGCCTTCTTCATCACCTGCATCTGCGCCCTGGCGGCCTACCTGGCCCCGGAAACCCACCGCCTGGCGATGGAAGACCTGGGCAAGGCCGATGCCAAGCCCATGGGCAAAGACGCCTATGAAGCCAGCCGGCAGGACAGCCTGCGCACCGTCAGCCACTGAGGATCTCGCTGTAAGGCAAAAAGGGGCGCGTTGCCAGCAACGCGCCCCTTTTTTTGCCTTCGACTTCATCCCTTCATGGGGGTCTTATCTGCGCCGCTGCATCCACGCCGCCCCCAGTCCACTCAGGCAGATGATGGCGATGCCTACCAGACTGGTGGTGTCCGGCATCTGACCGAAGAACAGCAAGCCCAGCAAGCCGGCAAAGACGATCTGGCAGTAGCTGAATGGCGCCAGCAAAGCCGGTGCGGCAAAGCGGAAGGCCTGAGTCAGCAACAGGTGCGCGCTCATGCCGAAACCGCCCAGAGCGAGCATCACCAGGGCATGATCCCAGCGCGGCACCTCCCAGAAAAACGGCACCAGCGCGCTCATGACCAGGGTATTGCACAGCCCTGCGTAGAAGTTGCTGGTGGTCGGGCTGTCAATGGTCGAGAGCTGGCGGGTCAGTATCTGGTAGAAGCAGAAGCCCAGCGCCGAGCCCAGCGGAAAGAGCATCGCCGGGGTGAACATCGCACCGCCCGGGTGCACCACCACCATGACCCCGATGAACCCGAGCACCACCGCCACCCACTGGCCGCGGGTGACATGCTCCTTGAGCAGTGGCACCGACAACGCCGTCACCAGCACCGGGGCGAGGAAATTGACCGACGTGGCCTCGGCCAAGGGCAGGTAATGCAGCCCGGTGGTGAACAGCAGGCTGGTACTGAGCAGGCTCAAGGCGCGCAGGGTCTGCAACACCGGGCGGCGGGTACGCAGCACGGCCATGCCGGACCTGGGCAGGAAGATCCCGGCCATCAGCAGGGTGTGCACCACATAGCGCGCCCAGACCACCATGACGATCGGATAGATGCCGCCCAGGTACTTGGACAGCGCGTCGTGGCTTGCGAACAGGAACGTGGCGCAGACCACCAGGGCCATGCCACGCAGGGGTTGGTTGACTCCGGAAAGCGGGGTGCTGGTACTCATGCTGATCTCGGAAAAAGACGCCGCGGCAGACGGCGTTGGGTGTGGCGGCGCAGTCTTGCATCCGCAACGATGCGCAAAATGATGCGTTCGTGGTGTTGCCGGAATCAAGCACAACCCCACGCAACGCCAGCCGGCGCGCACTGCCCCTCCGATCATTTCTGCAACGGACAGTTCAAGCCCCGTCAGCGTCGCAAGGTAAACGCGACGGGGCGCCATGGCGATACTGTACCCGCGTTGCGCTGCATTGCGCCGCACCTACCTCCGGCGGATCAGCTCGGCGAGCCTGCGGTGGGCGCCACGCTCCGGAATGTGCGGGTCATTGGCCATGCCCTGCAGCGCACAGCCGCTGGCGTCTTGCGCGAGAGGCTCGCGCGCACAGGGCTACAACGGCAGCAGCCGCGTCAGTCGCTCACTCGCTGGCATCGGTCGGCCGTACAGATAGCCCTGAAGATGCGAGCACCCCTCGGCGGCCAGGCGGTGCATCTGCTCGGTGGATTCCACGCCTTCGGCCGTGGTCTTGATCATCAGGCTGTTGGACAGCTCGGTGATGGCGCGGATGATCGACATCGCCTCGCGGCTGTCGCACATGTCGTGCACGAACGATTTGTCGATCTTGATCCGGTCGAACGGGAATGAGCGCAGATAACCCAGCGATGAATAACCCGTGCCGAAGTCGTCCAGCGAGATCGACACGCCCAGCGCCTTCAGGGCGCGCAAGGTCTGGACGTTCTCCTCACTGTTGCCCAGCAGCACCGACTCGGTGATCTCCAGTTCCAGCCGTTCGGGCGCAAGCCCCGAATCGGCCAGCGCCAGGGCGACGATGTGCGGCAGGTTGGCGTCCTTGAACTGCACCGGCGACAGGTTCACCGCCACAGTCTGGCTGCCCTCCCAGCCGGCTGCTTCCTGGCAGGCCAGGTTCAGGGCGCGAATCCCGATGTCGTGAATCAGCCCGGTTTCCTCGGCGATGGGAATGAAGTCCATCGGCATGATCATGCCGCGCTCGGGGTGCTGCCAGCGCAGCAACGCTTCATAGCCGCTGACGCTGTGGTTGCGGTGATCCACCACCGGCTGGTAGTGCAACTGCAGCTGGCCCAGGTGCAGTGCGGTGCGCAGGTCGGTCTCGACCAGGCGGCGTTGACGCGCGGCGACGTCGAGGTCGATGTGGAAACACTCGTAGCGGTTGCGCCCGTTGCGTTTGGCTTCGTACAACGCCATGTCGGCATAGCACAACAGTTGCTCGGCCTGCTGGTGATCGTCGGGCGAGACGGCGATGCCGATACTCACGCCGACGCTGAACTGATGGCCTTCGATATGAAACGCCGGGGCAATCGCGGCGATCAACCGCTGCGCGGTCTGCGCCGCTGCCTCGCGGCTGTCCAGGCCGGTCAGCACCACGGCGAATTCGTCACCGCCCAGGCGCGCCAGGGTATCGTGCTCGCGCAATTCACTGCGCAGGCGCTTGCCCAGTGCGCGTAGCAGCTTGTCGCCGAATGCGTGGCCAAGGCTGTCGTTGATGTTCTTGAAGTTGTCCAGGTCAAGGCACAGCGCCGCGGTCAGCTTGCCCTGTTCTTCGCCGCGCAGCAGCGCGTGGGTGAGCCGGTCGCTGAACAGCGTGCGGTTGGGCAGCCCGGTCAGCGCGTCGTGGTGCGCCATGTAGTGGATCTGCGCATGCGCCGCCAGCTGCTCGGTAGCGTCTTCGCCGACGTACAGCACGTAATCGGACTGGCCGGCCGGGCTTTCGCAGCGCACCACACGGCTACGCAACGTGCGCATGCCGAGGGCGGTGTCGACCCGGGTCTCGGCGGCAAACGCCTGGCCGTTATGGGCGCCACGGGTCAATTGCTGTTGCAGGTACTGGGCGGTTGTCGGCGGCAGGCAGCGCTCGGGCAGGTGGCCGATCATGCTCGCACCCTGCCCGCCAAACAGCCGCTCGGCCTGCTGGTTGGCCAGGAGGATCTTGCGGCTGCTGGCGTCCTGCACGATCACGCTGGCAGGAATATTGGCGATGACCGAATCGAGGAACTGCGACAACCCGGCCATTTCCAGGCTATGTTGCTCGGCCGCTTCCTTGGCGTGCAGCAGCGCTTGTTCGTAGCGACGCTGCTCGCTCATGTCGCGGGTGACCTTGGAGAAGCCCACCAGCTCGCCAGTGTCTTCATCGACGATGGCTTCGATCACCACGCTGGTCCAGAAATGCGAGCCGTCCTTGCGCTGGCGCAGGCCCTGGGCCTGGAAGCGGCCCTCGCGGCGGGCCGTTTCCACGCCCAGCTCGGGCAGCCCGCTCTGACGGTCTTGATCGATGTAGAACACCGAGAAATGCTGGCCCAGGATTTCATCGGTGCGATAACCCTTGGTGCGCTCGGCGCCAGCGTTCCAGCTGGCCACTCGGCCGCAGGGGTCGAGCATGTAGATGGCGTAATCGCTGACGCCCTGTACCAGCAGCCGGAAGTTGCGTTCCTGCTCGCGCTGGGCCATCTGCGCCTGGTACTGCTCGGTGCAGTCGCGGGTGATCTTGGCAAACCCCACCAGTTGGCCGTCGTCGTCATGCACCGCGTCGATCACCACGTGTGCCCGAAACGCCGAGCCGTCCTTGCGCAAGCGCCAGCCATGCTCTTCGAAGCGCCCGGTCGAGCGCGCCTGGGCGAGATTGAGCTCCGGGCAACCGGCCAGCCGTTCGGCGTCTGTGTAGAACAGCGAATAATGTCGGCCGACCACTTCATCGGCGCTGTAACCCTTGGCGCGCTGCGCCCCGGCGTTCCAGTTGGCGATCACACCCTCGGGCGTGAGCAGATAGATGGCGTAGTCCAACACGCTCTGGATCAACAAGCGGTACATCACGTCGGGGTTTGCAACGAGCGACATGTAAACGAACCTATGGGCATCAGCGAAGGAAACACCTGAACCTGTATCAGGAAGTCCCTGATGTTCAAGATGCTGGCATTATGCCTTCAACGTGGCCGCTTTGCTCTTTTCTCGCAATCAATTGCGCCTATCGCCGCTATAGGGCTTTGTACATGGGCACGCAGCGCAAGCTGATACCCGAGGGCGACTCATACACGGACTCGGCCTGGCCGACGAAGCCGCAACGCCGGTAGAAGTCCGCGGCATTGAGGGTGGCGTCGAGGGTCAGGTGGGTCCAGCCAGCGCGACGCGCCAGCCCCTCGAGGTGTTCGACCAGGCGCCGGCCGATGCCCTGCCCCATGGCCTGCGGGGCAACGAACAACGCGCCCAACTCACTCACCTGCGGACCGAGCATGACGGTTGCCACGTCTTCACCGTGCCAGCGGGCCAGGTAGAAGTGCTGCTCCACCAGATCGGCATACGGGGGCGTGACCACGGCCTGAGTCCAGGTGTGCATGTCCTGCGCCGAATAGGCGCCGATGCACTGGGCGTGAATGGCCGCGCGGCGGATGTCTAGCGTGCATTGTGCGTCAGCACGGGTAGCGGGACGGATATCGAGCATTGCAATGCCTTTCCTTGGACTGGCAAAGCCGGGGCGGCGGCGCTGGCCTTGCGAGGTGTATGCATGTGGTCTTCCCCGACGGCCCGACCGCGCCGCAGGAGGTTGACAGCCGAGTGTCCGCCGCCACTCGTCGTTACGGTCGCGCGCAGAGCGCAAAGCCCAAGCCGCGGGCGGCCCCTGCGATCAACAGGGTCGCTGTGGACGTCATCTCGCTCTCCTTGTCAGTGGCTCCCGACCCTAACTGACCTGGAGAAGGATTTCACCCCTACCGGCTACAGGCTCAGGTCCAGCGCCTGGCGCAAGGGCTCGCCGCGCGCATCATCGGCGGCGCTGACCAAGGCAAAGTTGTAGTCCCCGTGGGACCAGTAGCGCGCTGCCAGCTCGCCCTCGGTGCGCTCGCCACTGGGCATGCGCGCAAAATGGCTGCCTGGCGAACGCAGGAACAGGCTGACGCGCTGACCCTTGCCATCTTCGAACACCAGTAGCGCTGCGGCGCCCTGCTCGTTGCTGAGCAGGCGCGCACCGACCGGCAGCAGGCCATAACCAGACAGGTCGGGGAGTTGTCCGACGCGGGCGAAGTACTGGTCGAGCCAGCCTTGCAGGCGTGCAGGGTCGCGGGCCTGGATATCCAGCGCCGTGCTGCTGGCGAACAGCCGATGGGCCTGCAACGCATCGGCCATGGGCAGGTTCTGCGCGGTCAGGCTGACGCTACGCGCCTGCCACCCGCCCAGGCCCCCCAGGCCGACCGCCAGCACCAGCACCGCCGCACTGGCCCAGCGGCGCTGACGCCGTTGGCGCAAACCACGTTGC
>NZ_DAMCCR010000147.1:0-8356 GCF_032058845.1 Pseudomonas sp. | reverse complement strand
GCAGACCCTCAGCAGCCCGGCGGCGCTCGATGCGGCACTGGCCGAGGCCAAGGCCAACGGGCAGCCGGTACTGCTCGACTGGTACGCCGACTGGTGCATCAGCTGCAAAGTGATCGAGCACGAGGTACTGAACGCCCCTGCCGTGCAACCGCATCTGAAGGCCTTCACCCTGCTGCGCCTGGACATCACCGAAAGCAACGCCGAACAGCGCACCCTGCTCGACCGTTACGGGCTGTTCGGCCCGCCTGCCCTGCTGTTCTTTGCAGCGAACGGCGACGAACTGCGCGCACAGCGTGTGGTTGGCGAAGTGAACGTGGAGGACTTCGTCACCGTGCTGAACCAGGTGGATGGCAAACTCGGGCACTGATGCAGGTATCTCGCGCCAACCTCGAAGAAATGACCGATTTCGAGATCTCAGTCACGTACTTTGGCCGAACCTCGGACATCGTGCTGACTATTGCCGGGAACTGGACACTCACAAGCGTTTGCGGCATAGTCGCCGCGCTATGTCGAATTGCCCTACAAAACCAAGGAATCGCAGATGGCAACCCTACTGGTGCTGCATGGCCCCAACCTGAACCTGCTGGGCACCCGCGAACCGGGCCATTACGGCGCCACCACGCTGGCCCAGATCAATCAGGACCTGGAGCAGCGCGCACGCGCCGCAGGCCATCACTTGCAATACCTGCAGAGCAATGCCGAGTACGAGCTGATCGAGCGTATTCACGCCGCGCGTGACGAAGGCGTCGACTTCATCCTGATCAATCCGGCTGCTTTTACCCACACCAGTGTCGCGATACGTGACGCATTGCTGGCGGTGAGCATCCCATTCATCGAAGTGCACCTGTCCAACGTGCACAAACGCGAACCGTTCCGTCATCACTCTTACTTTTCCGACGTAGCGGTGGGCGTGATCTGCGGCCTGGGCGCCACCGGCTATCGCCTGGCCCTGGAGTCCGCGTTCGAACAGCTGGCTGCGCACGCACAGCCCTGATGACACAAAGCCGTGGCCCTGGGGCCACGGCCTCGACTAAACGTTGCTGATACGTTTTCAACTTACATCCCCGACCGAATCCTGGGAGTCGCTTAATGGATATCCGTAAAGTCAAGAAACTGATCGAGCTGCTGGAAGAGTCTGGCATCGACGAGCTGGAGATCAAGGAAGGCGAAGAGTCCGTCCGTATCAGCCGTCACAGCAAGACCCCGGCTGCCCAGCAGTTCTACGCCCCTGCGCCAATGGCCGCACCGATGGCAGCACCTGCTGCACCTGCTGCTGCCGCGCCTGCCGCCGAAGCGGCCGCCCCGGCCCTCAAAGGCACCGTGATTCGCTCGCCGATGGTCGGCACCTTCTACCGCAAGCCGTCGCCGACCTCGCCGAACTTCGCAGAAGTGGGCCAGAGCATCAAGAAAGGCGACACCCTGTGCATCGTCGAAGCCATGAAGATGATGAACCACATCGAAGCCGACATCGGCGGCGTCATCGATGCCATCCTGGTGGAAGACGGTCAGCCGGTTGAGTTCGACCAGCCGCTGTTCACCGTCGTTTGAAGCGCGGAGAGCCAACGATGTCTGGGAAGCTCGAAAAAGTCCTGATCGCCAACCGCGGTGAAATCGCCCTGCGCATCCTGCGTGCCTGCAAAGAGCTGGGCATCAAGACCGTCGCCGTGCACTCCACCGCTGACCGCGAACTGATGCACCTGGGCCTGGCCGACGAGTCTGTCTGCATCGGCCCGGCGGCCTCCAACAAGTCCTACCTGCACATCCCGGCGATCATCGCGGCGGCCGAAGTCACCGGCGCCACGGCGATCCACCCCGGCTACGGCTTCCTGGCGGAAAACGCCGACTTCGCCGAGCAGGTGGAAAAATCCGGCTTCGCCTTCATTGGCCCGAAAGCCGACACCATTCGCCTGATGGGCGACAAGGTCTCGGCCAAGCACGCCATGATCGCGTCGGGCGTACCGACCGTACCGGGCTCGGACGGCCCGCTGCCCGAAGACGAAGACGCAGCCCTTGCGATCGCACGCCAGGTTGGCTATCCGGTGATCATCAAGGCCGCTGGCGGCGGTGGTGGTCGCGGCATGCGCGTCGTGCACAAGGAAGAAGACCTGATCTCCTCGGCCAAGCTGACCCGCAACGAAGCCGGCGCGGCGTTCGGCAACCCGATGGTCTACCTCGAGAAGTTCCTGACCGACCCGCGTCACGTGGAAGTCCAGGTGCTGTCCGACGGACAGGGCAATGCCATCCACCTGGGTGACCGTGACTGCTCGTTGCAGCGTCGCCACCAGAAGGTGCTGGAAGAAGCACCGGCTCCAGGCATCGACGAAGCTGCGCGCCAGGAAGTGTTCAAGCGCTGCGTGGACGCGTGCATCGAGATCGGCTACCGCGGTGCGGGTACGTTCGAGTTCCTCTACGAGAACGGCCGCTTCTACTTCATCGAGATGAACACCCGCGTCCAGGTCGAGCACCCGGTCTCGGAAATGGTCACCGGTATCGACATCGTCAAGGAGATGCTCAGCATCGCCGCAGGCAACAAGCTGTCGTATCGCCAGGAAGACGTGGTGATCCGTGGTCACTCGCTGGAATGCCGGATCAACGCCGAGGACCCGAAGAAATTCATCCCGTCCCCTGGCACCGTCAAGCACTTCCACGCCCCGGGCGGCAACGGCGTGCGCGTCGATTCGCACCTGTACAGCGGCTACTCGGTTCCGCCGAACTACGACTCGCTGATCGGCAAGCTGATCGTCTACGGCAAGGATCGTGAAGAAGCGCTGGCGCGCATGCGCAATGCCCTGGACGAGATCGTCGTCGACGGCATCAAGACCAACATCCCGCTGCACCGTGACCTGGTGCGAGATGAAGGTTTCTGCAAAGGCGGCATCAACATCCACTACCTCGAGCACAAACTGGCCAACCAGGACTGATCGAGCAGTAGCGTGATGACCACAGCCCCGGCCTTGCGCCGGGGCTGTTTCGTTTCAGAAGCCGGCAACCTCGATCACCGGGATGGCGTGATGCTGGTAATGAGCGCTGCTCACCGGATGGCCCGCAGCATTGCGCACGATGCCATCGCCGCCCTGGTACATCGGTTCGGAACGTACCCGGTTCATGAACCGTTGCGCGCGCAGGGCCAGCGGCCCACGCCCACCTTGCTGGGCCGAGCGCATGAGCGGGGTCAGGACCCTGTCGACCAGATCGCCGTTCATGGTGTAGACCCTGGTGACCCCGGTGCGCAGGTCCAGGGTCATGCCGTAGGTGTTGCCCAGGCAGCTCGAATAGGACCAGTGCTCCCAGCTCGGGCGCAGACCGTTCTGGCGCAGCACCGCACGCACCGGTGCGCCGATGCTGTCGCCGCCCAACCAGTCCCCGCCGGCCATGACGGCTGTGAGCTTTTCTGAAGCCTGCCCGCGAATACGCGCCAGCACCCCGCGCACCGACTGCTCGATGAGCGGCTTGATGTTGTGGTCGAAATGGATCACGGCGCCGGCGCGCGTCACCGGGTTGTACAGGGAAACCGCGACGCAGCTCTGCGCGTTGAGGGTGAACAGGTAATTGTCGGCCGTCTCAGGCACGAACCGCGCGACCACCGCTTCGCCTTGCAGCGCGCCGCGCTGATTGTCCGGATGCCCCGCCCCGCCGGTGATCTGCCGCGGCGCGGTGATGCGGCCGGCGTCACGTGCCGGGGCGCCACCACGCAGCCCGGTACTGTTGGCCAGCCAACGGCCCTGCGGGCCGAGGATCACCGCTTCATGGTGATAGCTGCCGGGGTTGTTGGCCTTGAGCACGCGCAAGGTCTGATGGGCGGAGTCGTACTCCACCTTGAAAAAGCGCCCCTGGTCGCGAATGAAATGCTCGCCCGCCGGTGCCTGCACCGTTGCCGGTGCACGCCAGGTGCCGGCCCAGATGCCCTCCTCGGCCACGGCCTGAACGCCTTGAGGCGCACGCTTGACTGCCCACTGCGGGTCAAAGCGCATGCTCGGCCGCTGGGGCGCGAGGCTGATCGCCGCGCGCGGCCGAATCAGCTGGTGGCGCAGGTCGTTGAACAGTGGCTTGACCGCCTTGAGGCTCGCGCCGGGCAGGTGCACCAGCAGCCCCAGCGCACCCCACGAGGCCTCGAGCCAGGCCTGCAGTGCGTGCGCGGTGTCACCTCTGCTATGGGCGATGACCGCCTCGCGCAACGGCGCCACCACGAACCAGGCACCGATGAATATGGCGAACGGCGGATACACCAGGCTCAATGGCGCAGCAAACAGCAGACCCTTGATGACCTGGCCACGGACCACCTCGGCATGGCTGCGGGTGGCAGCCTCGACATCGGCCAGGGCGTGTTCGATATAGCGGTCGTACTCGCCCGCCAACCCGACCACCTGGTTCAGTCGGCGCAGCGCATCGCGGTGGCCACTGCCGCTGGCCAGTGCCTTGAGCCGGCTGAGCACCCGCGCCTGCTGGCTGAGCCGGGTACGTGCCAGGAGGTAGCTGCGCAGCGTACCGCCCGCCGCCTCGCCAAGCTCAGCGTAGCGGCGCAGCAAGATGCCATCGGGCGCGTCGGCGGTGTACAGCCAGTCTTCGGCGCCCTCGTCCATGACCAGGCGGAAGACGTAGACACCGAGGATCACCACGTCATCCACGCTGAGGCGCACCAGCCCTGAGGTGTCGAGTACGGTTTCTGTGGTGTCCTGCGGGATGTCCAGGGTCAATGTGGCCCCCAGTGCATCGACCCGCGCCATCAGCCCGTCGAACACCGTGCGGCTGATCTGCCCCTGGGCCAGGGCGATGCGCAGGTCGCGGTCCAGGCCGGCGGCGAGCGCCCGTGCGAACGCCTGTTGCCGGGGTCGATAGTCGGCGGTCGAGGGCAGCAGGTAGCGGGCGCGCATCATCGCTATGTAGGCCTCGCCCAGATAGGCCCTGCGCGCATAGCGGGCCAGGTCGGCGCTGCGCAGCGCCGACAGGTCTTGCCCGATGGCCGAACGCACACCGCGGTCGGGATGGTCGATGCCGGTGTTGTCGTCATAGCCGAAACACACCAGGTCCACCAGATTGACCGACGCCAGGCGGCCGTCGCCCAGGCCTGGACGGTAATCGATGATGATTGACTCGGGGTCTACCGCCTCGGTCACTCCCTTGCTGCGCAGGTACGGCTCGATGGCCTGGGCCACGGCCGTGCGCGCGTAATGCTGGAAGCTCTGCCAGCCGTCGAGGGTATCGGCAAACGCCTGTTCGGCGTGCCGCGCCTGTTGCCGCAGCAACGTGATGACCCGTTGTTCATCCAGGCTCAAGTCGGTGTACCAGCCGGGTACCACGGTGCGTTGCACACTGTCTTCACGGGCCTGCAAGCGTGCCTGCACACCATGCGCCAGGGCATTGCGGTAGTCGGCAAAGCGGTGTCGGCAGTCTTGCTGCAGGGACCAGGCCTGGGGTTGTTCTGCCACCTGCTCCATCTGCACGGCCACGGACTCACGCTGCGCCCAGGGCACCTGTGCGAGCAGGTAGGCGCGGCCTGCGGCGCTTGCCATCCAGCCGCCCAGTTCCTGGTTCAGCGCGCGCAGCGAGGTCAGCAGCACCCATTGCTGAGCGTCGGGCTTGGCCGGTGCATAGAGCAACGCGCTGTGAAACCCGCCGCGTTCGTCAGCCAGGGTGAATACCAGCAGGTCACTGCACAGCGCGTCGAACACTCGCACACCGCTGACCGAAACGCCGGCCTCGGCCCCCCCCAGGGCCTGCAACAGCCGATCATGCTGGGCCGTTGGCAGATGACCGGCGAACCGGGCCAGCAACGCGCTGTATTTCAGGGCCAGGTCGGCGGCATCGAGCAAGGCGCTGTGCACGTCCACCTGTTGATGACGGGCGCGCAGGGCACCGAGGTAGCCCGCCAGATAGTCGCTGTCGAACAGCAGCGACTGCACCTGGGCAGCGCTGGGCGCCTCGCCCAGGCGCACCTGGCTACGGGTGCCTGCGACGTCGTAGAGCTGGGCGAGGTCAAGCGCACCGCGGCTCGCCAGCTCGGTCAGGGTGGTCGCCAACGGCGGGCTGCCGGCGGCAGCCTTGCGCACCAGCTCGATGCTGATCAGGTCGGGCGACAGTGGGTTGTCAAAGCGCTCACGCAGCGCCACACCGACCTGATCATGCACGTACGCCTGCAGGGTGCTTACGCCTGAAAGTAACCCCCAGGCGCGCTGCTGCGCGGCGCTCCACAGCGCCAGGGCGTCGCGCAACTGCGCACTTTGTGGCGCATCGAGCCCTTTGCGCCAATCGGGCAACTGCGCATTCATCATGCGGTCGATGGCCTCGCGCTCCTGGGCGGTGGCCAGGTTGAGCAGCACGGCCTGCCAGTGCCACGCCTGCTGCAGGGTTTCGATCAGCGCGCGTACGGCCTGGACGTCGGACGTGGCCAAGGCGGCGGGCTGCAGCGCGGCGTGCAGGTCGTCACGGTGCGCAGCCAGCCAGGCCTCGATGCACCCTCGATAGGCTTCGGGCTCGGTCACACCGGCGGGCGTTGCGCTCCAGTGCCGGTCCAGGGCGTCGTCGTAAAACTCCAGCAGGCGACTGCCGAGGCTTTCGACCAGTTGCACGGTGATCTCACGGCGCCATTCAGGGATTTCCTGAGTGACCTGACCCTCCCAGCGCCACGGCGCGTGTTCGGCTTCGTCATAGGCGAGCGGCTGCTGGGTGATGTGTCGCTGCAGGGCCGCGTCGATCAGGTCCTGAACGAAGCGCGGGTCGATGGGGCCTGGAAAATAGGTGCGCAGCTCGACCCCGACCTGCTCTTCCAGCACATCGAGAAAGCTCATCTGGGTCAGCAGACGCGCCTGGGCGTGCGCGGCCCAGTCGACCAGGCGGTCCAGCGTGGCGGCAGTGGCAGACGGGGTCAGGGGTGTGGACGGTGGCGTGGTCATGGCAAATGCTCTGGCAGGATGAGGGCGGAAAACTGCCCGGCCCACCCCCGGCACGTGCGTTATTTATTGCTGCGCCGCCAGCCGGGGAGTTCCCCATCTCCCGGCGCCTGGCGTAGACTGCGCGCTTTGCGCAGCGCCCGCTGCCCTGTCGAATTCTCTAAGGTACCCGCCATGCCCTGGCTGCAAGTACGTCTGGCCATCAGCCCGGAACAAGCCGAAACCTACGAAGATGCGCTGCTCGAAGTTGGCGCAGTGTCGGTCACGTTCATGGACGCCGAAGATCAGCCGATCTTCGAACCGGATCTCAATACCACCCCGCTGTGGTCGCACACCCACTTGCTGGCATTGTTCGAGGCCGACGCCGAGCCCCAGGCTGTGTTCGCTCACCTGCGCCTGCTGACCGATGCCGAGCTGCCCGAGCACCACGCCGAGGTGATCGAGGACCAGGACTGGGAGCGCAGCTGGATGGACAACTTCCAGCCCATGCGCTTTGGCCGTCGCCTGTGGATCGTGCCGAGCTGGCACGAGGCCCCGCAGCCCGAAGCCGTCAACCTGCTGCTCGACCCGGGCCTGGCCTTTGGCACGGGTACCCATCCCACCACGGCGTTGTGCCTGGAGTGGCTCGATGGCCAGTCACTGGAAGGCACCCATGTGCTGGATTTCGGCTGCGGTTCGGGCATCCTCGCCATCGCTGCGCTGCTGCTCGGCGCCACCGATGCAGTGGGTACCGATATCGACGTGCAGGCGCTGGAAGCCTCGCGCGACAACGCCGAGCGCAATGGCATCGCCGAACAGCGCCTGGCGCTGTACCTGCCCGAGCAGATGCCGGCGATGAAAGCCGACGTGCTGGTCGCGAATATCCTCGCCGGCCCGTTGGTCTCGCTGGCGCCGCAACTCGCCGGGCTGGTACGCGACGGCGGCCTGCTGGCGCTGTCAGGCATTCTTGCCGAGCAAGGCGAGGACGTGGCGGCGGCCTACGCAGCCGACTTCGACCTCGACCCGATCGTCGAGCGTGAAGGCTGGGTGCGGATCAGCGGTCGCCGCCGCGTGGCATGACAGCCGCCAGTGCCCTTCGGGCCTGGCCAAGCCGGACGATCATGCCCGGTTTCGCCATACTCGAAGGCCTGGACGACTGCGATGCACGGCAGAAAATCCTCGGGCAGATCCCGCGTCGACCCCGCTTGAGGTCTCGCAACGCCTAGACTCACTTTTCGCCCCACTCCCACGGACCGCCGCATGACCGACAGTTTCGTCACCCAGTGCCCGCATTGCCAGACGCGCTTTCGCATCACGCATCATCAGCTGAGCGTGGCCCGTGGCGTGGTGCGTTGCGGCCAGTGCCTGCAGGTGTTCAGCGCCGCGCGACAACTGCTGGAACAGAGCCAGGCCGCCAGCGCCGAGCCGCAGACGCCAGCCCCTGAAGCGTCTGACGCTGCTGCGCCGCCCGTGATCGCCGCCTCCGCCCG
>NZ_DAMCCR010000146.1:2849-8391 GCF_032058845.1 Pseudomonas sp. | reverse complement strand
GCGCAGGCCCTGACGCGCCGGCGGCGTGGCCTGGCCGCTGCCCAGCAACAGTTCGCCGCGCCCTTCGGTCAAGCGCTCGGCCGGCGCCACGTAGGCCAGTTGTGCGAGGTCGGCGTAGCTGGCGTCCATGCGTCGCTCGGCGCCGTCCAACGACATGCTGAAGCGGCTGTTGCGCACGGTGGACGCGGCCTTGCCGAACGGCACCGGCAGATCGATCTGCAGGCCTTTGAGCGAGGAATCGACGATCAGGTCATTGCCTTGGCTGCCCAGGTTCACCTGCAACTGGTAGGGCAGTTCACCGGCCAACGGCAAGGCCTGGTCGAACTGCAACCAGTGGGTCAGCGTGTTCAGCGCCACCTGGCCGCTGGCATCGATGCGCGTCTGCAGCCGGCCGCCCTGGCCAAGGGCCGAGATCTGCGCGGTGACCGGCCGATCGAAGGCCCGGAAGCTGATGTCACGCCCGCTGAGGCCCTTGGCGAGGTCGAAGGTGAAGTCACCCTTGAGCTGACTGAGCGGCAACTGGGGCGAGGCGATCTTCAAGCTGGCGTCGTGGGTGGCGAAGTCGACCAGCACCTTGGGCGTCTGCCCCTTGGCCAGCGGGATGTCGAGGGTGACCTTGCCGGTCAGCGGCCCCTGACCTTCCCATCCGGCGAACACGCTTTGCGTGCCGATGGGCGCTTCCTTGAGGATTTTCACGCCATCGGCCAGCTTGCCATCGACCTTGCCCTCGACCAGCAGGTGGCTGGGCTGGCCTGGCGCGGCATGCGGGATATCGACCTTGACCTGGCTCAGTTGGGTGTCGAGCATACGCCCGCGCTCGGCCATGACACGCACGCCGGCATCGTCGATATAGACCTTGCCGTCGACCTCTTTGAGCGCAGGCCAGCCAGGCTGGAAATCCAGGACCGCGTTACGCACGTCGAAGAACAGGCTGAGGGTACGCGCATGGGCCGGCGCATTGTGCTGCAGCGAGCCCTGGTACTGGAAGTAACCTTCGTCAACATCACCCTTGACGATGGCGCTGCGCAGCCACTGCTCCACCTCGTCGCTGAGCACGGCAGGCAGGTACTTGGCGGTATAGCGACCGTCGCCGTCGGTCAGCCCCACGCGCAGGTCCATGTAGTCTTCGTGACCCGGCTCCAGGAACAGACGAATCAGGAAATCGCCGGCGATGTTGCCCTCCTCGCCTTTGACCTTCAGGTACGGCGCGACAAGGGTGAAGCTCTGCTTGTTCAGGGCCCAGGTCAGGCGCGCGTTGGCCTGCTGGTAGTGCCAGGGCTTGTCGAAGATCGGGTACAGGTGAAGCATGAACGCCTCACTGTCCAGGCGCAGTTCGCCGTGGCCGAGGTCACCGCTGATGCTGCCGCTGACGTTGCCGGCCGCCGGCGCGCCGTGATAGGCGTCGAAGCCGACCTTGTCCAGGTTGGCCGCGAACTGCAGGCGCTGATCGCCCTCGGCGTGCGGGCGCAGATCCAGGCGCAGGTTGTGTAGCGCGCCGGTGACCTTGAGGGCGTCAACCGCCTTCATGGCTTGTTCGGGCAGGGGCGCGAGGGCATCGATGACAGCGCTCAGCGGGGTCAGGTCAACACGGTCGGCCTGCACCTGCCAGGTTTCCTGCTGCGCGGTGTCGTCCTGGCGTTGCTGCAGCTTGAGACGCGATTCCCAGGCGGTGTCGCCGATCTGCGCCGCCAGTGAGTCGACCTGCACTTGCAGGCCCTGGGCATTGCGCTGCAGCCAGGCGGCAACAGTGACGTCTTTCAGGCTGATCGGCTTGCGCCCCTGGTAAGCGCCACGCAGGTGCGGCGCATCGAGACGGACCACCGCGTCCTGGAGTTTCTCCTCGCCCCACTGCAGCCACACTTCGCCGCCTGCGGTCAGCGTCTCGGCCTTCCAGTCCGCCAGCAGCCGCGGCGGCAACCAGGCCGCCCAATTGGCCTGTGGCAGGTGCAGGTAGCCTTGCACCGTGCCCTGCCGCCATTGCTCGGCCTGTGCCTGGCTGTACAGGACGGCCGACAGGCGTTGCCCGTCAGGCAAGGTGGCCTGCAGCTCCAGCGACTGGCGCCGGCTACCGGCCTTGAGGCCCAGCTCGACGTAGGTCAGGGTCAACGGTTCGCGTTGCCAAGGGTGCAGCGTCACCTGGCTGTCGAACAGGTCGACCCGCCCAAGCTGGCGCAGTTGCTTGAGCAGCTGTTCGGGATCGAGCGGCGCATCATCGCGCTTGGGCACGTCCTGCAGCGTCCACTGGCCGTTCTGGTCTTCGCGAACGATCATCTGCACGCCACTGACCTGCAGGTTGGCCAGGCGAACTTCGCGCGCCTTGAGGCTGGCCCACAGGTCGGGCACCACCTTGATGGCGTCCAGACGCAACGCTGCCTTGCCTTCGCCCACCTGCACGTCGCGCAGGGTGATGATCGGTGACAGCCGTGCCCACTGCCCTTGCAGCGCGCCAAGGTGAACCGGCACACCGGCCGCCTCGGTGACCTTGGCTTCGATGTCGCTGCGGTACTCGGCGACCAGCGGCACCAGCAACCGGCCGAGGCTGGCATACAACGCGACCAGCACCGCCAGCAGCGCACAGATGCCCAGGCCCCAACGGGTCAAGGCGCCGGGAACGCGTGTCATACGCCCCATGGCCATGGCCCTCCAGATGAACGTTCGATAATGGCCGTGGGCAGCGCGCCGGTCAGTGGGCGTGCGGCATCAACCCCGCTCAGAGCAGCACCACGTCGTACTGCTCCTGCGAATACATGGACTCGACCTGGAAGCGGATGGTTCGACCGATGAACGCCTCGAGCTCGGCAACGTTGCCCGATTCTTCGTCCAGCAGGCGGTCAACCACTTTCTGGTTGGCCAGCACCCGGTAGCCTTCGGCCTGATAGGCACGCGCGACCCGCAGGATTTCCCGGAAGATTTCGTAGCAGATGGTTTCTGGCGTCTTCATGCGCCCACGCCCCTGGCAGGCGTTGCACGGCTCGCAGAGCACCTGTTCGAGGCTTTCGCGGGTGCGCTTGCGGGTCATCTGCACCAGGCCCAGCTCGGTGATGCCGATGATGTTGGTCTTGGCGTGATCGCGTTCGAGCTGCTTCTCCAGGGTACGCAGCACCTGGCGCTGGTGCTCTTCGTCTTCCATGTCGATGAAGTCGATGATGATGATGCCCCCCAGGTTGCGCAGGCGCAGCTGGCGAGCGATGGCGGTGGCCGCCTCGAGGTTGGTCTTGAAGATGGTTTCTTCCAGGTTGCGGTGACCGACGAAAGCCCCGGTGTTGACGTCGATGGTGGTCATCGCCTCGGCCGGATCGACGATCAGGTAACCGCCTGACTTGAGCGGCACCTTGCGCTCGAGCGCGCGCTGGATTTCATCTTCGACACCGTACAGATCGAAGATCGGCCGTTCACCGGGGTAATGCTCCAGGCGGCTGGCCAGTTCGGGCATGAGTTCGCCCACGAACTGAGTGGTTTTCTGGAAGGTTTCCCGCGAATCGATGCGCACCTTCTCGATCTTGGCATTGACCAGGTCACGCAGGGTGCGCAGGGCCAGCCCCAGGTCTTCATAGATGACCGTCGGCGCGCCACAGGTTTTCATCTGGCTGCTGATCTGTTCCCAGAGCCGACGCAGGTAGCGGATGTCCTGCAGGATGTCGTCGGCACGTGCGCCTTCGGCCGCCGTGCGCAGAATGAAGCCCCCGGCATCCTTCATCTCTTCCTGGGCCATGCAGCCGTTGACCACCTGCTTGAGGCGCTCGCGCTCGGCTTCGTCTTCGATCTTCAACGAGATGCCGACATGACTGCTGCGCGGCATGTACACCAGGTAGCGCGACGGGATCGACAACTGGGTGGTGAGCCGCGCGCCCTTGGTGCCGATCGGATCCTTGGTGACCTGCACCACCAGGCCCTGGCCTTCGTGCACCAGGGCGCTGATGGTTTCCACGGCCGCGCCTTCGCGCAGCGAGATCTCCGAGGCATGGATGAACGCTGCACGCTCCAGGCCGATGTCGACGAACGCTGCCTGCATGCCGGGCAGCACGCGCACCACCTTGCCCTTGTAGATGTTGCCCACGATACCGCGGCGCTGGGTGCGCTCGACATGCACCTCTTGCAGCACCCCGTTTTCGACCACTGCCACGCGTGATTCCATCGGCGTGATGTTGATCAGAATCTCTTCACTCATGGCAGTTTCTCGTCAGACGTATCAGGTAATGATGGGTCGCCCTGCAGCCTGTGGCGACCTTCTGCAATCGACGCCGATGCCTAGTGCCAGCAGTCGATGCCAAAGGTGCCGAGCAACTCGGCGGTCTCGAACAAGGGTAACCCCACTACCGCGGAATAGCTGCCGCTGATCTGCCTGACGAACACCGCGCCCAGGCCCTGGATGGCGTAGCCGCCGGCTTTGTCGGCCGGCTCGCCGGTGGCCCAGTAGCGTCGTGCCTCGGCGCTGGAAATTCCACGCAGAGCGACGTCCGTGCTGACGCACAGGCTGCGGGTGGTGATGCCATCGGTGAGGGCCACGGCGGTGAGCACCTGATGGCTGCGCTCGCTGAGGCTGAGCAGCATGCGCTGGGCGTGGTCGGCATCGTCGGGTTTGCCCAGCACCTGCCCGTCGAGCACCACCACCGTGTCGGCGCCGAGCACGACGCCCGGGGCCTGCAACGAGGCGAAGCCGGCCCTGGCCTTGGCCTGGGCCAGGCGTTCGACGTAGCACTGGGCGCTTTCGCCCGGCAGCAGGGTTTCATCGACCGGAGCGCTGAGCACGGAAAACGGCACGCCCACCTGGGCCAGCAGTTCACGGCGTCGCGGGGAGCCTGAGGCCAGGTAGAACGGGGGCATTGGGGGTTGTCTCCGTGACAGTGTTGAGAAACCGCTAGTTGATGCGCAGTCTGCGGCGCAGGTCGCGCAATGCGAAGCTCAGCCACGGCCACAGCACGGCACTGATGAAGGCTGACCACACCAGCGCCAGGGTCGGCAGGCGGTTACCGGTGAGGGCACTGAGCCACAGCTGCACCAACTGCGCGATGCCGAAGATCACCAGGACCACCAGGCTTTGCTGCCACATGGGGAAATTGCGCATGCGCTGCTGCAAGGTCAGCACCAGGAAGGTGATCAGGGTGAGCACGAGCGCGTTTTGCCCGAGCAAGGTGCCGTACAGCACGTCTTCGGCAAGGCCCAGGACAAACGCGGTGGTCATGCCGACGCGGTGCGGCAGGGCCAGTGCCCAGAACGACACCAGCATCGCCAGCCACATGGGCCGGAACACTTCGAGAAACTGCGGCATCGGCGAGACGCTGAGCAGCAGGCCAAGGGCGAAGGTCAGCCAGATCACCCAGCCATGATTGCTACGCAGACGCACCATCACTGCCTCCGAGGTTGTGCCGCCGACGCCGGCGGTTGTGCGGGGGCGGCGCTGCCAGAGGCAGGCGTGCCAGAAGGCGGCGCGGCGGTCTGAGGCGTACCGGGCTGAGCCGCGGGGTTTTGATTCTGCGCGGGCGTCGACTGGCCGGCGGGAGCAGCCGGCGTGGTGCCACCCTGGCCCGTGGCGGGTGTAGCC
>NZ_DAMCCR010000146.1:0-2839 GCF_032058845.1 Pseudomonas sp. | reverse complement strand
CCGGCGTGGCCGACGTACCCTGCGCAGGCGCAGTCCCTGCCGCGCCCTTGCGATCAGCCTCTTCCTGGGCCAGCGCCGCCTCAGTGGCACGCTGTTCCGGGGTACGGCTGTCGCTGAACACCAGCAGCATGTAGCGGCTGCGGTTCAACGACGCGGTGGGAATGGCGCGCACGATGGCGAACGGCTGGCCAGAGTCGTGGATCACCTCGTTGACCGTCGCCACCGGATACCCTGCAGGGAAGCGCTCGCCCATGCCGGAGCTGACCAGCAGGTCGCCTTCCTTGACGTCGGCCGTGTCCGCCACATGGCGCAGCTCCAGGCGCTCCGGGTTGCCGGTGCCGCTGGCGATGGCGCGCAGGCCGTTACGGTTGATCTGGACCGGAATGCTGTGCGTGGAGTCAGTCAGCAGCAGGACCCGCGCGGTGTACGGCATCAGCTCGACCACCTGGCCCATCAGGCCGCGGGCATCGAGCACCGGCTGACCGAGGAACACACCGTCGCGTTCGCCCTTGTTGATCAGGATGCGGTGGGTAAAGGGATTGGGGTCGACGCCGATCAGCTCGGCCACCTCGACCTTTTCATTGACCAGCGCAGAGGAATTGAGCAGTTCGCGCAAGCGCACGTTCTGCTCGGTCAACGCTGCCAGCTTCTGCAGGCGGCCTTGCAGCAGCAGGGCTTCGGTCTTGAGCTTTTCGTTTTCCGCGATGAGCTCGGTGCGGCTACCGAACTGCCCGGCTACGCCCTGCCAGATACGCTGCGGCAAGTCGGTGATCCAGTAGGATTCCATCAACACCAGGCCCATCTGGCTGCGCACCGGTTTGAGCACGGCAAAGCGCGCGTCGACCACCATCAGCGCGACCGACAGCACGACCAGTACCAACAGGCGGATGCCCAGCGAGGGGCCTTTGGAGAAAAGCGGTTTAATGGGCCGTTCCTCGTGGACGACTCAGGAGGTCATTGGACATTGGGGCAACGAACCAGCCTGGTTGCAGGTTGACGGAAACGACGCACCGACCGACGCCGGCCGACGCATACAGGTAGCACCGCGAGTGCTACCTGTAAAGCGCGAGGGAAGGTTGCGGGAGGACGACACCTGCGTGGCTTACTCGCTGGACAGCAGGTCCATGGCGTGTTTGTCCATCATTTCCAGTGCGCGACCACCACCACGGGCAACGCAGGTGAGCGGGTCTTCGGCGACGATCACCGGCAGACCGGTTTCCTGGGCCAGCAGCTTGTCGAGGTCACGCAGCAGTGCGCCACCGCCGGTCAGTACCAGGCCACGCTCGGCGATGTCGGAGGCCAGCTCTGGCGGCGATTGCTCCAGTGCGCTCTTGACGGCCTGAACGATGGTGGCCAGCGATTCCTGCAACGCTTCGAGCACCTCATTGGAATTGAGGGTGAAGGCACGCGGAACGCCTTCGGCCAGGTTGCGGCCCCGTACGTCGACTTCGCGGGTTTCGCCGCCTGGGTAGGCGGTGCCGATTTCCTGCTTGATGCGCTCGGCGGTGGATTCACCGATGAGGCTGCCGTAGTTGCGGCGAACATAGGTGACGATGGCTTCGTCGAAGCGGTCGCCACCGACGCGTACGGACTCGGCATAGACCACGCCGTTGAGCGAGATCAGGGCAATTTCCGTGGTGCCGCCGCCGATGTCGACGACCATCGAGCCACGGGCTTCTTCCACGGGCAGACCGGCGCCGATGGCGGCAGCCATGGGCTCTTCGATCAGGAACACTTCACGTGCACCGGCACCCAGGGCCGACTCGCGAATGGCGCGGCGCTCAACCTGGGTGGACTTGCACGGAACGCAGATCAGCACACGCGGGCTGGGCTGCAGGAAGCTGTTTTCATGAACCTTGTTGATGAAGTACTGCAGCATTTTTTCACAAACGCTGAAATCGGCAATCACGCCATCCTTCATCGGACGGATGGCAGCGATGTTGCCGGGGGTACGGCCCAACATGCGCTTGGCTTCGGTACCGACTGCGACGACGCTTTTCTGGTTGCCGTGGGTACGGATGGCAACAACCGAGGGTTCATTCAGTACGATACCGCGCTCACGCACGTAGATTAGAGTGTTGGCCGTCCCCAGGTCGATCGACAGATCGCTGGAAAACATGCCACGCAGTTTCTTGAACATGGGAAAGTGACCCTGGGAAAGCGTGGGTAAAAAAGTGCGGCAAACTCTAACAATGGCGGGGATTTTGGGCAAGGAGCCAATATGTTAAATTGGCAGTTTTTCCGAGCACGCCAGCAGAAGATCGCGGCCCTTTGACCGTCAAACCGCCGGCATGTTCCTCATCGGGTAATTGTTCCCTTTTGTTTCCTAGTCCTGGAGATCCCCATGGCGCTTCAACGCTGCGATGTGGAAAAGATCGCTCATCTGGCCCGTTTGGGCCTCGATGAAGCCGAACTGCCACGCATTACCGATGCCTTGAACAGCATCCTCGGGCTCGTCGACCAGATGCAATCGGTCGACACCGATGGCATCGAGCCCCTCGCCCACCCCCTGGAAGCCAGCCAGCGCCTGCGGCCCGATCAGGTCACCGAGCAGAACCAGCGCGAGCGCTACCAGGCCATTGCCCCAGCGACCGAAAACGGTCTGTATCTGGTTCCGAAAGTCATCGAGTAAGGGATAGAGCCTGCCATGCATCAATTGACCCTGGCCGAGATCGCCCGCGGACTCGCCGACAAGTCGTTTTCCTCCGAAGAGCTGACCGGCGCGCTGCTCAAGCGCATCCACGCCCTCGACCCTCAGCTCAACAGTTTCATCACCGTCACCGACGAGCTCGCCCTGGACCAGGCGCGCGCCGCCGACGCCCGCCGCGCTGGCGGCGAG
>NZ_DAMCCR010000145.1:0-8630 GCF_032058845.1 Pseudomonas sp. | reverse complement strand
CATGCACCTCTTACTCATGTTATGCCTGAACACAAAATTTCTGACACCCTCGCCCTTTCCTGCTGCGGGTACTCCGGCAGCGCGGTTTTTCGTGTCGCTGGCACATCGCCGCTCACGGCTTCGCCCAAGTCATGGATGATGCACATTTTAAGCAGTTTGTACGGATCGACAGCGTCAAGCGCGTCGGCATAGACCATCGCCATCAAGGCAAGCCGCCAACTATGTTCTGCAGTGCTTTCGTTCCTGCCCGTAGCGCTACATGCGGTGCGCATTGTGGACTTGAGACTTTCTACCTGCTCGATGAATGCCAACCGCTTGTCCAGAACACCACTATCCATCTTTCAGCCCTCAGATTTCCTTTACTGTAGAAGCTGAGGTCAGTTTTCGTCCACGCATACAATATGCGTGGCGCATTCACCTGTCGGGGCACACTCTGTTTCAACCAGTCGAGCAACTGTTCCATCAGATAACGTAAGACGCGTCCACGTGCAGACACTGTCGTAAATGGGGACGATGGTCGAATGATTGTGCCCGGTGCAGAACTGGACGCTGGCGTTTTGCGCACTCCATCCTTGCCGCCTGACATGCGCTTCAGCTTCGACGATTTCCTCGGTCGCATACCGCCACAGCGAGTGACCCAGCAATGCATGAGCATCTGGACCAAATTCGACACCCCGACTTGCAGAAAAGGCCAACAGTGTGTGAGTCAGATCACACACCAGATGCATCGGCTTGGAACTGCTTCTGATCAATCTCGCCAGCGCTGCATCCTGTGCACTGCTCAGCCGGGCGCTGAGCAAATCCATAACGGCAGCGTAGTGTTTTTCATCCAGCGCCAGTTCATCATTTTCCCACCTGGAGATAGTGGACTGTCCGACCCCGATGAGCTGCGCAGCATGTGACTGCTTGATACCGCGCAGCAAACGCCATTGTTTGAAGGAAGGTCCCAAACTGAGCAGATAGCTGCGCAACAAGGCATTCTCACGTTGATTCATCATCAATCACCCGCACTGCATTAACGAATGCGCCACACTTGGGAGTCTAATTCGCGGCGGCTGAATTGGCGAATGAGGGCTGGTCAAGAAAGCGGGTAGCGCTGCGGATAGCAATGTTTTTCCCATCGTGAGGCGTAGTTAGCTTGCCGCAGCCAATCACCAAGACGTTAAAGAAATGTCACATGCAAACGCTAGCTGACAGGCATCAATTTGGCATGTAACAGATCACCATAACCCCAGACCAAAGTCCCCAAGACTGCCGCAACGGCGTAAATTGCGCGCCAGAACGTATAGTAACCACCATGCGATTTACGCATTTCCCTGTTGAGCCGACCTACACCCTCGCTCAAAAGTGACTCACTGAGAAGGGTAAAGACAGTCACAATAGATCCCGACCGTGAAAATTGCGACGCGTCGCCATTAAACCAGCATAGGGTACACCACACCAATGAAATGAAGACTGCGGTGCCGGCTGCGTAAAGACGTCGTCTGACCTCGCATAATGATGCGGCTGACTTCCCTGTAACTTCAGGCACATACTGCTCACCGCCGCTGAAACCAACAGAACCACTGGATTTTTCGGATTTTTTCTTCAAAATCCCGTGAATCAGTAGTGTTGCGGCAATGCCGATGACCAGGTCTAATTTTGTCTTGCGCACTTCGCTCTCTCGTATAAATTTCAGTTATCAATGGTAGATGCGCAGCTAGTCTCCACGTCTTGCGCCACCGTTGCGTCGCATGCACTTCGAGCCATTGACGCAATATGCGGCCAAAGGGCACCTCTGCGCGAAGAAAAAAGTCGTGAGGTAGGATCCCTATGAAGCCGCCAGCATCCAGATGGTCACCGACTTGATTGACATTTTCGGCCGCTGCTGGCGTTAAGAAGAGTACATCGCCCGCTGCTACACCTCGTCTCACCATCAATGCGCTAAGCAATCAGCATATCCAATCCATACCACTACGGCTGGTATAATGACTGCCATGCCGATACCCCGGTAGCGGTGTTCAAAGCCATGCCAAAGCCCGTATGAACGGGTAAGGCGCTCACTGAACACGCAGGCGACCAGTATCTCTTCTATGTTGAAGACCTGCGCAACTGCCTCGTTGAACATGAGATCGTCCTGGCGGGCATCAAGCGCCTTGTCAGCTCCACGAATTATCAAGATCGATTGATCTTAGGCTCTGTCTGAAAAGCCTTGAGACTCGGTTATGCTGCGTTAAAAACAGCCCGGAAGGCCGGCCCCGTCGGAATGCTCATTTACTCCAGTAAACTCCGCTTCCTCGGCTGTTTTTGCGGGGCCGCCATCGGCCTTGCCTAACCTTCGCTCAAGACTTTTCAGACAGAGCCTAACTACGACCACAGCTGTCGAAGTGTCTGCTTGGTCGATGACAATCTCGATGTAAACTCATTATCCCTATAACGCTTGGCGATCGCCGCGATCAGGTCCATCCCCGCTCGTCGGCGCCAACCGCCAGTTCTTCCCGCACGAACAACAGTACGGACCTACATCCGCGATGGCGCCTGGGCGCCAAGTCGATAAGGCGTACGTCCGCCGGAGCACAATGAAGACACTCTTCGGACTCCACAGGCCGCAACGCAAATACAGCACCACCTTGGAATCAGCTTCATGCCTGCAACCTCACCGGCGCCGCTATGGAGTCGACGGTGGCCATGGCCGAGAGCTACACCCGGGTCCACGGTTAACACACGTCGAGCGCCGCGAGCTGTGAACCTGGGCAGCGTCTCGCCTTTAGATGAGGCGCTCAGCTCCACCGGCTCGACCCGGAGTGTGGATCACCAACGCACTTTCGAATTTTCCCGCTCTATACATGACCGCACTGGCAGCCCCCAGGTCAGGTTGGTTTTCCACCCGCGCTTGGCGCCCCCCCTCAAGGCACTGAGTGTCCGCCATCTGCCCACCGTATAACTGCCGTCACACCTATGCGACAATACGCTCAATGTCCGGTCTCAACCCCGCATTCATCGCCCAACCGCTCGGGCACAGCGTGCAGATGCTTCTGTCGACCTATGCACGTTGGATCAACTCAGCCTCAGATTGGCAGGAGCCCGAAAAGCTCCAGATGGGTACCAAATTGGTCCCAGGCTGAAAAAGCACTCTGTAAGTTATTGATAGGTAAGACACTTGATCTCCACCGCTAACATCACCATGCAGTTCGGCGCCAAGCCCCTGTTCGAAAACGTCTCGGTCAAATTCAACAATGGCAACCGCTACGGCCTGATCGGCGCCAACGGCTGCGGCAAGTCCACGTTCATGAAAATCCTCGGTGGCGACCTCGACCCTAGCGGCGGCCAGGTCATGCTCGAACCCAACACCCGGCTCGGCAAGCTGCGCCAGGATCAGTTCGCCTACGAGCAGTTCACCGTGATCGATACCGTGATCATGGGCCATGGCCAGCTGTGGAAGGTCAAAGCCGAGCGTGATCGCATCTACTCGTTGCCGGAAATGACCGAAGACGACGGCATGGCCGTCGCCGAGCTGGAAACCGAGTTCGCCGAGATGGACGGTTACACCGCCGAATCGCGCGCAGGTGAGCTGCTGCTGGGCCTGGGTATTCCGCTGGAGCAGCACTTCGGCCCCATGAGCGAAGTGGCGCCGGGCTGGAAGCTGCGTGTGCTGCTGGCCCAGGCACTGTTCTCGGACCCGGACGTGCTGCTGCTCGACGAGCCGACCAACCACCTGGACATCAACACCATCCGCTGGCTGGAAACGATTCTGACGGCGCGTAACAGCACCATGATCATCATTTCCCACGACCGTCACTTCCTCAACAGCGTGTGCACGCACATGGCCGACCTGGACTACGGCGAGCTGCGCCTGTTCCCGGGCAACTACGACGAATACATGACCGCGGCCACCCAGGCGCGTGAGCAGTTGCTGTCGGACAACGCCAAGAAGAAAGCGCAGATCGCCGAGCTGCAGACCTTCGTCAGCCGTTTCTCGGCCAACGCCTCGAAGGCCAAGCAGGCCACCTCGCGCGCCAAGAAGATCGACAAGATCGAGCTGGCCGAGGTCAAGCCGTCGAGCCGGGTCAGCCCGTTCATTCGCTTCGAGCAGACCAAAAAGCTGCACCGTCAGGCGGTGACCCTCGAGAAGATGGGCAAGTCGTTCGACGACAAAGTGCTGTTCAAGGACTTCAGCTTCACCGTCGAAGCCGGCGAGCGTGTGGCCATCATCGGCCCCAACGGTATCGGCAAGACCACCTTGCTGCGTACCCTGGTCGGTGAGCTGCAGCCAGATAAAGGCGAAGTGAAGTGGACCGACAGCGCGGAAGTGGGCTATTACGCCCAGGACCACGCCCACGACTTCGAAGACGACGTGAGCCTGTTCGACTGGATGGGCCAGTGGACCAGCGGCGAGCAGGTGATTCGCGGCACCCTGGGCCGGATGCTGTTCTCCAACGACGAGATACTCAAGTCGGTGAAGGTCATCTCCGGTGGCGAACAAGGGCGCATGCTCTTCGGCAAGCTGATCCTGCAAAAGCCCAACGTGCTGGTGATGGACGAACCCACCAACCACTTGGACATGGAATCGATCGAGGCGCTGAACCTGGCGCTGGAGAACTACCCGGGTACGTTGCTGTTCGTCAGCCACGACCGTGAGTTCGTGTCATCGCTGGCCACCCGCATCCTCGAGCTGAGCGCCGATGGCGTGGTCGACTTCAGCGGCACCTACGACGATTACCTGCGCAGCCAGGGCGTTGTGGTCTGATCAGGCAACAGTGTTAAAAAAAACGGCGCCTCGGCGCCGTTTTTCATTGCAGCAGTCTGATCAGCATTCGACGAACGCTACCGCCAGGCCGCCGCGCGAGGTTTCCTTGTAGTTGGCGTGCATGTCAGCGCCGGTGTCGCGCATGGTGCGGATCACCCGGTCAAGGGAGATGAAATGCTCACCGTCGCCGCGCAGCGCCATTTGCACCGCGTTGATGGCTTTCACGGCCGCGATGGCGTTGCGCTCGATGCACGGCACCTGAACCAGGCCACCGACCGGATCGCAGGTGAGCCCCAGGTTGTGCTCGAGGGCTATCTCGGCGGCGTTTTCGACCTGCGCCGGGGTGCCGCCAAGGATATCGGCCAGGCCCGCGGCAGCCATGGAACAGGCCGAGCCGACCTCGCCCTGGCAACCCACTTCAGCACCGGAAATAGAAGCGTTTTTCTTGCACAGAATGCCGACTGCGGCCGCCGCCAGGAGGAAGTTGACCACGTCGTCGTCATCCGCGCCGGGGTTGAACTTCATGTAGTAGTGCAGCACCGCCGGGATGATGCCAGCCGCGCCGTTGGTGGGCGCGGTGACCATTCGCCCGCCGGCGGCGTTTTCCTCGTTGACGGCCAGGGCGAACAGGTTCACCCACTCCATGGCGCTCAGGGTCGAGCCGATGACATTGGGCTTGCCGATTTCCTGCAGGCTGCGGTGCAGCTTGGCGGCGCGGCGCTTGACCTTGAGGCCGCCTGGCAGAATGCCTTCGTTGTGCAGGCCGTTTTCCACGCACTGCTGCATGGCCGCCCAGATTTTCAGCAGACCGGAGCGAATTTCCTCCTCGCAACGCCAGGCGCGCTCGTTGGCCATCATCAGTTGGCTGACGCTGAGGCTGTAGGTTTTGCACAGGGCCATCAGCTCGTCGCCGGAGGAAAATTCGTACGGCAACTCGACCTGGCCTTCCGTGCGGGCTGGCGCATCGATCTCGCTCTGTTCGATGATGAAACCGCCGCCCACGGAATAGTAGGTCTGGCTCAGCAGGGTCTGCTCAGACCCCCAGGCTTCCAGGGTCATGGCATTGGGGTGATACGGCAGGTCTTCGTCGAGCAGCCGCATATCGCGGGCATAGTCGAAGTCCACTGGCTGGCTGCCATCGAGGATCAGGCATTTTTCCTTGAGCAGTTGGGCGATGCGTGGCTCGATGCTGTGCGGGTCGATCTGATCAGGCCACTGGCCCATCAGGCCCAGCAGGCAAGCGCGGTCGGTGGCATGGCCGATGCCGGTGGCCGACAGCGAGCCGTACAGGCGCACTTCGACGCGCGTGACCTGCTCCAGCACGCCTTGGCTGCGCAACGCCTGAGCAAAGGTGGCAGCGGCACGCATCGGCCCCACGGTGTGGGAGCTCGAAGGGCCGATGCCAATCTTGAAAAGGTCGAAAACACTGATAGCCATACTAATACCTCACGATGCTGCTGCCTGGCGCCGGTACACGACACCTGTATTTGCTGTTGTTGAAGACTATGGTGGTCCCTATTCCCTACAATGACCAACGACATTTCCTAAGCAAGCCTTTAGCAGGACTAAACCATGAAGGGGCAATTGAACGGTCAGGTGTATGTGTGGCTCCATGTGTTTGCCTGTGCAGCGCGGCACTTGTCGTTTACCCGTTGCGCCGAGGAACTGCACATCACCCCGGGTGCGGTGAGCCAGCAGATGCGCCAGCTGGAGGAGCGGCTTGGGTTTCGCCTGTTCGTGCGCCGCGCCCGCGGCGTGGAGCTGACCGCCGAGGGCCAGCGCCTGGCGCTGACCGTGACCGAGGCCTATGGCAGCATCGAGGCAGAGCTGCTGCGCCTGGATGCCGGGGACATCCGCGGCACCTTGCGCCTGCGCTCGATCCCGTCGTTCCTGGCGAAATGGTTGACGCCGCGCCTGCCGCGCTTCCAGCAGCGTTATCCGGACATCGAGCTGCGCCTGGTGGCCGAGGACAGCAGCCAGGCCTTGCATCAGGACGAGTTCGACCTGGCCATCGACCTCAACGATGGCAGCTATCCGGGCATGCTTTCGACGCCCTTGCTGGACGAGCAGATCTTCCCGGTCTGCTCGCCGGCGCTGCTGCGTGGCCGCCCGCCGCTGCACGGCCCCGCCGACCTGGTGCACTACCCGCTGCTGCACGACATCACCGCCTGGCGCGGCAGCTCGGAGTACGCCGAGTGGGAGTTCTACCTCGACGGCATCGGCGCGCGCGGGCTCAACGTGCGCCGCGGCCACACCTTCAACCGCAACCACTTGAGCATCGAGGCGGCGATTGCCGGGGTGGGCGTGGCCATCGCGCGGCGTACGCTGCTCAATGACGAGCTCGAGCGCGGCGCGCTGATCGTGCCGTTCGGCGTGCCCATCGCCAATCACAAACGCTACGTGCTGCTGTATTCCCAGGCCGGGTTGGTGCAGCCGGGGGCACGCGCGGTGCATGACTGGCTGGTGGAAGAGGCGCAGCACTTTCGCGCATTGCATCCCTTGAAGCTGGACGAGGTGGGTGCCAGGCCGTAAGCGAGCGCGGTGCACAGATGTTCCAGACACGAGGAGCCAGAGGCCGTTAAGGTGATCATGCAGCGGGTGAGTCAGGCCGACAGGGGGTGGGCCTGGCACGCTTGAACCCGAGCGGTAGCAAGGCCAATCCGGTAAGGACCTCTCGCCTTGCGCCAGCCTGGCTGCTCCGACGGTCCAGGCTGCATCGAGGCCCTGCCGCGCTGGCTGCTGGAACGGGCTGCGTACACGGGCTTCTAACCCAGGCAGCCCGGGATTGACCTGCAGAGCATGATTACCACCCAACGCCGAGACGTCGCATGAGCAACTGGATCGACCTCAACCAGGACGCCGCCACCGGCATCGAGTCGGTGCGTGCGCACTTTGTGGGCCATGCCTACGACCCTCACTGGCACGACAGCTTTCTGGTCGGCGTCACCGAGCAAGGCGTGCAGCAGTTCAATTGCCGCCGGGTGCGGCACCAGAGCACGCAGGGCCAGGTGTTCATGCTCGAACCCGGCGAGCTGCATGACGGCCATGCGCCCACGAGCGAGGGTTTCACCTACTCGATGTTGTACCTGGACCCGCACTGGCTGGAGCGCGAACTGCGCGCCGTGTTCGAACAGGTACCGACGCAGGCGTTACCGGGATTTGCCGATACCTTGAGCGCCGACCCGGTGCTGGCCGGCGCCACCTTGCGTGCGTTTCACGCGTTGCATGACCAGGAGCTGCGCATCGTTCGCCAGACCGCCAGCGATGATTTGCTCGCCGCCCTCACCCGCCACCTGCACTGGCGCAAGCGTCTGCACCCGGACCCGCGCCTGCCGCTGACCGCTCAGCGGGCACGGGACTACCTGCACGCGCATGCCCATCAGGACATCGGCCTGGAAGAACTGGCCGCCGCCTGCGGCACGGATCGCTTCCGTCTGACCCGCGCGTTCAAGGCCGCGTATGGCATCGCCCCACACGCCTACCTCATCCAGCTGCGCCTGGCCCAGGCCCGGCAGTGGCTGGCGCAGGGGCAGACACCGGCCGATGTCGCCTCGCGCCTGGGCTTTGCTGACCAGAGCCACCTGGGGCGCTGGTTCCGCCGTGCCTACCGGCTGACCCCGGCCGATTACCGCAGGCGCTGCACAAAGCGTCCAGACTGACGCGACGCTCGCCCGCAACATAGGGCTTCAATCGTTTTGGAGCCCGAGCCCATGCCCTCCCACACGCTGTTGCCCTTCGCCCTCTTCGCCCTGGCTGCCAGCATCAGCCCCGGACCGACCAACCTGTTGATCCTGGCCCATGCCGCTCAGCGCGGCTGGCGCGCCAGCCTGCTGCCGGTGTTGTCCGCGTGCAGTGCGGCGGCCGGCATCGTGCTGCTGGTGGGCCTGGGGCTGGGGGACTGGCT
>NZ_DAMCCR010000144.1:1846-8656 GCF_032058845.1 Pseudomonas sp. | reverse complement strand
GGTGCGTCAAGTTGACCGGCTCGGCAGAGCACGGCGGCTGCGTTGATGGCCGGGTTGGTCATGGTGTTGCATGGCGCGCCTGTCGGCAGGGCGCACGGCGCGTCAAGCTGACCGGCTCGGCAGCGCACGGTGCCGGGTCTGACGACCGGCCCTGGCAACGCGCTGCCACCCCGCCTGAATCAGAACGTCCCGCGCAGCGTCACCGACACGTTGCGCGGATCACCCCAGTAGTAGCCGGTCGCCGTCGGTGCCACCTGACGGTAGTACTTGCGGTCGAACAGGTTGTTGGCGTTGAGCTGCAGCGAGTAGTGGTCGTCGAAGCGGTAGTTGACCAGCGCGTTGTACACCGCGTAGCCCGACTGCGATGCCTCGACCGTGCCGCTGCGGTTGTAGATGCTGCTCTGCGCCTGCACACCGCCGCCCACCGTCCAGTTGTTCAGCTCGCCCGGCAGGCGGTAGCTGGTGAACAGGCGCAGCATGCGCTTGGGGTCGGTGGTGCGGATGGCGTTACCGGTGTTGCTGGTGGTGTCTTTCAGGTACTCGGTGGTGTTGTAGGTGTAGCCGCCACCGATGTTCCAGTCCGGCAGCACCTCGCCGGAGATTTCCAGCTCGAAGCCCTGACTGCGGTTCTTGCCCGCCGCGACCTTGCAGTAGCCGGTGGCATAGTTGGGCAGGCAGGGGTTCGGGCCGCTGATGTCATCCAGCGCGTTGCCCACTTGATAGATGCGGAAGAACGCCAGCGAGGTGTTCAGGCGACCGTCGTAGAACTCGCCCTTGATCCCCGTTTCATAGGCTTCGCCAGTGACCGGCGCGAGCACCGAGCCGCTGATATCGGTGCCGGTCTGCGGGTTGAAGATCTCGGTGTAGCTGGCGTACGTGCTGAAGTTGTCATTGAGGTCGTAGATCAGCGCAGCGTAGGGCACCAGCTCGTTGTCGACACTGAACGTGCCGTTGCTGCGCACGTTGTTTTCCTGCTCGTAGTCGTACCAGTTGGTGCGCGCGCCGACGATGGCGGTCAGTGAATCGGCAAGGGAAATGCGCCAGGTGGCGTAGGCGCCTTCCTGGGTGGTGCGGGTCCGTACCGGGTGCGCGGTGACGGGGATCTTCGGGTTGGCCAGGCTGTGTTTCGGGTCCCAGTTGCGCAGGTCGAACAGGCCCGATTGGGTGTTGGCGGTGGCCGAAGCGTAGGAGTCATTGCGCGTGCGCTCAACGCCGAGCATCAGCTCGTGGGTGCGGCCGAACAGGTCGAACGGGCCGTTGAGGGTGGCGCTGAGGTTGTTCTGCAGGCTTTCCCCGCCATCCCCCTCGACCACCTGATAACTCATCAGGTAGGGATTTCTGGTCGGGTTGCTGGCACCCGCGGCGCGGGTGATGTAGGTCTGCTTGAAGCCGTCATCGGCCAGCTCGAAATGGGTGCGCTGGGCCATGACCTTGAGCGACCAGTCGTTGTCGAAGCGGTGTTCGAGCTCGGCGAAGGTCTGCAGGTTCGTGCGGTTCCAGCGGTTCCAGTCGGCGCCCAGGTAGGTACTACGGCCAAACGGCAGGGCCTTGCCGTCGTAGTCGGCGGGCAGATTGCCCCAGGCGCCGGTGGCGTCGAGCTTGGTCCATTCCAGGCCGGTGGTCAGGGTAGTGTTGTCGTTCAGGTCGAAGGCCAGCACGCCGTACAGCACGTCCTTGCGCTCACTGCGCGACTCCTGAAAGTGATCGCGGTCGTCGTGCACGGCAATCATCCGCCCGCGCACGTTGCCGGTTTCGGTCAGTGGGCCAGAGATATCGGCGACGTAACGCTGGGCGTTCCAGGTGCCGAGGGTGACGCTGCCTTCGCCCTGGAACTCGGCCGTGGGGCGCTTGCGCACCAGGTTCACCGTGCCGGACGGGTTGCCAGCGCCGCGCAGCATGCCCGTGGCCCCGCGCAGGATTTCCGCACGGTCGATGATCGCCGCATCGCTCTGCACGAACGAGCCGCCGCCGCTACCCTGCACCACGGTGGCGCCATCGTACTGGATCGCGTCGATGGCATAACCGCGCGAGTAGTACTGCACCCGCTCGCTGTCGAACAGGTTGACCACCACGCCCGGGGTCTGCTCCAGCAGCGTGGTCAGGTTGGTGATGTTCTGGTCCTTCAGGCGCTGGCTGGTGACCACCGTGACGGACTGCGGGGTGCGGCGCAGGCTTTGTGCGGTCTTGCCGATGGTCACTGCACCGGTGGTGTAGGAACCGGTGTTTTCCGTGGTGGTGCCGAGGTGGTTGCTGGCGATGTCGATCACGCCGAGTTCCAGCGCGCCGGTCGTGTCGGCGGCCGGAATCAGCAGGAAGTTGCTGTCGCTCTGTGCGTGGATCTGCACCTGGCTGCCCTGCAGCACAATCGCCAGCGCTTCGGCGCTGCTGTGGCGGCCCTGCACGCCAGGGCTGTTCTTGCCCTGCAGGCTGGCGGCGTCGAACGACAGGTTCAGCCCGCCTTGACGCGCCAGTTGGTCGAGGGCTGCGGCCAAGGGGCCAGGGGCAATGCGCCAGTCGCGTAACTGGGCCTGGCTGGCCGGGGCGGCATGGGCCAGTAGCGGCAGGCCGCTGGTGCTGGCCAGGGTCATACCGAGCAAGGCGGCGCGCACGGCGCTACGCAGACGATTATGGCGGGGAAAGACGGGGTGGATCATGCAACGCTCCTGAAGGTTGGGGCCACTGTTGGGGCTTTATTCCTTCAGGCCGTACGAGAATGAGATTCCACCTCATTTATTTTCACGTTTTTTTCACACTTGCCCGACGCTGACCCAATAGCGGGTCCGGTAGTGCACCTGGATGGGCAGGCTGCGGGCGAGCAACTGCAGGATCTGGTCGGTGTCGGCCAGCTGGTAGGTGCCGGAGACGTTCAGCTCGGCGACCTGATCCGCGCAGCGCAGATAGCCTGGGCGATAACGTGACAGTTCATCGAGAAACGCGCGCAGCGGCATCTGCTGCACGCTGAGCACGCCCTCGGTCCAGCCCCACGGGTCGACGTTCAGGTGTGCCGCGTGCAACTGACCGCTGCGATCGAGCTGCCAGACCTGCCCGGCAGTCAGCGGTCTCAGGGCGCTGCCTGCGACCGTCACCTGACCGCGCTTGACGGCCACCAGCAAGCCGCCGAGGTTTTCGCGCAGCAGCACCTGGCCGTCGAGGGTTTCGAACTGGCCCAGGCGCGTGCTGATGTGAAAGGGGCGAAAGTCCCTGGCGTTGCTCTCGAGGCTGACTTCACCGTGCAGCAGGGTCAGCTGACGCAGGTCGGGGCTGAAGCGCAGGTCGATGGCGCTGTCGGTATTGAGCTGAAGGCGGCTGCCATCGCTGCCGAGCAGCGTGCGCCGCTCGCCGGTGGCAGTGCGGCTGTCGGCCAGCCACCGTTCGAGCCCCAGCGGCTCGCGGTTGACCCAGCCCAGCCCGCCGGTCATGGCCAGTACGCCTAGCAGCTTGAGTTGATCGCGGCGGGTCATGCACTGGCGCTGAGCGTTGTCCAGAGTGCTGCGGCTGATCGCGCTGGGCAATCCGGCCAGCTCGTCGCCCAGGCTGCTGACCCGCTGCCAGGCCTGCGGATTATGCGGATGGCTGGCCAACCACTGCTGGAACTGTTGCTCGGTGCGTGGGCTGGGGCGGTCATAGCGCAGCCGTACCAACCATTCGATGGCTTGCTCGACCTGGGCTTGACCCGGCGCGGTAGATGCGCCGTGGTCAGGCATCGGCATAGCGCAACCGGTAGCAGACGCCCAGGGCACGGGCCAGATCGCGCTCTACCGTGGCACGCGAGGCCTGCAGCTGCTCGGCGATCTGGGCGATGCTCAAGCCGTCGAGCTGTGCCAGCAGAAACGCCTGGCGGGCGCGCGGTTTGAGCTGGTGCAGGGCGCGGTCAAGCCGTTCGAGGGTATCGAGGATGACCCGCCGTGCCTCTTCGCTCGGCACTTCGCCTTCGGGCAGGTGCGCCAGGCTGTCGGCGTAGGCGCGTTCCAGCGCGCGGCGGCGCAGTTGGTCGATCATCAGGCCACGGGCGATGCTGCTGAGGTAGGCGCGAGGTTGCTTGAGCGGGCCACTCTGGCGGGCCCGCAACAGCCGCACGAAGGTGTCCTGCGCCAGATCGGCAGCGTTCTCGCGACAGCCCACCCGCGCCCACAGCCAGCCACGCAGCCAGGCGTGATGGGTTTGGTACAGCAGATCGACCTCGGCCGTTTGCAGCGTGTGATTGACCTGCATGACGATGTAAACCCGAACTGGAATGTAGGAATGATTGTTAATCGTTCTCAATTCTATGCGCGCGGGTGCGGGTGGGCAATGGCATACCAGGGAAATGTTGCCGGGTTGACGAGGGCGGTCGGATGAGTGGTGGTGGGGTGAAGCGTTGGCTTGCAGGGGCGGGCATCCTCAGCCTTCACTCGACAGGCCGACCGAGCCACGCCAGCACGCCCCGTCCGGCCCGTACCCCGCTGGCGAAACAGGCGGTCAGCAGGTACCCGCCGGTAGGCGCTTCCCAGTCGAGCATCTCCCCCGCGCAGAACACCCCAGGCATTGCCTTGAGCATCAGGCCGGCATCCAGCGCTTCGAAGCGCACGCCGCCGGCACTGCTGATGGCCTCGTCGAGCGGGCGCGTGCGCAGCAGGGTGATGGGCAAGGCTTTGATCGCCTGCGCCAGGCGCGGCATGTCACTGAACGTGGCAGCGTCCGTCAGCTCGCGCAGCAGGCCGGCCTTGACCCCATCGAGGCCCAACTGGCCATGCAGGTGCCTGGCCATCGACCGTGAGCCACGGGGTCTGGCCAGGGCCTGGGCGATCTTGTCCACAGGCTTGTCAGGCAGCAGGTCGAGCAGCAGTCGGGCGCTGCCGTCGCGCTCGAGGGCCGCGCGCAGTGGCGCCGACCAGGCGTACACCAGGCTACCTTCAACCCCCTGCGCGGTGAGGATGAATTCGCCTTTGCGCGGCGCGGCGCCTGGGACCGACAGCGCAATGTTCTTCACCGGCGCGCCGGCGTACTTGCTCACCAGCAGCTCGCTCCAGGCATTGACCTCGAAACCGCAGTTGCTCGGTCGCAACGGCGAGATATCCACAGCCTGCGCCTGCAACCACGGCACCCAGGCCCCGTCGGAGCCCAAACGCGCCCAGCTGCCGCCGCCCAACGCCAGTACCACGGCGCTGGGCTGCACACGTCGCTCGCCCTCGGGGCAGGTGATGCGCAGGCTGGCGTCGCTGTTCCAGCCCTGCCAGCGGTGGCGGTTGTGGATAACCACGCCGGCTTCACGCAAGCGCTTGAGCCAGGCGCGCAGCAAGGGCGCAGCCTTCATGTCGGTCGGAAACACACGCCCCGAGGTGCCGACGAAGGTGTCGATGCCCAGGCCATGAATCCAGGCGCGCAGGGCCGTGGCATCGAAATCCTGGAGCAGCGGGTCGAGCGTGTGCTGGCGCTCGGCATAGCGCGCGACGAAGGCCGGGTAGGGCTCGGAGTGGGTGATGTTCATGCCGCCGACCCCGGCCAGCAGGAACTTGCGACCCACCGACGGCATGGCATCGAACACCTCGACCGCGACCCCGGCACTGGCCAGGACTTCGGCCGCCATCAGCCCGGCAGGTCCGGCGCCGATCACGGCAACAAGGGGAGGGCGGGGCGTAGCGTCGGTCATGGGCGGCGGCAGGCTGTGGAAAACGGGCGGGCATTCTACCTCAGCGAGCTCATCGCGCGAGTTGACCCGGCCAACGGACTCCGAATATCCCATTGGCAACCCCATCGAAAGCGCTGTACGAAAAATGTACAGATGGCTACAGCTCAGGCTCCCCGTGGCCTGCAGCGCCTTTCGCTCAGGTTATCCACAGGCGGTTCCACAGTCATTGTGGGTAATTGAGCACCCTCGCGGCGCTGTGGTGGAGGATGCCGTGGCGCCGCGCCAACGCCTCGCGATCCTTGCTGTAGCCACCGCCGATCACGCCCATCACGGGAATGTCGCGGCTCAGGCAACGGTGCAGCACGCATTCGTCCCGTGCTGCGACGCCTGCATCGGTCAGCTTCAGGTAACCCAGGGCATCGTCCTGATGCACGTCGACCCCGGCGTCGTACAGCACCAGGTCGGGCTGGTACAGCGGCAACAGGTAGTCGAGGGCCTGCTCGACCACCTGCAGGTAGGCCGCATCCGTCATGCCGCGCGGCAGCGGGATGTCCCAGTCGCTGTGGGCCTTGCGCGCGGGGAAATTCTGCTCGCAGTGCAGCGACACGGTGATCGCCTCCGGGGTGTCCTGGAGGATGCGCGCGGTGCCATCGCCCTGGTGCACATCGCAATCGAAGATCAGCACCCGCTGCACGCGGCCGGCCTCGAGCAGGTAGCGGCTGATCACCGCCAGGTCATTGAAGATGCAGAAGCCGGCCGGATAGTCGTAATGGGCGTGGTGGGTGCCACCGGCCAGGTGGCAGGCGATGCCGTGCTGCAGGGCCAGTTCGGCGGTCAGCAGCGAGCCGCCGACGGCGCGAATGGTGCGTCGGGCCAGCGCCTCGCTCCAGGGCAGGCCCAGGCGGCGCTGGTCCTCGCGCGACAACTCGCCCGTCAGATAGCGGTCGATGTAGGCCGGGTCGTGGGCCAGGGCGAGGACGTCGCGCGGGCACAAGTCCGGGCGGATCAGGTCTTCATCGCGGGTCAGCCCGCTGGCCACCAGGTGGTCGCGCAGCAGACGAAACTTGTCCATTGGGAAGCGGTGCTCGGCGGGGAAGTCCGGGCTGTAGTCGTCGTGGTAGATCAGCGGCAGCGGCATGGTCAGCTCAAGGTCGGGCCAGCGCTGATCTTGCCAGTTGCAGGCCAGCGGCGGCCAGTGGCTC
>NZ_DAMCCR010000144.1:0-1836 GCF_032058845.1 Pseudomonas sp. | reverse complement strand
CGCGCAGGCGTGGCCAGTGCGCCTACGCTATGGACTGCACCGCCATCTACTGGAGCCCCGCATGACCCTGATTGCCACCCTGGAAAGCCCGCGCCTGATCCTGCGCCAGTGGCAGGACGACGACCTCGTCGAGTTTGCCGCGCTGTGTGCCGACCCGCAGGTGATGCGCTACTTTCCCGCACCCCTGACACGCCTGGAAGCCGCCGCGCTGGTCGGCCGCTTGCGCGGGCATTTCAACGAATACGGCTTTGGCCTGTGGGCGCTGGAGCGCAAGGACAACGGTGCCTTCATCGGCATGACCGGCCTGCTCAACGTCAGCTTCGAGGCGCCGTTCACGCCGGCGGTGGAAATCGGCTGGCGCCTGGCCAGGCGACACTGGGGCCTGGGCCTGGCCAGCGAGGCGGCGTGGGCCTGCCTGCGCTGCGCCTTCAGCCAGTTGCACCTCGACCAGGTGGTGGCTTTCACCACGCAGAACAACCTGGCGTCGCAGAAAGTGATGCAGGCCATCGGCATGCAGCCCGATACCGAGGGTGCATTCGACCATCCCCGGCTGCCGCCCGATCACCCGCTGCGCCCGCACGTGTTGTATCGCATCGACCGTGAGCAGTGGCTGCAGACCGTACGCGGCTAGCGGGATCGCATGGGGGGCCAGCGACAAACCCTGTATCATCTTTGCCCATCAAACGCCGTAGTGCGCACGCCTTGCCTGGAGAAAGACCGATGAGTGATGTGCTGGACGACCTGGTCGACCTGCTGAGTCTTGAAGCAATCGAAGAAAACCTGTTCCGTGGCCGTAGCCAGGACCTGGGCTTCCGCCAGCTGTACGGCGGTCAGGTGCTGGGCCAGTCGCTGTCGGCGGCCAGCCAGACGGTGGAAGATGCCCGCCATGTGCACTCGCTGCACGGTTATTTCCTGCGTCCGGGCGATGCCAGCATGCCGGTGGTGTATTCGGTCGACCGCGTGCGCGACGGCGGCAGCTTCAGCACGCGCCGGGTCACGGCGATCCAGAAAGGCCAGCCGATCTTCACCTGCAGCGCCTCGTTCCAGTACGACGAAGAAGGCTTTCTGCACCAGGCGGCCATGCCTCAGGTGGTCGGGCCGGAAAACCTGCCCAGTGAACTGGAGCTGGCCAGTAGCCTGGCGACGCATTTGCCTGAGCGTCTGCGGGAAAAGGTGCTGCGCCCCAAGCCCATCGAGATCCGCCCGGTGACCGAGCGTGATCCGTTCAATCCCAAGCCCGATGATCCGGTCAAGTACGTGTGGTTCCGCGCCGACGGCAGCCTGCCCGACGTTCCGGCGCTGCACAAATACCTGCTGGCCTACGCCTCGGACTTCGGCTTGCTGACCACCTCCCTGCTGCCGCATGGCAAGTCGGTGTGGAACAACGACATGCAGATCGCCAGCCTCGACCATTCGCTGTGGTTCCATGCCAACCTGCGCGCCGATGAATGGCTGCTGTACGCCACTGACAGCCCGTGGGCGGGCAATGCGCGGGGCTTCAACCGCGGCAGCATCTACAACCGCGCCGGCCAGCTGGTGGCCTCGTCCAGCCAGGAAGGGCTGATCCGCCACCGCAAGGACTGGGCATGAGGCTCGAGCAGATTCGCCACTGGGTGTTCGACATGGACGGCACCCTGACGGTGGCGGTGCATGATTTCGCGGCCATTCGCGTGGCCCTGGACATTCCGCCGGCGGACGACATCCTCGGTCATCTGGCGGCGTTGCCGGCAGATGAAGCCGCCGCCAAGCATGCCTGGCTGCTGGAGCACGAGCGCGATCTGGCCCTGGGCTCGCGCCCGGCGCCGGGTGCGGTCGCGCTGGTGCGGGCGCTGGCCG
>NZ_DAMCCR010000143.1:8323-8820 GCF_032058845.1 Pseudomonas sp. | reverse complement strand
CCCGCCACGCCGAGCAGTTCAACCGCCTGCTGGGCGAAGCCGGGGCCAGCCATCTGCGGCTGATTCAGGTCAGCGAACTCGACCCTGCCGTGATGTTGCAGCTGTCCGAGCGTCTGGAGCGCGGCGAGTGGCTGGCGATTGCCGGCGACCGCGTGCCGCTGCACGGGGCGCGCACCGTCGAGGTGGATTTTCTCGGCCAGCCCGCGGCGTTCGCCCAGGGCCCGTGGCTGCTGGCGGGGTTGCTGGAATGCCCGGTCAACCTGCTGTTCTGCCTCAAGCATCAAGGCCGCTACCAGGTCACCCTCGAACCGTTCGCCGAGCGCGTGCAGTGGCGCCGTGGCCAGCGCGATCAGGTCATTGCCGAGTGGGCCGCCGCCTACGCCCAGCGCCTGGGTCATTACTGCCAGCAGGCTCCCCTGCAATGGTTCAACTTCTACCCCTTCTGGAACACCCATGACGACGCACGCCCCTGAGCCCATCGTGTTCGGTGAATCGCA
>NZ_DAMCCR010000143.1:0-8313 GCF_032058845.1 Pseudomonas sp. | reverse complement strand
GCGATCGAAGATGTTCTGGCCCTGGCCCAGCGCCAGGCCGATGCCCGCTTGCAGGACGACGCCCCCTACCGCGAGCGCATCGCCCGTGGCGCGCGCTTTCTCGACACCCTGCTGGACAAGGAAGGGGTGATCTACGGCGTCACCACCGGCTACGGCGATTCCTGCGTGGTGGCGGTGCCGCTGGAGCACGTCGAGGCCCTGCCGCGCCACCTCTACACCTTCCACGGCTGCGGCCTGGGCAAGCTGCTCGATGCGCCTGCGACCCGCGCCGTGCTGGCGGCGCGCCTGCGCTCGCTGAGCCATGGCGTGTCCGGCGTGCGCTGGGAATTGCTGGCGCGTCTGCAAGCGTTCCTGCAGCACGACATCCTGCCGCTGATCCCGGAGGAAGGCTCGGTCGGCGCCAGCGGCGACCTGACGCCGTTGTCCTACGTCGCGGCAACCCTCTCGGGTGAACGCGAGGTGCTGTACCAGGGCGAGCGGCGCAGCAGCGCCGATGTGCACCGTGAACTCGGCTGGCAGCCGCTGGTGCTGCGGCCCAAGGAAGCCCTGGCCCTGATGAACGGCACCGCCGTGATGACCGGCCTTGCCTGCCTGGCCTTCGCCCGCGCCGACTACCTGCTGCAACTGGCCACGCGCATCACCGCGCTGAACGTGATTGCCCTGCAAGGCAACCCGGAGCACTTCGACGAGCGTCTGTTCGCCGCCAAGCCGCATCCCGGCCAGACGCAGGTCGCTGCCTGGCTGCGCCAGGACCTGGCCATCGACGCTCCATTGCCGCCCCTGCACCGCCTGCAAGACCGCTACTCGCTACGCTGCGCACCGCATGTGCTGGGCGTGCTGGCCGACAGCCTGGGCTGGCTGCGCGGTTTCATCGAGACCGAACTGAACAGCGCCAACGACAACCCGATCATCGACGGCGACGCCGAACGCGTGCTGCACGGTGGGCACTTCTACGGCGGGCACATCGCCTTTGCCATGGACAGCCTGAAGACCCTGGTGGCCAACGTCGCCGACCTGCTCGACCGGCAGCTCGCGCTGCTGGTGGACGTGCGCTACAACCACGGCCTGCCGAGCAACCTGTCCGGCGCGCCGGCGGATCGCGCGATGATCAACCACGGCTTCAAGGCCGTGCAGATCGGCACCAGCGCCTGGACTGCCGAGGCACTGAAACTGACCATGCCGGCCAGCGTGTTCTCGCGCTCCACCGAGTGCCATAACCAGGACAAGGTCAGCATGGGCACCATCGCCGCCCGCGACGCCCTGCGCGTGCTGGAGCTGACCGAACAGGTCGCCGCGGCCAGCCTGCTGGCGGCCAATCAAGGCGTATGGCTGCGCGGTCGCGCGGCTAACGCACCGAGCCTGCCGCCCGTGCTGGCGCAGATGCACGACGCCCTGAGCAGCGACTTCGCCCCGGTCATCGAAGACCGCGCGCTGGAAAGCGACCTGCGCCTGTGCCTGGCGCGCATCGCCGCGCGCCACTGGAGGCTGCATGCGTAGCGCCGGGGTGTTCCACATCGACTGCGAAATGGTCGTGCCGTTCTTCGATGTCGACAGCATGCACATCGTCTGGCACGGGCATTACGTCAAGTACCTGGAGGTCGCGCGCTGCGCGCTGCTCGACCGCCTCGGGCACAACTACACCGCCATGCAAGCCAGCGGCTTCGGCTGGCCGGTGATCGACCTGCAACTGCGCTACATCCGCGGCGCCACCTTCGGCCAGCGGCTGACCGTGCGCGCCAGCCTGGTGGAGTGGGAGAACCGCTTGAAGATCCACTACCTGATCAGCGACGCCGACAGCGGCGAACGCATGACCCGCGCCAGCACCGTGCAGGTCGCGGTGCACATCGACAGCGGCGAGATGCAGCTGGTCTCGCCCCAAGCCATGCTCGACGCCGTCGCCAAGGTGCTGCCATGACACGCCTGCGTTTGCCCCGCGTACTCATCACCACCCTGGCCCTGCTGGCCAGCCCCTTGGCGCTGGCCTTCGACCTGCACGACCTGCAACAGCAGTTGAGCAAGCCGGCCGTGGTCAAAGGTCCGTTCGTGCAGGAAAAGCACCTGCGCGCCCTGCCGCAGCCGCTGACCAGCAAGGGCGAGTTCGTCCTGGCCCGCGACCATGGCCTGTTGTGGCTGCTGCAAACGCCGTTACGCCAGGACTACCGCATCGACGCCCAGGGCATCGCCCGGCGCGATGCCAACGGTTGGCAGACCCTGCCCAGCCGCAGTGCCGGCGCCGAGCAGAACCGGCTGTTCTTCGCCGTACTGCAAGGTGACAGCACAGGCCTGCAACGGGACTTCGACCTGGCCCTGAGCGGTGACGCCGACCACTGGCAGCTGCGCCTCACGCCCCGCTCGATGCTGCTCAAGCAGGTGTTCACCCAGATCGACATCAGCGGCGCGGCGTACGTGCAGCGCATCGAACTGCAGGAGACACAGGGCGACAGCACTGTGCTGCGCATGCCAGACAGCCACGGCGAAGCCGCACTGACCGACGCGGAGCGCGCTGACTTTGCCGACTGAACGCCTGCTGCCGCGCCTGTTCCTGCTGCTCCTGGTCATCGTGCTGGGCGCCGCCGGCTGGCAATGGCGCGCCGGCACCCCGGTGTCGGCCGACCTGATGACCCTCGTGCCAGGCGACACCCAGGACCCGCTGGTGCAGCGCGCCGAACAGCGCATGCAGGCGCCGCTCAACCGCGAACTGCTGCTGTTGGTCGGGCATGAAGATCGCGCCCAGGCCCTCGCCCTGAGCGACCGGTTGGCGCACCAGTGGCAAGCCAGCGGCCTGTTCGAGAAGGTCCAGTGGAGCTTGCAACCGGACCTCGCCGCCCTACGCCAGCAACTGCTGCAAGGCCGCCTGGCCCTGCTCTCGGCAGACGACCGCGAGCAACTGCTCAAGCAACCCGAGGCCTTCATCGAGCAGCGCGTGCAAAGCCTGTTCGACCCCTTCGCCGGTTTCAGCCTGCTGTCGAACCAGGACGACTGGCTGGGCCTGGGCGCACGCATTCAGGCCAGCCAGCCGATTCCGGCCAACGTGCAGATGGACACCGCCAGCGGCGCGCTGGTGGCCGAGGCCGATGGCAAGCACTGGGTGATGATCCGTGCCCGCACGCAGGGCAACGCCTTCGACATGCAGTTGCCGTTGCAGGTGTCCGCGCTGCTCGACACCACTCGCGCCAGCGCCGCGCAGGCCGGGGCGAGCGTGCATGCGGCCAGCGGCCTGCTCTACGCCGCCCACGGCCAGCAGCAGGCCACCCGTGAAATGACCTGGGTCGGCGGTGGTGCCACGCTGGGCATTCTGCTGATGCTGCTGCTGGCGTTCCGCCGCTGGCAGGCGTTGCTGGCCTTCGTGCCGGTGCTGGTCGGCATGCTGTTCGGCGCGGTGGCCTGCGTGGCGCTGTTCGGCACGATGCATGTGATGACCCTGGTGTTGGGCTCGAGCCTGATCGGCGTGGCCGTCGACTACCCCCTGCATTACCTGTCCAGGAGCTGGAGCCTGCGGCCGTGGCGCAGCTGGAGCGCGGTCCGGCTGACCTTGCCGGGGCTGAGCCTGAGCCTGGCCACCAGTTGCATTGGCTACCTGGCCCTGGCCTTCACGCCCTTCCCGGCACTGACGCAGATCGCGATCTTCTCTGCGGCCGGGTTGATCGGCGCCTACCTGAGCGCTGTGTGCCTGCTGCCAGCGTTGCTCGCGCGCGTGTCGCTGGAGCCTGCCCAGTGGCCGCTGCGCATCACCCAACGGCTGACCGACTGGCGCATTGCCCTGCTGCGCCGGGTGCCCAGCGCAGCGCTGCTGGCACTGCTCCTGGCCTTCACCGCCGCTGGGCTGTGGCAGTTGCACAGCCGCAATGACATCCGCCAGTGGGTCGCCAGCCCGCCGCAGTTGCTCGAAGACGCCCAGGCCGTGGCACGCATCACCGGGTATCAGCCCACCAGCCAGTTCTACCTGGTGCGTGGGGACGATCAGCGGCAGTTGCTCGAACGCCTGCAAGGGCTGTCGGCCAAGCTCGATGAGCTGGTTGGGCTGGGCAAGCTCAAGGGTTATCTGAGCCTCAGTCAATTGCTGGGCAGTGATCAGGCGCAGCAGCAGACCCGTGAAGCGCTGGGCGCTTTGGCCCAGCATTGGCAACCGCTGGTGGCTTTGGGTGTGCCAGACGCTGCACTGGCCGCTGAAGTCGAGCAGTTGCAGCAGTTGCCGGCCCAGTCCATCGACCAGGCCCTGCAAGGCCCGCTCTCGGAGCCTTGGCGGCCGTTGTGGCTGGGGCAAGACGGCGAAGGCGTGGCCGCCATCGTCAGCCTGCAAGGCCTGGGCGATGCGGCGCTGCTGGGCTTGCTGGCCGAGGATCAGCCGGGCGTGCAACTGGTCGACCGGCTCGGTGAACTGAACCGATTGTTCGCGGCCACGCAGATCAGCGCGGTGGAGCTGAAGCTGGTGTCGTGCGGCTTGATCCTGCTGTTGCTGATCCTGCCGTTCGGCCTGGGCGGCGCGCTGCGCCTGGTGGCCCTGCCATTACTGGCAGCGCTGTGCAGCCTGGCGTGCCTCGGCTGGCTGGGCCAGCCGCTGACGCTGTTCAGCCTGTTCGGCCTGTTGCTGGTGACGGCGATCAGCGTGGATTACGCCATCCTCATGCACGAAAGCATCGGCGGCGCGGCAGTGAGCCTGCTCGGCACGCTGCTGGCGGCGCTGACCACCTGGCTGTCGTTCGGGCTGCTGGCGTTGTCGGCTACCCCGGCGGTCAGCAACTTTGGCCTGGCGGTGAGCCTGGGGCTGGCCTTCAGCTTCCTGCTGGCGCCCTGGGCGGCGCCGCGGGATGGGGGGGCGTCGGCATGCGCGGCGACGCACGATGGGGAAGCGTTGGCATGAACGGCGACGCACGATGGGTCAGCCTTCCGGGCAGCGCGGCGGTGCCGACGGCGGGTGTTTTCAATGATTGTGCAGCGCCTGAATTGGGGCCGCTGCGCAGCCCATCGCGGCTAAAGCCGCTCCAACAGGGAGCGCAGCCGTGGCGATCACTGCGGCTCAAACGCCTATCCTGTGGGAGCGGCTTTAGCCGCGATGGGCGGCGCAGCGGCCCCAGCTCGCTCCTACACCTCTCCATGGACGAAGGCGCAGTGGCCACGTGCCCACCTGCACACACGGCAGGTACATCAACCCATCGCATTCGGGCCTACACCGCGTGCAAGCGGTCAGGCATCGAGCCTGCACCGGCGGTACAGCCCTGCAATGACGAGGCGGCGGCATGACCGTGCTGTGGATGTGGACACTGATCCTGCTCGGCTTCGCAGCGGCCTGTGTACTGGGCAAGCGTCTGGGCCTGATCCCGGTGGTCAGCCAGCTGCTGCTGGCGGCCCTGGCCTTGCCGTTGCTGAACCTGCTGTTGAGCCAGCCAGATTCGCCGCTGACCACGGCTGAGCTGCTTTCCCCGGGTTGGGTCAAGACGCTGTACGGCGCCAGTTTCGCCCTGCTGCTGGGCGCGATCCTGGCTGACGTGCGCGAGCTGCGGCCGGACCGCGAAGCGCTGAAGCTGGCGCTGCCGAGTTTTCTGCTGCCGTTCGCCTGCGGCCTAGTGTGTGCGGTGTGGCTGCTGCACCTCGAAGGCGTCGCCGCGCTGGCCCTGGGCCTGGTGTTCGCCATCACGGCCATTCCGGTGCTGTACCTGTACCTGCGCGCCATCGACTACCCGCCAGCCGCCAGTCGCCGCTTGCTACAAGCCGCCATCGTCATCGACCTGGCCTGCTGGCTGCTGCTCGGCCTTGGCCAAGGCAGCCTGCACCCGGCAAGCCTGGGCTGGACGCTCGTGGCAGCGCTCGCGCCCTTGCCGCTCTACGCCCTTGGCCTGCGCGCGCCAGCGGCCTACGGCGGCGTCTTCCTGGCGCTGCTGTTCGCTGCCGAACACTACCGCCTCAATGCCCTACTGCTGGGCATCGGCTTCCTGGCCTGCCTCGCGCTGCTCAAGCTGAACCTGCGCCTGCCGCTGTCGGCGGCGTGGTCGCAACGCCTCCAGCAGTACCTCGCCGTGCCGCTGATCCTGGCTTGCGGCGTTTTGCAGGTCGATGTGCAGCAGGCGCTGCAAGCGTTCGAACCGCTGCACCTGCTGGTGCTGGTGGCATTGCCCATTCTCAGCAAACTGCTCGGCAACTGGCTCGGCCTGTGCTGGGCCGCGCCGTCGTTCGCAGGCGCCAGCAAGTGGCGCGAAAGCCTGCTGCTGAATATCCGCGGCCTGAGCGAAATCGTCTTCCTCAACCTGCTGCTCAGCCAGCAGTTGATCAGCGCGTCGCTGTACCTGACGTTGATGCTGATGAGCCTGGTCGCCACCTTGATGCCGGCGCTGGCTGGCCTGCACCGCTTACCGTCAAACCCATTGTCCACGGCCAGGAGGCCCCATGCCGAACACTGAATTGCAGCAACGCCAGGTCCTGGTGATTGGCGCCGGGCCGTCCGGTGCCATCGCCGCGGCGCTGCTCAAGCGAAAAGGTCACGATGTGCTGGTGATCGAACGCCAACGCTTCCCGCGCTTCTCGATCGGCGAAAGCCTGCTGGCCCACTGCCTGGACTTCGTCGAAGAAGCCGGCATGCTCGACGCAGTGCACGCTGCGGGCTTCCAGTTCAAGAACGGCGCGGCCTTCGCCTGGGGCGAGGCGTACTCGGCGTTCGATTTCGGCGAGCAGTTCACCCCTGGCAAGCCGAGCACCTTCCAGGTGCAGCGCGCGCAATTCGATCAGTTGCTGGCCGACCAGGCCGAGGCTCAGGGCGTGGAGATCCGCTACGAGCACGAGATCGTCGAAGCCGACATGAATGGCGAGCAGCCCCGCGTACTGGTGCGCCGCCCCGACGGCAGCCACTACGCCGTACAGACCGACTTCGTGCTCGATGCCAGCGGCTACGGTCGCGTGCTGCCGCGTCTGCTCGACCTCGAAGCGCCGTCGAGTTTCCCGGTGCGCCAGGCCGTGTTCACGCACATCGAAGACCGCATCAGCCACCCCGGCTTCGACCGCGACAAGATCCTCATTACCACCCACCCGCAGCACCGCGACATCTGGTTCTGGACCATCCCGTTCAGCAACGGTCGCACCTCGGTCGGCGTGGTGGCCGATGCCACGCGTTTTGCCCAGGCGCCCACCGACCTCGACGCCTGCCTGCAACACTTCATCGCCCAAGCGCCAAGCCTGGCCACGGTGCTGGAACACGCCGTGTGGGACACCCCGGCACGTACCATTGGCGGCTACTCGGCCAACGTCAAGAGCCTGCACGGGCGCGGCTTTGCCCTGCTCGGCAACGCGGCGGAATTTCTCGATCCGGTGTTTTCTTCCGGGGTGACCATCGCCATGCGCTCGGCGAGCATGGCGGCCAATCTGTTGCACCGGCAGTTGCAGGGCAACCCGGTGGACTGGCAGAGCGAATTCGCTGACCCGCTCAAACGCGGCGTGGATACCTTCCGCGTGTACGTCGAAGGCTGGTACGACGGCAGCTTCCAGGATGTCATCTACCACCCCGGCAGTTCGCCAGAAATCCGCGCCATGATCAGCTCGATCCTCGCCGGTTACGCCTGGGACACCCGCAACCCCTTCGTTGCCGAGCCACGCCGGCGCCTGCGGACCCTGGCCGAGCTGTGTGCGCGGGAGGCGGTATGAGCCAGTCGCCGTTTCTGAGTGACAGCTACGTCGAGGAAACCCGCTTCGGCTTCTGGTTCCTGCGCAGCCATACCTGGCAGCACCACGTGCTGCGGGTGGCAATCGATGACCTGCACAGCCTGTTCGACACACCGCTGCCCGCAGCACCGGTGCTCCTCGATGTCGGCTGCGGCCAGGGCAAGTCGTTCCAGCACCTGCAGCGGGTGTTCGCGCCCTCGCAGCTGATGGGCACCGACGCCGACCCGCACAGCCTGAAGCTGAGCGCCGAAGAAGCCGCACGCCTGGGTCTGGCAGTGGAACTGCGCGGCAGCGACTGCGCGCAGTTGCAGTTCGCCGACGCCAGTGTCGACCTGGTGTTCTGCCACCAGACCTTCCACCACCTGGTGGAGCAGGAACAGGCCCTGGCCGAGTTCTACCGGGTGCTGAAACCGGGCGGCTACCTGCTGTTCGCCGAATCCACCGAGGCGTACATCGACACCTGGGTGATCCGCTGGCTGTTCCGCCACCCCATGCACGTGCAAAAGAGCGCCGAAGGCTATCTGCAGATGCTGCGCGACCAGGGCTTTGCCTTCAGCCCGCGCAACGTGTCTTACCCCTACCTGTGGTGGAGCCGTGCCAAGGACTTTGGCCTGCTCGAACGCCTGGGCCTGCGCAAGCCGCCAGCGGTGGGCCAGCGTGAGGAAA
>NZ_DAMCCR010000142.1:0-8871 GCF_032058845.1 Pseudomonas sp. | reverse complement strand
CGACAGCGACATGTTCCAGCAGCACGGCCAGGTCGAGCAAACCGCCACGGCGCTGGTGCAAATGGGCGCCAGCGCCGAAGAGATCGCCCGCAACGCCGCCCAGGCCGCCGAGGCCACGCGCAGCGCCGAGCACGCCACGCAGGCAGGGCTGGTGCAGTTCCAGACCACCCGCGACGGCATCGGCGCACTCGACCACACCCTCGGCGAAACCTTGTCGCGCTTGCAGGCGTTGGCCAACAGCGGCGCGCAGATCAACCAGGTGCTCGACGTGATCAGCACCCTGGCGCAGAAAACCAACCTGCTGGCCCTCAACGCAGCCATCGAGGCTGCACGGGCCGGCGAGCATGGCCGCGGCTTTGCCGTCGTGGCCGATGAAGTGCGCCACCTGGCCAGCAGCACCCAGGCCTCTACCCGGGAGATCCGCGAGGTGGTCGAGCGCCTGCACAGCCTCACCGAGAACGCCATGAGCGGCATGCTCGACAGCCGCGGCAAGGCCGAGCATGTGGTCGAGCAGATCGGCCACAGCCACGCCAGCCTGCAGACCATCCGCCAGTCGGTCGACACCTTGCATGCCATGAACCAGCAGATCGCTTCAGCCACCACCGAGCAACACGGCGTGATCGACGACATGGCCCAACGCATGACGGAAATCCGCAGCATCAGCCAGCGTCTGACCGAGCGCATGGCCGCGTCCAACGACGTCAGCCGTACGCTCGACACCCTGGCCGAAAACCAGCGCACACTGCTGGCGCAGTTCCGCACCTGAGGCCAATGGGGGTCGCCGCCCGCGTGCCGGGGCGGCGCGCTGGGATCGGAACCAGGCAGCCGACCGGGAGTCAACCGCCGCTGGCGAGAACGCCGCTCAGCCTGCTCTGCGCCGCGTTGCCGACGGGTACTCGGCAAACAAGGCGCGGTAATGCGTGGCGAAATGGCTCAGGTGAAAGAAGCCCAGGCGCCCCGCCACTTCACTGACCGTGCACTGCTCGGCGCTGCTGGCCAGCAACGCGCGGCGCACCGCGTTCAAGCGCAGGTTGCGCAGGTACTCCACCGGCCGCAAGCCAGTAACCTGCTGGAAGCTGTACTGCAAGGTCCGCCGGCTGACCCGCAGCGCGGCGCACAGGTCGAGGATGCTCAACAGGTGCTCGGGCTGCTGTTGCACCAGCTCCTGGCTACGGCGCACCAGATACGCGCTGACGGCGAGGTTGGCGCGGCGGCTGCGTACCTCGTCGTCGGCGTGCTGGAACAGATCGAGAAATGCTTCCAGCAGGCTGGATTCGAGGCAGTGCTCGGGGATGGGTTGAGCACCGTGCTGCAGGCTGTCGATCAAGGCTGAGACACGGGCACGCAGTCGAGCCAGCGCGGCGGGGTCGACCGCCACTTGCGAGGCGGTCTGCAAGCGCTTGAGCTGCGCCGTGCTGAGCTCGCGGGCGGCGTGCCGGGCGAAGCTCACTGTGTCGAGGTTGGCGGCCAGCATGTGCAGACCTTCCGGGGCATGGACCACGAACTCTTCACCGCCGCGCAGCAACGCCACCGCACAGGCCGCCACCGCATGGCCCTGCACCACCGGCAGCGCCCCGCTGGGCAGCGCGATACCGATGCACAGCCGGTCTGGCGGTGCGTAGCCATGCTGCAGCACGCGCTTGTCCAGCGACTCACGAAACACCTGAAATCGCGTGCCGCAGACCTGGGCCAGCTCGCTATTGAGCGGGCCGCGGCCCATCTGGTCATACACCTGGTTCCACCCGGCGATGGACCCGGCGTGCTGTTGCGAATCGGTAAAGCAGCGGGTTTCAGCAAACATGTGCGAGCCCTCTGTCGCAGACCCAGAAATTGCCGATATCGGCGGCGGGTGATGCCCGCTGGGTGGGTTGAGTGCAGAACCGCCCGACCACGGCCTGATGCCGGTAGATCGACGGCACCGTCAGCGTCTGGCCCTCGTGACAGCCTGGACGTAACCGGCCCGTCACCGAGGCACTGCAACGCCGCGTCGCGCCGCCGCGACATCAGCCGTCAGGCTGGCAGCACCTTGAGCAGCAGCGTGGTGCCCAGCGCCTCGAAGCGGTATTCGCACGGCGTCATGTCCAGCGGCGGCAACAGTGCGCCGCTGAGAATCACCTGGCCGCAGCGCAACGTGTGCCCGTCGGCCAAGAGGCGGCGCAGCAGCCAGCGCAGATTGGCCAGCGGCGTGTCTTCGCGGTTGCCCAGGCGGCCCTGGCCCAGCAGCGCACTGTCGCCGTACAGCGCAAAGCTCAATTGCTCGGCATGAGACGCTTCGAACACCTGCCACGGGCCGAGGCAGAAACCCGCCGCCGCCGCGTTGTCGGCCAGAAAGGCACCCGCATCGAAGCGCCAGCCTTGCCAGCGGCAGTCGGCCATTTCATAGGCCAGCGCCATCGATTGCACCGCGCTCAGCAGGTCTTGGTCACTGTGATAGCCGGCCGAGAGATCGCGGCCCAGGCGCAAGGCCAGCTCGATTTCCAGCTTGGGCTGAATGAAGCGGCTCAGCGCCAGGGCCGCGTCGGCGTCGATGTCCATCGCATCGGTCAGTGCGCCATACACCGGCTCGCTCAAGCCAAAGCGCTCGAAAGCGGCGCGCGACGCGAAGGCGACTTTCCAGCCCACCAGCCGCTCGCCGCGCTGAACGCGCTGCGCCAGCCCCTGGCGTTGCAGGTCGTAGCCCTGTTCTGCGGTCAGCACCGGGCTGTCCGGCGAGGCCATCGGGACCAGCGGCGTGCCGCTCAGGCCGGCGTGCTGCAGCTGCTCGACCAGCCCGCTCATGACAGCTGCGCCTGCAATTTGCCCAGCACCGACTCCAGCCGTTCCGGTGTCGTGATCGCGGCGACGAAACGGTCCGGGCGGATCACCACGATGCAGTCACGCACATTGCTGAACCACTGACCCAGGCGGTTGTGGAGGTCTTCGACGCTGATCGCACCGTCGGCCTGCAACGGCTGGTTGCGCCCCGGCCCACTGCGCGAGCGATTGACCTGAATGAAGCGGGTGTCCCACTGCGCCCAGTAATCGCGAGTCGCCGCCGACAGCCCCTGTACCGGGTTGACGCGGTAGCCGAGCACGGCAAACGACTGCCCCAGAACCGTGTCCAGACGCACCCGCTGGCCGTCGGCCGTTTCCACATCAGGCTGAATGAACAGCTGGCCGACCAGGTCGTCCTCGCGCAGCTCGGCACGCTCGTGGAACACCAGGCCCTGGGTGATGGTGGCCTTGGGCTTGAACTTGAACTCCAGCAGGTGCGAGCGCAGGTTGTCGACGCTGTTCACCGCCTGGAACAGCCAGTCGCGCACGCCGGCCATCAACGGGTTGGTCAAGCCCAGCACGGCGCCCATGTTGTCGGCCAGGGCGATCAGATCGGTGGCATGGCCACGGCGTTCCTGGTCGTAGCTCTGCAAGATGCGCGGCGAAGCCTTGCCCTGCACGATGGCGGCGAGTTTCCAGCACACGTTGGCGACGTCGCGCAGGCCGGAATTGAGGCCCTGCCCGGCCCAGGGCGGAGAGATGTGCGCGGCATCGCCGATCAGCACCGCGCGGCCTTCGACGAAACGCTGCGCCACCCGCGAGTTGTGGGTGTAGGCGCGGATGCGCACGATCTCCAGCTCATCCACCGCATCACCGATGTGGCCATGGATCAGCCGGCGGATCGTGGCTTCTTCGCACATCGCCGTCTCGTTTTCGCCTTCGAGCAGCATGAACTCCCAGCGCCGCTGCTGGTAGGGCAAGTAGATGCACACGAACGGCCGCTGCGGATCGGCATGCAGCGCCGTGAACGGCGCGTCGAGTGAGTCGTGGCGCGTGTCGACCACCACCCATTTGCGCGGGTGGGTCAGGCCCTGCAGTTCGATGCCCAGTTGCTTGCGCACCGCGGAGCGGCCGCCGTCGGCGCCAATCAGGTAGTCCGCCTGGAGCTCATAGACCGCACCATCGGCATCGCGTACCTGCAGCGTGACGCCGTCGGCGCTCTGTTCCAACGCCAGCATTTCGTGGCCCTGACGCAGCTCGATACCCGGGTGGCGCGGCAAGGCGTCGCGCAGGGTTTCTTCGAGCAGTTGCTGCATGAAGATGTTGCGCATCGGCCAGCCATAGGGCGCTACCGTCGGCTTGACCTCGGCGAAGCACACCCCGCGCGCGTTGTAGTAGCGCAGGGGCACGTCGCAGATCATGTCGCGCACGGCCTGGTCGGCCAGGCCGATGCCTTGCAGCACGCGCAGCGCTTCATCGTCCATGCCCACCGCACGCGGGTAAGGCAGGATGCCTTCGGCCAGCTCCAGCACCACGCAGTCGATGCCATACACGCCCATGTAATGGGCCGCGGCGATGCCGTTCGGGCCACCGCCAACGATTGCAACCTGGGTTCTGTCCCGTTTCATGTCACTCACCGCTCGTTATTGTTCTGATGCCAGATGAAGACTTGCGAGGAAGTCCTTCACCACACGGTTGAAGCGCGCGCCCTGCTCGTCATGCACATAGTGGCTGGCGTCATCCACCTGGGCGACTTGAATGTGCGCATTGCGCTGTTGCAGGGCCGTCAGGGTGGCGGGCGGCAGAAAGTCCGAACACCCGCCGCGAATGAACAGCGTCGGGCAGTCGAGCGCCTCGACGGCCGGCCACAGGTCGGTCGGGGCGATGCTCAGGCGCGCCGCAGCGATGCCCTGCTGATCATGGCGCCAGACGATGCCGTCGCTGCTCGCGCGCATCGAATGGCGCAGCCGCGAGGCCAGCGCCTCGGCCGACAACCCCGGCCGTGAAGCCCGCCAGAACGCCTCGGCTGCCGGCCAGTCGGCGAACAGCAGCGGCGTAGCGGCCATTTCCCGACGAATCCGCGCGACGCCATCGCCCTGGCTGGAGGAACCCGGGCCGATGTCCTCGATCACCAGCGCACGCACCCGGCCCGGGTTGCGCCGCACGTACTCCAGGGCATTGGCGCCGCCCAGCGAATGCCCGATGAGCACGAAGCGCTCAAGGCCCAGGTGGCTGACCAGGTCTTCCAGGTCATCGACGTACACGTCGGTGCGGTAGCTGTCGCTCGGCGCCCAGGCGCTGGCGCCGCGTCCGCGCTGATCGAGGGCAACGCAGGCGTAGGCTGGGCCCAGCGCACTCGCCAGACTGTCCCAGGTCTGCGCGTAGGCACGCAGGCCGTGCAGCATCAGCACCGGTATGCCCTGCGGGTTGGCGTGGTGCAGGTAATGCAGACACAGGCCCGTGCGGGTGTGGAAAAAACCGCTGTGGACACTCATGGACAGGCTCCTTGTGCAGGCCAGGTCAGATCAGGCCGTTCTCGCCCTGGACATCGGCCACTGCCAGCCCACCCAGGCGAGCGTGCAGACGGCCACGGGTGGCGAAGGCCCAGATGATGATCACTTCATCGGGCGCCGGGCCGTCGCCGAAGGTCAGCGACAGGGTGTCGTAGTGCGAACGCACGTACAGCGCGTCCTTGTGCGCCAGCGGCACGTCAATGGTCGCCCCCGGTGCGCCGCGCTTGCCGGTCGAGGGCACCCACGACTTGCCGCCGCCCAGGGCCACGCGCACCGGGTCGGCGGCCGGGTTGGTGAGAAACGCATTACCGTGTTCGTACTCGCCGTGGCTGCCCACCAGGCAGGCCTTGCCGTAGCTTTCGATCCGGCGCCCGGCGGCCAGCGCCTGAATACGCTCGCCAAAGGCCCGCCCGAGTTCCGGCGACGGCCCGACCAGTTCGGCCAGGCTTTCACTGAAACGCCCGGCGTAGGGGTTGTGGATCACCGCGGCCACGGCGTACTTGAACAGCGCCTCGCCGTCGGCCAGTTGCCCGGACTCGTTGGCCAGGGTCTCCTCGACGAAGCTGTGCCATTTGCGAATGTGGTAGCCGGCGAAATTGGTCGGTTTCATCTGAGCGGTCCTGGTCAAAGGGGGTCGAGGGTGAAGGGTCGGCTCGGCGCGCCAGCGGCATTGAAGCGGGCCTTGGCCTGGGCGTCGTCGTGCTCGGTTTCGAGAAAGAATTCCAGGCGGTTGCCGTCCGGGTCGTTGAAGTACAGGCCGTTGCCGATCTCGTGGTCGGTGAGCTTGACGATCTCCACACCCTTGGCCAGCAACATGCCGTACAGCTGGCGCAGGGTGGTGAGGTCTCCGGCGATCTCCAGGCCATAGTGCTGCAACCCCAGGCCGCCCTGCTGGGCACCGGGTTCGGCCTGGATCAGGGCGATGTCGTGGTGCTTGTCGCCAAAGGCCATCATTACCCAGGCCGGGCCACGGGCGCTTTCGTGCATGCCCATCACGTCGGCGTACCAGAGCGCCGAGGCGTCCGGGTCACTGACGAACAGCGAGATATGGGTGCGTACGATGTCGACTTTCATGCTGCCACCTCCGTTACGGAATGACCGACTGGTGCCCGGCCTTGATCTGCGCCACGGCGGGCGTCCAGGCCACGTCAGCGATTTCGCTGAATTCGCGCCAGTGCTTCTGCCAGCTGTCGCCGCCGTTTTCCGAGGTGAACAGGTGGCCGTACTTGGTGCCGGCGACCATCTGCTGCGGGTTGCCGGGGTTGAAGGCGATGGCCCACACGCACGAGTTGGGCTGCTGCGGCAGCGGCAGCACCTCCCAGGTCTGTGCGGCATCGCGCGAGATCAGCACCTTGCTGGTGGTGCCCGGCGTGCCGTCGGAGATGCTCAGGTACAGCGTGCTTTCGCTGCCCAGCGGCGCCGTCATGACCCGCACGTAATAGAGGCCGAAGGCGTGTTTGGCGATGATCCCGGTCCAGGTCTGGCCTTCGTCGAAGCTGCGGTACACCGCGTTGACGCAGACCACGACGATGACTTTCTCACCGTGGTTGGGCAGTACCAGGATGTTGTGCACGTCGGAGTTGAAGTCCCACAACAGGCGGTCGTCGAGGCGTTCGAAGCTGTCGCCGCCGTCACGGCTGTGGAACAGCCCACCCTCCTCCAGGCCGAACCAGACCTGGTCGCGGTCGGTCGGGTCGTAGGCGAAGGCCAGCAGCCGTGGACGGTTCACCCCGTCGCAGAACTCGGGGATCTCGACCGGCACGCGGAACCAGCTTTCGCCGCCGTCGAGGGTGCGCCACAGCACGGCCCGCGACGGTGCGCCGGTGCCGACGAAGATGCGCCGGGCGTCCTGCGGATCGACCGCCACCTTCCACACGGTCTGGCCGTTGAACGGTGAATCGACCCGCAGCCAGGTGCCGCCGGTGTCGTGGCTGACGCACAGGCCGGCGTCAGCGCCGACGTAGAGGGTTTCGGGCACCTGCGGGCTGAAGCTCAGCGAGCGGGTGATGGCGTCGAATTCGATCGCCTGGTGCTTGACGCCCAGGCGATGCCAGGTGCGCCCTTCGTCGGCGCTGCGGATCACCGCCTGGCCAACGGTGGAAACCAGCAAGGTTCCAGTGCTCATGCTCTGTACTCCTCGTATGTGAAGGCGCGGCTCAGATGTAGATGCCGCGGGTCAGGCCGCCGTCGATGCCAATCGATTCACCGGTGATGGCGCCGGCCTTGGGCGAGGCCAGGAAGCCGATCAACCAGCCCATTTCCATCGGCTGCAAGGTGCGGCGGATCGGCGTGGCCGCGATGTAGGCCTGCTCGACCTGCTGCGGGGTCTTGTTCTGCTTCACGCCTTCGCGCTCGTACAGTTCCTGGATGTGCGGGGTGTCGACCACGCCTGGGTGAATCAGGTTGACGGTGATGCCGTCGGCGCCGAGCTGGTCGGACAGGGTCTTGGTCATGTGCGCGATGGCCAGGTTGCGCATGCCCGACAACACCTTGCTGGCGCGCCCGGTCAGGCCGCCGATGTTGATGATGCGACCGAAACCGCCGGCCTTCATGTGCGGGGTCACGGCCTTGGCGCAGCGGAAATAGCCGATCACCTTGGTGTTGAGGTCGGCCAGCAGCTCATCGTCACCGGCGTGTTCGATGTCGTTGCGCACCACCCCAGAAGGCGCGGCGGCGCCGTTGACCAGAATGTCGATGCGGCCGAAATGCTGGTGGGCCTGCTGGACCATGGTGTTGACCGCGGCCATGTCGTTGGTGTCGCAGAACAGCGGCAGCACTTCGTTGCCGGTCTCGCCGGTGATCTCGGCGGCGGCTTCTTCCAGGTAGCTCATGCGCCGGGCGCAGATCACCACCTTGCAGCCTTCCTGGGACAGGAAACGCGCCACTTCCTTGCCGATGCCCATGCCGCCGCCGGTAACGATGGCGACGCGGTCTTGCAGTTGCAGATCCATGTTGAATCCTCGTGTGTTGTGGTGTTGTCAGGCGAGGTCGACGAACACGCTTTTGGTCTCGGTGTAGGCGTCGATGACGTGCTTGCTCATTTCCCGGCCCCAGCCGGACTGCTTGTAGCCGCCGAAGGGCGATGCGGGGTCGACCACGTTCCAGCAGTTGATCCACACCGACCCGGCCTTGAGTTGCGCGGCCAACTGGTGCGCAGCGCGCAGGTCGTTGGTCCACAGGCCGGCGGCCAGGCCGTACGGTGAATCGTTGGCGCGGGCCACCAGTTCTTCAGGCTCGGACCAGCTCATCACGGTCAGCACCGGGCCGAAGATCTCTTCGCGGGCCACGCAACTGCGCTCCTGGCGGTCGAGGAACACGCTCGGTTCGATGAAATGACCGCGTTGCAGATGCGCTGGGCGCTGGCCGCCGCAGATCAGTTCAGCGCCATCGGCCAGGCCGCGCTGCAGGTAACCGCTGACGGTGTCGAGCTGGCGCTGCGAGACCAGCGGGCCGAGCGTGCTGGTCGGGTCCAGGCCCGGGCCGACCACGTGGGCGGTGGCGTGCCGGCGCAGCTCGTCGAGCACGTCATCGAGCAGCGACTGGTGGACATACAGGCGCGAGGCGGCGGTGCACACCTGGCCCTGGTTGTAGAAGATGCCGTCGG
>NZ_DAMCCR010000141.1:0-8931 GCF_032058845.1 Pseudomonas sp. | reverse complement strand
GGGGGGCAAGCAACAGCGGTTCTTCGCGGGCCTCGCGCAGGCTTGCCGCAGGCCACACTGCGTAGTCGGCCAGGCGCTGCAGCACTTTGTCGCGCGCCGCCTGGGCACGTTGCGGATGACGGTCCGGGCGCAAGCGACTCGGCGCCTGGGGCAGCACCGCGAGCAAGGCGGCCTCGGCATGGGTCAGGTGCAGCGGCGACTTGCCCAGATACGCCCAGCTGGCGGCCGCCACACCCTGCAAGGTGCCGCCGAAAGGCGCGCGGTTGAGGTAGATCTGCAGGATCTGCGCTTTCGACAGGTGCCACTCCAGTTGCGCCGTGCGCCACAGCTGGCGCAGCTTGCCGCGCAAGGTGCGGTCGTGCGGGTCGAGCAATCGCGCCACCTGCATCGACAAGGTGCTGCCGCCAGACACCACGCGCCCGCCGCGCAGGTTGAGCCAGGCAGCCCGCGCCAGCGCCATCGGGTTGACCCCAGGGTGCTGATAGAACCAGCGGTCCTCGTAGGTCAGCAACGCCTGCAAGTACAGCGGCGATACCTCATCGGCACCGACCGGATAGCGCCACACCCCCTCGGCATCGGCAAAGCGCCACAGCGGGGTGCCGTCTTCGGCCAGCACTACGCGGGCCAGGTCATCGCCCGGCAGCGGCAGTGGCCAGAGGCGGTCGGCGAGCCACAGCAGCGCCATGAGCAGCGCAGTGCCGAGCATGACCGCACGCAGCAGGCGACCGAGGCGACTGCGTGGGCGCATCCGGCATTGTCTGAAACGCCTTGATACCCACTCACGGTGCTGGGCAAAGCGCTCAGAAACGCTCATGGACACCTGCAGAACCGAGAGTGGCCAGGCCGTTTGCACGTTGCCGGAGGGTGATCGCGCGCGTTTTCAAACGGCGCCTCGCTTGCCATCGGGAACCGACCTGGCAGGATGATGGCCAAAGCGCAGAGACCGAATCGTTCATCAGGAAATCATCATGCATGTAGAAGGCTTTTTCGAATGGCTGGGCCAGGCACTGGGATCGCTGATCCGCATTGTCGTCGATGCCATGAGCGGTCTGTTCAACCTGCTGGCCAATGCCGGTGGCAATTTCATCGACGGATTGTCCCGCACACTGGGCATGGACACCTCGCTGATCAGCATTCTGGCACTGATCGTCGGCCTGATGCTGCTGTACTCGGCAGTGCGTGCGTTCATGCGGGCATCGATCGTACTCGGCATCATCTGGGGGCTGCTTGGGCTGTGGGTGATGAGCTGGGTGGTGCATTGACGGGCGGTAGCCTTCGCAGGGTGGCGGCGGGGTGACGCTTCGATGCATGGAGCTACATGCGGGTCGCTGATGCAGCACGAATCCCCAGGGACGCCCAGGGCGACGTCTTGGTCAGCTGAGACAAGCGTCGCACGACGCGTATCGTCTTGATGAAACGCGATTGCGGCGGTTGGGGCTGCTGCGCAGCCCATCGCGACTGACCGGAGCGCCGGACCGGTCATTCCTACAGATAGCGTTCTTCAGTAGGAGTGATTTCTTCCGGCTTAACTCTCTGTAGGAGCGGCTTCAGCCGCGATGGCCGGCGTAGCCGGCCTGATTCAAGCGCCGCGTACTGTCAGGCAAAACGCGACCGCAGTCATGGGGGCTGCTGCGCAGCCCATCGCGACTGAAGTCGCTCCTACAAGCTTCCTGCGCCTTCGGCATCTGACCCGTGTTTGCGGCCATCCTGCAGCCGTTCCGGCAGTTGCTCGGGGCAGGCCGACAGCCCTGCCCCGTTCGCCCATCAGCGCGCCTTGATCAACATCTCCCCAAGGCTCTCACCCACCGCCTGGATGTCAGGGCGGTACATCGATTCCATCTGCGGCGGCGGAATGCGGTAGCTGCCAGGCGTCACCGCGCGAGCCAGGTACAGCAGGTGCGTGGTGCCATAGCCTTCCAGCTTGAGGGAAGCGACGTAACGGTCGTCGCGGAACTCCTGGTGCACGACGTTGGCGTTCTGCATCGAGTCGCGCCATTGCTTCACGGCGCTGCTGGCGTTGTCCAGGCTGGCCGAGCTTTGCGCCAGGTTCTGGTTTTCGATTTCAAGGCCCGCTGGCAACAGGTCGACCACCAGGGCATCCGGCACGCGGTCCTTGGACTTGAGCGCCAGGTGCACCAGCACCAGATCACCACTGCGCAGGTTGCCGAGGTTCAGCGCCTGGCCGTTGAGGCCCAGGTATTCGCGGCGAATCTCCATGCCGTTGCTCTGGGGCGCTGGCGCCTGACGCGGGTAGCCAGACAGCGTCAGTTGCTGGTAGACGGTGTCGCCGCTTTCGTTCTGCACGGTCAGCGGGGATCTGAGCAGCGGCCCTTCCAGCTTCATGCCGGACTCGCCGTTGTCGAACTCACGCACCTCACCGGCGCTGTCCAGCCGCGCTTTCCAGGCGGACTCCGGCTTGCTCATCAGGCCGCGGCCAGCGAGGAACAGCGCGTTGCGCTCCTGGGTCGACAGCCAGTTGCTGGCAGCCAGCTCGTCCGACAGCGCAAACAGCCGCTGATCGACCTGATTGCCGGCCAGCTGGTTCTCCTGCAGCAAGGCAAGGATCAGCGCCTGGTCACGCAGGGCACTGCCATAGTCGGCCATGTAGCCCTTGGCGCGACCGATCGCCAGACCGGTTTGCAAGGCCTGCTGGGCGCGCGGCTTGTCACCCATCTTGTCCAGCGCCACGGCCAGTTGCACCAGCGGCAGGCCCGAGCGGGCATCGGTACGACGCTCGAACAGGCTGCGCAAGGCGCCCAGCGGCGCCTGCTGGTTACGCGCCAGCACCAGCGCAGCGTAGGCCTGTGCGGCGAAGCGGGTGTGGGCGGCGTTGTCGCTGTAGTCGACTTCGATCAGGTTGGGTTCCTGCACATAGCGCAACAGCCGCTCGTTGGCTTTCTTCAAGGCGTCGGCCGGAACGCCGAAGCCTTGTTCGCGGGCGCGCTGGAGGAAGTCGGTGACATACGCCGTCAGCCAGTACTCTTCTTCACCCTCGGCACTCCACAGCGCAAAGCTGCCGTTGAAGCGCTGCATGCTCAGCAAATGCTCGATGCCCACCTCGATCTTGCGCTTGCGCACATCGTCCGGCTCACCCTTGATGCCCAGGCGCTTGAGGCTTGCGGCATCGGCATACAGCGAGGGGTAGAGACCGCTGGTGGTCTGTTCCAGACAGCCATAGGGGTAGGCTTCGAGGGCACGGATCTGCTCGGCCAGGTTCAGCGGCGGACGGCTCGACAACACCAGGCTGGCCTCGAGACCAGCCGGCTCGAAGGCCGCCAGGTCGTTGTCAGGCAGGCTCCACGGCTGGTCCTTCAGGGCCACGCGGTAGTGCTTGAGCATCGCCGGGTAGGCCGGGCGGATGCCCAGTGTCCAGTCGCGGCTGTACACCGTGGTCGGCTCGTTGGGCAACTGCAGGCCGCTGACCTGCACCTGCACCTTGCCCTGCCCCAGGCCGCCCTGGGCCTCGACCGGGATGAGCAAGGTGCTGCGCTGCCCCTCGGCCAGGCTGACCTGTTGCTCGGCTGGGCCATTGAGGCTGATCTGCCCCTCGGTGTGCAGTTGCACGGTCAGTTGCTGCGCGCGGCCCGACAGGTTGGCCAGGTCCAGCGCCAGGCGCGTGCGGTCACCGCCGGCGAGGAAGCGCGGCGCCGACAGCTCGGCAATCAGCGGCGCAGCCACCACGGTCTTGCCTTCGGCAACCCCGAAATGATCGTCGGTCCAGGCCTGAGCCATCAGCCGCAGCTCACCGTTGAAGTCCGGGATATCGACCGTGGCCACGCCTTCGCCCTGGTCGTTCAGGGTCACCGGGACGCTTTGCTGGGCGACGATGGTCACCGTGGTGTTCGGGCGCTTGCCGCCTTTGGCCATGGCGGCGTCACCACCGAAGGCCAGGCTGGCCAGGCGGCCCTGCCCGGCTTCGATCAGTTGCCCATAGATGTCCAGTTGGTCAGCGCCGTAGGCCCTGCGGCCAAACATGCCGGTGAAGGGGTCGGGCGTCTTGAAGTCGGTGATATTGAGAATGCCGACGTCAACCGCCGACAGCAGCACATGCACCTGTTTTGGCACGCTGCCATCGGCATTCAGCGCCTTGAGCTTGACGCTCAACGGTTGCTTGGGGCGCATTTTCTCAGGCGCTTGCAGGGTCAACGCAAGCTTGCGTTCGGCCCGCTGCAGCGGCAAGTGCAGCACGCCCACGGCGCGCTTGGGGGTGGCGTTGACCTTGCGCTCGCCGGGGCGGATCACCAAGGCACTGACGTACAGGTCGTGGCGCGCCCACTTCGGGTCGAGCTGGATGTCGAAGGTCTTGCCGTCGGCCGGCACGTCGATGGCCTGCCACCACAGCGGGCCGTCGGCCGACTCGATCATCAGGTAACCGCTACCGGCGGCAGGTGGGGTGACGGTGACCTTGGCGGTGCTGCCGTCGCCGTAAGCCGGCTTGTCCAGCGCCAGCTTGACCTGATCGGGCCGCACGGCGCCGCCTTCGGCGTTGTCCTGGGCACGGTAGCCGGCCCAGAAGCGTTCGCTGGAAACGATGCCGGTCTGCGGATCTTCCACCTCGACGCGGTATGGGCCCCACTCCACCTGGAAACTGAGCTTGGCGGTGGAGCCGGCCTTGATGCTGACCGTTTCTTCGCTTTCGGTGAGGAGTTTCTCGTTGAAGTTGTAGCTCCAGCCGTTGTCGTCGGCGTAGTTCCAGTAATAGTCGCGGCGCTCGCGAATCAGCCGCACCTTGAGGTCGTCTACCGCCAGCTTCTTGCCCTCGCGGTCGGCGACCAGCACTTCGAATTCCACGGCTGCATCGCTGTCGGTTTCTTCACCGTCGAACAGCCCGCGCAGCCCGGGCAGGCGCTCGGCCGGCCAGATCGGCTGCTCCAGGCGCCGGGTGATGGGCCGGCCACCAGACTCCTGCAGGCTGGCCTGCACGGTCAGTTGCAGTGGCGAACGGGCCTCGGCCCAGCGGCTTTCGATGTCCAGGCTGGCCTTGCCGGCCTGGTCGAGGGTGACTTCATCGAGTTCCAGGTCCTGGCTCAGATCGCTTTCACTGACCGAGCCGAACTGGTAACCCGGCAAGCCCGGCACGGCTTCGCGCAGCGGGCGTACATAGGCCTGGCCGCTGAGGCGATTGCCCGCGGCGGGCGCGCCATACAGGTAACGGCCATTGACCTGGATGTGCGCCGTTTCATCAGGGGTCAGCGGTGTGGGGCTGCCTTTGAGCTCCAGCGCCAGGCGCTCGGGGAGGAAGTCCTCGACCAGCACCTCGAAGACCTGCTTGCGACCGCCGCCCAGATCGAACAGCAACTGCCAACGGCCGGTCGGGGCTTCGCTGGACAGCTGCAGCTGATACTGGAACAGGCCGTTGGCATCGGCTTCCCAGACGAACTTGCGGCTCACCTGCTCATCCGGACGACGCACTTCGACGTTGATCGGCTGGGCCTTGACCGGTTTACCGTCCTGGTCGCGCAGCAAGCCGTTGAGCAGCACGGTTTCGCCTGGGCGATACAGGTCGCGCGGGCCGAAGACGAAGAACTGCAGGGGGTTGGCCTGCGGGCCGGTGATGTCGAATTCAGCCAGATCCAGGGCGGCGGTGTTCAGGTTGAGCAGCGTCGTGTTCACGCCCTGGGTGGCGATCAGGGTGGTGGCCTTTTCATTGATCGGCATCTGCGCGTGGCCGTCGCCGTCGGTACTGGCCTGGGCGAGCAGCTTGCCCTTGTCGTCGCGCAGTTCGAGCTTGACGCCGTTCAGCGCCTTGCCGCCTTCCAGGGCCTGACTGAACACATCGATGCGATCACGGTAGCGGTGCGCGGACAGGCCAATGTCACTCAAGGTGAACAGCGTGGCCGGCTGGGAGTAGCCGTACACGCCAGACGCACGCATCACGGCCAGGTACACCCCGGGCTCTTGCAGCGGCTTGATCCCGGCGATCGGCAACAGCACGGTCTCGCGGGTGTTGCGCGCCGGGTTGAGGTCGAAACGGCCGCTGTAGACCAGCTCGGCCATGTCCAGGGTGTCCTTGGACTGGTAGTAGTACAGGCTGCTGTTGCGCCCCCAGTTGACCAGGAAGTTCGAGAGCATCTCGGGCTTGACCCGGAAGAACTCGACATCGACCTTGTCGACGTTCAGGGCGATCACCGGCAGACCTTCAGCCAGGCGCGTAGGCAGCAGCGAGCCGCGGCTGGCGAAGCCGACGGTGGCCTGCATGTCGCGGGTTTCCAGGCGGCTCACGGCGTCGGCGGCAAGCGCCTTGCCGTTGACGGCGAGCAGGCCCTTGTCGACGGTCAGCACCAGCTTGCGCTGCGGGTCGAGATGGCGCAGGCGCAGCTCCATCTGGTTGGTGGACAGCTCCCAGGCGCCGTCGACCTTGCCCTTGACCGTATCGACCAGGTGCACCTTGCTGGCGAAGTCCTGCTCGGCGTCCAGCGGCGCGGAGAAGCTGATCGACAGCGCACTGGCGCCGTCGACCTGCACTTCCGAGACATCCAGCACGTTCAGCTCGCGGCCCTCGTAGCGCTTGGCCAGCACCGCCGGGTCTTCACGCTTGGCGGGCGCGGCCTGGGCAGGGGCTGCGGCCGCAGGCTGGTCGGCCGGCGCTGACTTGGGCGCCTCCGAGGTCGAGGAATCACAGGCACTGAGCAGTGCCAGCGCACAGGCCAGCAACAATCCTTTGTTGAACATGAGGGTCGGACTCTTCGGCAGCGTGGTCGTAAGGGCGGCAACTATAGCCCACCGGGAAGCGATTCACTCGGAGGGATGCGTGATCTGAGACCGTGGTGGTGGGTAATGGTTGCTGTACCCAAGCGATACTTTACAAAATATGTAGCGCGCTTGAGAGGCGGGTAGACTGTGCATCGCTGCAAGCGCGCAAGCCCGATGTGCGGCACCTTGAGCTAGACACGTGAGCGGCAGTGGTGGCCAGCGGGAGAACGAACCCGGGCGCCGATGACCTCATCATTACTGTGTCTACCAGCACCTTTCCTACCGCAGATAGCGAATGATCGCTCCCAGGCTCTGTACGAAAAGCCTTGATACTCGTTCATGCTGCGTTGAAAACCGGCTCGGAATGCTCATGTACTCCAGTACAGTCGAGCGCGACCCCGGCCGTTCCTCGCCGGTTTTCGCCTTGCCTGACCTTCGTCTCAAGACTTTTCGTACAGAGCCTAAGCCTTGTCACTGATAGCCGCATCAGGAGCTCGGCCTGGCCACTTTCTGGAGCCACATGCCTTCACTGCTCACCGACTGGCGCCACCGCCCCACCCACCGCAAGGTCTGGGCGCTGGCGGCGCCGATGATCCTGTCCAACCTGAGCGTGCCGCTGGTGGCATTGGTCGACAGCACGGTCATCGGTCATCTGCCCCACGCACATCAGCTCGGCGCGGTGGCCGTCGGTGCGATGCTGTTCACCTTCATGATGGGGCTGATGGGCTTCCTGCGCATGGGCGCTACGGGGTTTGCGGCGCAGGCGGCAGGGCGCGGTGATGGCGATGCGCTGCGCCAGGTGCTGGTTCAAGGGTTGCTGCTGGCAGTGGGGCTGGCGCTGCTGGTCGCACTGGTCGCGGTGCCGTTCAGTCAACTGGCGTTGCAGGCCATGCAGCCCAGCGCCGCCTTGCAGCAAGGCACGCAAGCCTTCTTCCACACCCGCCTGTTCGGCCTGCCCGCGGCGCTGGCCAGCTATGCGCTGGTGGGCTGGTTCCTCGGCACGCAAAACGCCCGGGCGCCGTTGGCGATTCTGTTGACCACCAACCTGCTGAACATCGCGCTGAACCTGTGGTTCGTACTCGGGCTGGACTGGGGCGTGGTCGGCTCGGCGCGGGCCTCGGTGATCGCCGAATGGAGCGGTGCCTTGCTGGGCCTGGCCCTGACCCGCCCCGCACTGCGCGCGTACCCTGGGCGTATCGTCTGGTCGGCGCTGCGCCGCTGGCCGGCCTGGCGACCGCTGCTGTCGGTGAACCGCGACATCTTTCTGCGTAGCCTGGCGCTGCAATGCGTGTTCCTGCTGCTGACCGTACAAGGTGCGCGCTTGGGTGAGGCGACCGTGGCCGCCAATGCCCTGTTGCTCAATGGCCTGCTGCTCGTCGCCTACGCCCTCGACGGCCTGGCGCATGCGGTGGAAGCGTTGTGCGGTCACGCCATCGGTGCCCGCCAGCGCGAGGTGCTGCGCCGCTCGCTGGTGGTGGCCGGCGGTTGGTCGTTGCTGATCAGCCTGATCTTTGCCGTACTGTTCCTGGCCGGCGGCCACCTGTTCATCGCACTGCAGACCGACATCGTCAGCGTGCGCGAGGCCGCTGAGCCTTATCTGCCCTACCTTGCCGTGCTGCCGTTGGTGGCGGTGTGGAGCTACCTGCTCGACGGCTTGTTCATCGGCGCCACCCGCGCACGGGAAATGCGCAATGCCATGCTGCTCTCGGTGCTGATCGCCCTGCCCTTGGCCCTGGCACTGCGCGGGCTGGGCAACCATGGGCTATGGCTGGCGTTTCTCGCGTTCATGGCGCTGCGGGCGATGACCCTGGGTGGGATCGCCTGGCGGTTGCACAGGCGCGGGGGGTGGCTGTGAATGCGGCGTGAGGGCAGATGGATGGCGGTGGCAGGCCTTCCTCAGTGTGGGAGCGGCTTTAGCCGCGATGGCCGGCGTGGCCGGCCTTCCTCAGACACCGCGCAATAACAGATGAATTGAGGTGGCAGCCTTGGGCCGGCTGCGCCGGCCATCGCGGCTAAAGCCGCTCCTACAAAGGGTTGCAGTGAGCTGGACGAGCTCGTCTCTTCAGGACGACAGATAGGACGAGCGAGTCAGCCCCAAACGCAAGGCATCCAGGTACTGCGTACGTTCACGCGCCGTGATCTTGGCGCTGGCGACCTTGTCGCGGTAGTGGGTCATCAGCTCTTCGGGCGACAGGTGCACGTAGCGCAGCATGTCCTCGATGGTGTCGTGGGTCTCGA